>CAMBPO010000004.1 GCA_945869725.1 Klebsiella pneumoniae
ATTCGTCGCGGGTAGAAGTTGTTTTCCATATCGGTGTCGGCCGTTTCCCAGCGTGGGTCAAGCACAATGCTGCTGACAGGTTTGTCAGCAATAATCAGCTTGCTGACATTGTGTGCGTTCTGGCGCCAGATCTCTGCGGGAATGTACATGTCTTCAACGCTGCCATCTTCGTAGGTCATTTGTAGAATGATGGGCATCACCAGTCCGCCGGCATTGGAGAACTGCAGCACGTAGTAGTGCTTGTTTTCTTCCATGGCCCGATCAAACACGGCGCGCTCAATCTCATCCAGACCTTCGAGGAAACTCTGGTATTGATTGCGTTCCAGGTTGGTCACGGTGTAGATGTCGTTGTCGTCATAGAAGTCGGTGACATCGGGGTTGCGCTCAACCCAGCTCAGCATGCCTTCTTCGCGATTGCGCGATGATGATATTGAAGCCGGCTTGTTGGCCTCTTCGTCGCGGCGACGCTGGTAATCAATGTCGGGGTCACGGGTATCCAGTTGCATGGCGTACACACGATCCAGAGAAATATCCACATGATCGGTGCTGTAGAACCAGCCACGCCAGAACCAGTCCAGGTCAACACCGGAAGCGTCTTCCATGATGCGGAAAAAATCCGACGGTGTCGGGCGCTTGAACTTCCACTGCTGCGCGTATTCGCGGAATGCAAAATCGAACAACTCGCGGCCCATGATGGTTTCACGCAGGATGTTCAGCGCAGTGGCGGGTTTGGAGTACGCATTAGGCCCCAGACGCGTGACGCTGTCAGACTGCGTCATGATCGGCTGCTGATCGGTGGAGCGCATGTAGTCAACAATGTCGCGCGGCTCATTACCCCAGGGGATATCCGGATCCCATTCACGACCGGCAGCCGCATCGAGGAAACTGTTGATGCCTTCATCCATCCACGTCCATTGCCGCTCATCGGTGTTCACCACCATGGGGAAATAAATGTGGCCGATTTCGTGAATCACCACGCCGATCAGGAAGCGTTTTTCCGCCAGCGAGTAGGTGCGGCTGCCGTCATCTTGCAAGGTGGTGCGTGGACCATTAAAGGTGATCATTGGGTATTCCATACCACCAACAGGCCCGTTCACGGACTGCGCCACCGGGTAGGGATAATCAAATGCAAAGCGGTTATAGACTTCCATGGTGTGAATCACCACTTCGGTGGAATACTCTGACCACAGCGGATCGCCTTCCTTGGGAAAAAACGACATCGCCATCACCAAGGGAACCTCTGCGTTGTCCTGCCGGAAACCTTTGGCATCCCAGATAAATTTGCGTGACGAGCCCCAGGCAAAATCCCGCACGCGTTCAGCGTTAAAGCGCCAGGTTTTGGTCTCGGTGGTCGCTTCACGCTCATTTTCCAGCGCTTCGTCTGGCGTCACGATGTAAACCGGACGCGCGGCATCTTCGGCCTGCTCCAGGCGGTCACGCTGGTCAGCAGTCAACACCTGACTGGCGTTTTGCAACACTCCGGTTGAGGACACGATGTGGTCAGCCGGCACCGTGATGTCGACTTCGTAGTCACCAAACTCCAGGGTGAACTCACCGCTGTCGAGAAACTCTTTATTGGTCCAGCCTTCATAGTCGGTATAAGCGGCCAGGCGTGGGAACCACTGCGCCAGCAGGAAAATATCGTTACCGCCTTCGCGTGCATCGTCGGGGAAATGTTCGTAACCACTGCGCGCGCCCAGCAAACCGGCTTCCACAATGTTAAAGCTGAAGTCCAGTTCAAACGCTGTGCTCTGACCCGGACGCAGCGGCTGCGCCAGATCAACCCGCATCAGTGTGCCCACAATGGTGAAGGGCAGCGCGTTGCCGGCGCTATCTTCCAGCGTGTGGATTTCATAACCCAGTTCATTGTCGGCCATGTACTGCTGGCGCTGCAGAGTGCCCAGACTCATGCGGGCGGGCGCACTGCCACTGCCGGTTTCAACCCGCGGACTGCTGCCAAACGTTTCTGTCAGCTCAAACATGGAATTGCGTTTGAAGATGTTCTGATCAAGTTGCAACCACAGATAACCCAGCGTATCGGGTGAATTGTTCTGGTAGGTCACCGTCTGGCTGGCATCCAGCCGCCGTGCAGCTTCGTCAAGTGTGACGGAAATGTTGTAGTCCACCTCTTGCTGCCAGTATTGATGGCCCGGCTGACCCGCCGCATTGCGGTAGGTGTTTGGCGTTGGCAGTACTTCGTCAAGCTGGCGGAATTTGTCTTCGAAGTTACCTTTGGTCTGGCGCACGGCATCAGCGGCCTGCGCGGAAACTGACAGACTGAGCGCACACAGCGCGCCCAACAGGGAGAGTTTATTCATGGGTGTTTTACCTTTGCGCGATTTTCTGTGAGCCGCTTGGCGGGGCCATCTCTGGCCCCGCAAAAATTACTTCTGTTCGTAGTGCCCCATCAGCATGCCAGTGCCCAGCACATGCCCTTCAATGGCGGCCATCAGTTGCTCTTTGTTCAGTCCTGCGTCCAGATTCAGGGCAGCATCCAGGGCAAAAATGCGGAAGTGGTAAGCGTGCAGCTTGCCATCCACCGGCGGACGCGGACCAAAGTATCCGACCTGGCGGATACCGTTGACGCCATTGATCATGCCGTCCAGTCCGGCAACACCGGTCACATTGGCTTCTTTGGTCAATCCTTCGGGTAATTCGGCGGCATCGGCGGGGATGTTGTACGCCACCCAATGCACAAACGGCTGCGGCATTGGCACAATCGGATCATCCATCACCAAGGCCAGTTGCACGGTGCCTTCCGGCAGATTGCTCCAGGTAATCTGCGGCGCCTTGTTGTCGCCATAGGCGGTGTAGGCCAACGGCACCGTGCCGTGGTGTTCAAACGCCGAACTGGCAACCGTAATGGTGTCTGGCATGTCTTGGGCGGCCAAGTCTTTGACAGACAGGGAAAAGCTGACTGCCATCAGGGCAGCGATGCCCAGATTTTTCAGAATGTTCATGATGAATCTCCGCAGATGCGTTGAGTAAAAGTGGACGTGCAGATTGAGGATATACAACAGATGGCAGGATACGGCAGCCCCGTAGCAGAACTCAATTAAAAACTGACTGTCGCGCGGTGACGCCCGTACGACTTTTGACACTTGCTGCAGCGATGACCCGCGTGACAGAATCCTGCCATGTCCGAATCAAACCAACAATCCCCGACCGCTTCAATCCCCGTCACCGAGTCAGTGACAACACCCACCCCCTGGCAGACCTTGGTGCAGGTAGTGCCGTTTATGCGGCCCTATACACGACAGCTGATGATGGCAACGGCGGCGCTGATATTTACCGCCGCCATCACCCTGGGTCTTGTGCAGTACGCTCGTATTATTGTCGACGCGGGTTTTGTCGCTGGGTCTGCTCAAACACTGGGTCAGGCCGTGCTGGCGTTTTTGCTGGTTTCTATCCTGCAGGCACTGGGCACCTTTGCACGATTTTACTGGGTGTCCTGGCTGGGCGAGCGGGTTACTGCCGATATCCGCAAAGCGGTGTTTAATCATTTGCTGCAGATGCATCCGTCGTATTTCGAAGAAAACATCAGCGGCGAAATTCAGTCGCGCATCACCACCGATACCACACTGATTCAGACCGTTATCGGGTCTTCAGCCTCCATTGCCCTGCGCAATTTTCTGCTGCTGGTTGGCGGCGTGGTGTTTCTGTTTATTACCAACCCGCGCCTGACCAGCGTGGTGCTGATTTGTATTCCACTGGTGATCGGCCCTATCGTGATTTTTGGGCGGCGCGTGCGCAAACAATCCCGTAAAACCCAGGATCAGATTGCCAACGTCGGCGCTTATGTGGGTGAAAGCCTGCAGCAGATCAAAACCGTGCAGGCCTACAATCATCAGGCGGAAGACGAGAGAATGTTCTCAGGCCATGTAGAATCGGCCTTCACCGTGGCACTGGCGCAGATCCGCTCACGATCACTGATGATTGCACTGGTGATCACACTGGTATTTGCGGCACTGGCGGTGATGATCTGGGTGGGCGGGCAGGACGTCATCAGCGGGCGCATGAGTGCCGGTGAGTTAACTGCATTTGTGGTATATGCGGTGATGGTGGCGACCGCAGTCGGCGCCATCAGTCAGGTCATTGGTGATCTGCAGCGCGCTGCCGGCGCCACAGAACGGCTGATGGAACTGCTGCAGGCCAAGACACGAATTCAGGCGCCAGCCAATCCGCACACACTGACGCAGGCAGTCAAGGGCACCCTGACACTCAAGAATGTCCATTTTAACTACCCCAGCCGGCCGGCACAGGCGGCACTGGATGGTCTTGACCTGGAGATTTCTGCTGGCACCAGCCTGGCGCTGGTCGGCCCTTCCGGCGCTGGCAAGTCCACGGTGTTTGAGCTGCTGCTGCGTTTTTACGATCCCCAGTCAGGTCAGGTGCTGCTGGATGGTATTGATATCCGCAATCTTGACCCCTTGGTGTTGCGTCAGCAGATTGCACTGGTCAGTCAGCAGCCAGCCTTGTTTACCGGAACGGTGATGGAAAACATTCGTTACGGTCGCCCGGATGCCAGTGATGATGAGGTCATGGCCGCAGCGGAAGCAGCCTACGCCAGTGAGTTTATCGTCAATTTGCCAGATACCTGGCACAGTTATCTGGGAGAATCCGGTATTCGCCTGTCAGGCGGCCAGAAACAGCGGCTGGCCATCGCACGCGCTATTCTTAAAGATCCAAAGATTCTGCTGCTGGATGAAGCCACCAGCGCGTTGGATGCCGAAAGTGAGCGCAAAGTACAAATGGCTATTGAACGCCTGATGCCGGGTCGCACCACCATCATCATCGCGCATCGGTTGGCGACAGTGCGCAATGTCGACAACATTGCCGTGATGCAACAAGGCAAACTGATTGCACTGGGGCGTCATGAGGAATTACTGCTTAACAATGAACTGTATGCCCGACTTGCAGCGCTGCAGTTTAATCAAACCCCGTGACGGCTGGCAGAGATGGTGTTCAGTCGCGCGGTGATATCAACGCCTCATGAGTTCGTAAACACACATGTTGACGGTGGCAGCAAGATTCAGCGAGTCAATCTGGCCACTACCCGGTATCGAGTAAGTCGCGGCACTTGCTTCCTGAATTAACCGCTCGGGCAGACCGCGGGCTTCATTGCCAAAAATCAGGCAATCCGCATGCTGAAACGCAGCGCAGTCCAGCGACTTGCCGCCCAATGACAGGCAGGCAGGCTGCTTGAAGCGGGCATGAACCAAGTCAATCCCGGCGTCCAACACCAGTGGCACATAAAAAATCGCCCCCATGCTGGCACGCACCACCTTACTGTTAAACGGATCAACACACCCTGGGCTCAGCAGACATTCAAATCCGCCAAACCAACCCAGCGTGCGCAAGATGGCGCCCAGATTGCCAGGGTCTTGCACTTCGTACAGGTAGATTGCCCGGGGCAGCCGCGGCAACTGCGTCAAGGCGCTGATGGGCACCCGCGCCACAATGCCCTGCGGTGACCGGGTGTCACTTAATTGCTGCATGACTCGCTCTGAGACCGGGTGTTTGTGGAATCGAGTATCCCGGTAGGCGTAGTGATCGGTGACATACAACTCACTGGCCTGCAAGGCTGTGTTGTAAACCGCGGCCTTTTCCAGCTCCAGCACCAGGTGCTCCCCTTCGGCCAGAAAACACGCAAACTCTTCGCGGTACTTTTTCTGATGCAGTTTTTTAACGTCATCAACTTTCATGCGTTGCATCAGTGTTGGCCCCGCAGCTTGCCGGGCGTGTCGGCTCTGTCTGCCAGCATGGCGATTGCCAGCGCCTCAGCGACTTTGATGCCATCCACACCAGCAGACAAAATTCCACCGGCGTAACCGGCGCCTTCACCGGCGGGATACAAGCCACGGGTATTCAGGCTTTGCAGGTGTTGATTGTCGCGGGTGATGCGCAGCGGCGATGAAGTACGCGATTCAATGCCGGTCAACACCGCATCGTCGCGGTCAAACCCACGAATCTGCCGACCAAACACCGGCAGCGCTTCGCGGATGGCATCAATGGCATACGCGGGCAGCGCAGTCGCCAGGTCGCCCAGTTTTACACCTGGTTTGTACGAGGGTTCAACATCACCCAATTCGCTGGACGCTTGGGCGCGAATAAAATCACCCACCAATTGTCCCGGCGCGCAGTAGTCACTGCCACCCAACACATAAGCGTGTGACTCCAGAGACTCCTGCAAAGACAGACCCGCCAACGGACCGCCCGGGAAATCCTGCTCCGGACTGATGCCCACCACAATACCGGCGTTGGCATTGCGCTCATTACGCGAATACTGGCTCATACCGTTGGTGACTACTCGCCCCGCTTCCGAGGTTGCTGCCACCACGGTGCCGCCCGGGCACATACAGAAGCTGTACACCGCACGGCCATTTTTGGCGTGATGCACCAGCTTGTAATCTGCTGCCCCCAGCGCCGAGTGTCCCGCATACTTGCCCAGTCGGGCTTTATCAATCAGAGACTGGGGATGCTCAATACGAAAACCCAAGGCGAAAGGTTTAGCCTCCATAAAGACACCACGGGTGTGTAACTGACGGAAGGTATCACGCGAACTGTGGCCAAGCGCCAGCACCACATAGCGGCTATGAATCTGTTCACCATTGTCCAGGACAACACCTTGCATGCGGCCATCACGAATCAGAAAGTCACTGACCCTGGTCTCAAATCTGACCTCACCGCCCAAAGCGCGGATTTCTTCACGCATGGCAGAGACCACGCCGGTCAGGCGGAAGGTACCAATGTGCGGCTTGCTGACATACAGGATCTCGTCAGGAGCACCCGCGCGCACAAACTCCTGCATGACTTTGCGGCCATAAAATTTGGGATCCTTGATCTGGCTGTAGAGTTTGCCATCGGAGAATAAACCAGCACCGCCTTCACCAAACTGCACGTTCGATTCGGGCGTCAGCACATGCTTGCGCCATAACGCCCAGGTGTCTTTGGTGCGCTGGCGGACTTCGCGTCCGCGCTCCAGCACAATGGGCTTAAATCCCATCTGCGCCAATGTCAGTGCGGCAAATAATCCACAGGGACCAAAGCCGATAATCACTGGCCGCTCGGTGAGGTCTTCCGGCGCAGAGGCGACCGGGTAATAGCCTGTGTCTGGCGCCGGCCGGATATGCGCGTCACCCGCCAGACGCGCCAGAATGGACGACTCGTTATTGGCAGACAGGTCGATGATGTAAACAAAAGTGATCTCGGTATTCTTCTTGCGGGCGTCGTAGCTGCGCTTGAACACCGTAAAATCGATCAGATCTTTGTCGGCAATGCCGAGCCGGCGTGTGATGGTGGGGCGTAAGGCTTCAGGGGGATGGTCAAGTGGCAACGCCAGCTCGGTGATGCGAATCATGCTTGCGAATCCTGGCCGGTGTCCCCGGCAGAGGTTTATGTACCTGATCAGGCCGACAGCCTTGCTCAGGTTTTGTGTCAGGCCCGTATGGTATGCTTTTGACCTTGTAAAGTCACCCACACAGTCACCCACACCGTCATATACAACCCCCACATACAACCAAGGACTGCTCTCAATTATGGCCCGCTCTAAAAGCAGCAAACGTTGGCTGGATGAACACGTCAACGATCCGTATGTCAAACAAGCGCAAATTGACGGTTACCGATCGCGCGCCAGTTACAAAATCCTCGAGATTATTGAAAAAGACCGCCTGATTCAGCGCGGCATGCTGGTGCTGGATCTGGGATCAACGCCCGGTGGCTGGTCGCAGGTGATTGCGCCGCTGGTTGAACCCAAAGGCCGCGTGATTGCCTCGGACATCCTGCCCATGGACTCCATTGCTGATGTTGACTTTATTCAAGGCGATTTTACTGAGCAGGCCGTGTTTGACCAGATTCTGGAAAAACTCGGCGGGGCGCAGGCCGACCTGGTTATGTCGGATATGGCTCCCAATATCAGCGGTGTGGATGCCGCTGATCAGGCATCGTCCATGTATCTGGTGGAACTGGCCCTGGATATGGCGCGCCAGGTGTTAAAACCCGGCGGCAATTTTGTCACCAAGGTATTCCACGGTGAAGGCTATGATGACTACGTCAAAGAAGTGCGCACCAGTTTTGACAAAGTAGTGGTGCGCAAACCTGATGCGTCACGGGCACGCTCAAGAGAAGTGTATCTGGTAGGGCGTGGATTCAAGGGCTGAGCCATTCCACGCGCTACCCGTCAGTCAATACCCCACCGCCGCACCATCACCGGCACGCGAGTCTGCCGCGCCGTGGAACAAACCGGTTTCGCGGTCAATAAAAATGCCCATGGCCGAGCCCTGAGTGCCACGCACGCTGGTGGTGTGCCCCATGGCTTCATACAAACGGATGGTATCTGGCGAGAACATGCGGCCTTCCATGCTGGTGGTATCCGGCAACCACTGATGATGGATGCGGCCCGCTTCGACGGCTTCGGCCACATTCATGCCGTGGTCAATGACGTTGACGATGGCCTGCATGGTGATGTTGATGATGGTGCGTCCGCCCGGGCTGCCAATCGCCAGCACCGGCTTGCCGTCTTTGGCCACGATGGTGGGTGACATGCTGGACAACATGCGCTTTTGCGGCGCCACCAGATTCGGTGGTGTACCAATCTGCCCATTGCGGTTAGTGACACCTGGCACCGGATTAAAATCACCCATTTCGTTATTGAGCAGATACCCGCCGCCGCCGGCAACAATACGCGAGCCGTAACCGTTCTCCAGTGTGTAGGTCAGCGACACCATGTTGCCGTCTTTATCAACAACCGAAAAGTGTGTGGTCTCTTCACTTTCGTAAATGTTGCCAAATGCACTTTCGTCGCTGACCGAGGCTTTGTCAGGGTCAATGGTTGCGCGCAGCGACGCTGCATGTTCTTTGCTGATCAGACGGCTGACCGGCATGTCAGAATTAAAATCCGGGTCACCCAGAAACTCAGCTCGATCGGCGTAACTGCGACGCATGGATTCGGTCAGCAGGTGCAGGTACTGCGCAGAATTATGCCCCGCCGCTGCCAGATCAAACCCTTCCAGAATATTCAGCATCTGGATGATGCCAATGCCGCCTGAGCTGGGTGGTGGCATGCTGACAATCTCGTACCCGCGATAGGTGCCACGCACCGGCTCGCGTTCGACGGCTTCGTAGGATGCGAGGTCTTCTTCGGTAATGATACCGCCGTTGGCCTGCATAAAGGCCGCCAGATTGCGCGCATTGTCGCCCTTGTAGAACCCGTCACGACCTTCGTTCTGAATGCGCTCCAGTGTGCGCGCCAGATCGGGTTGTTTCCAGGTGTCACCCAATTCATAGGGCGTGCCATCGGCTTTTAAAAACACCGCTGCCGACGAAGGGAACTGATCCCAGAAACTCTGGTTGGACGTAAATCCGCTGTACAGTGCGTACGTCACCGGGATGCCATCACGCGCCAGTGCCACTGACGGTGCCACCAGGTCAGCCCACGGCAGCTTGCCCAGACGCTGATGGGCCAGATACAAGCCGGCGACGGTGCCGGGTACACCCACCGACAGAAATCCGCGGTGCTGCATGTTGGTACTTAAACCATCAGCGCCCATAAACATGTTCTCAGTGGATGCCATCGGCGCTTTTTCGCGAAAATCGAACGTGGTGGCATGACCATCATCACCGTGATACACAAGGAAACCACCGCCACCGATATTGCCGGCGGTGGGCCAGGTGACCGCCAATGCCAGAGCGGTTGCAACCGCTGCGTCAACGGCATTGCCGCCTTGTTTGAGGATATCCACTCCCACGTCAGAGGCCAGTCGCGAAGCACTGGTGACAATGCCGTTTTGCACTCGCAGCGGCGTACGACCGCCTTCAGCAAACAGAGACAACGGCAGTAACAACACCAGTGTGGCCGCCAGCGTGCGGGCAAAAAACGATCTTCCGGTTCTGAACTTGTTCATGGTAATCCCTTTATTTTTTTAAAAATTTTTTATCAGCCACCCTTTGGCGTATGGCTTTTTTATGTGTTTGCTACGGATACTACTTCGAAGATGCCTCGGCCAGCAGCGCGGCAATGTACCGGGCTCGCAGATCACGGGTTACCGGACCCGGTTTGCCATCACCAATGATATGCCCGTCAACGCTGACAATGGGCAGCACCAGGCTGCTGGCGTTACTCAGAAAGGCTTCGTCTGCAGCGAGTGCTTCAGCAATGGAAAACGCGCGCTGCTCCAGCTTGAATCCTCCGCGCTCCGCCATTTCCACCAACACCCGCCGGCGCACACCCGGCAAAATGCTGTTGGACAGCGCGCGAGTGATCACGGTGTTGTTCTTCACAATAAACGCCGTGGAAGATCCGCCTTCGGTGACAAAACCGTCTTCAGTCATCCACGCTTCATACGCACCTTGTTTGGCGGCCTGTTGTTTGGCCATACATTGCGCCAGCAGATTCAGTGATTTGATATCACGACGTTTCCAGCGCAGATCCTCAGTGGAAACAACACTGACCCCGGTTTCTGCAAGCGGGTTATTAAGAATGGCTTTGTGTGTCGGATAGGCCATCAGTGATGGTTTAAGGTTTTTGGGATACGAAAAATCACGCTCGGCAATGCCGCGTGTTACCTGCACGTAGACCATGCCTTCCTGCACCTGGTTGCGGCTGATCAACTCGCGCAGCATCTGCAGGTATTCCGCTTCAGAACACGGCCAGCTGATTTCAATTTCTGCCAGACTGCGGCGCAGGCGCTGCACAGAATAATCCTCATCAACCAACTTGCCCTGAATAATCGGGATGACCTCATACACACCGTCACCAAACAGATACCCTCGATCAAACACGGAAATTTTTGCATCCGCCTGTGCCAGGTATTCTCCATTCAGATAAACGATTCTGCTCATTGTCTTAACCTGTCATGCTTGGCTGTTTTTTTAATGTGTTGACTGAAATCCAAAAACTAAAAAAGGGAGCTTACGCTCCCTTTCCGTGATGCATGGCTCCAATGGAACCGAGTTATCAAGGCTACAGGGCGCAAGTCCCCACGTCATCAATAACACCAAAATCCACTTGAGCCGAAGACATACCACTAGACATTGGATCACCTCCTTTTTCATTTCTCAGTTGAACATGACTGAAGAGTAATCCTGCCATCCAAAAACTGTCAATCATTAATTTTGCTTTACTGTCATTGCCTCAAAAACCGACAGCGCTGCAATCAATGGCAGATCCATCAAGGCCGCCACATTCAGGGAGCAGGCTCACCATCCCACGCCGAGCGTGTTGCCGCTTCACGCAGAATATCGCGATTTTCAGCGGAGGCGGGTGGCTCTGAGTCACCAAAAATGGCCGCCAGCCAGTGGCCATCGGTGGGATTGGGGAACATCACGTACTGCATGCCAAACAAATGTTTGTCCTCTTCCATCGCAGCGATGCGCCCGTCAATATCGCCTCGCACGTAGTACTTGCGGCGGAAGTCATTCAGATTATCGCCAAGCATGACCACCACATTGTGCGATTGCATGATTTCATCTTGACGAATTTCTTTATTGGAGGATTCACGCAGCACGGTGACGTGTTCCTCATCCACAAAAGGCGCACCGACTGAACGCAGATTGGAAAAGGCAATCGACAGCGTTGGCTCGCCCTGATCACGGCTGGTCACGTAAAACACTTCGACGTTATTGGCTTCACAGAATTGCAGAAATTCCAGCGCACCGGGCGCAGCGGACATCAGGTTAAGACCAATCCACTGATCCCAGACCACATCCTCAAAGAAGTCTTTGTTGCTGTTGACCAAGTGTCCCCAGTAACTCAATACATGCAGCACGGTGTCGTCGACATCGGTGATCACTGCCAGCGGTTTGTCGCCGGGTTGTTGTTGAGCGAGAGCGTTTTGCACATGCATTCTTGCGATGTTAAAGCCCTGATGGTACAGCGCCCGATACTCGGCAGAGGTTTGTTTCCATGCCAGGGCGTACAGCAGAGGATTGCCCGGATGCTGTCCTGCGCTAGCTGATTGTGAATGCGCGGCCTGAGCAGGGATTAAGCCAATCATGGCGCCGGTTAAAACAAGTCTGGATAACAATGATTGCATGGTCACTTATGGTCTCCCTGGCTGACGACTGCCGGCCTTTTTGCGCAACAAACCAATGCCCATGGCCGCCATACCTATGGAAATCAGCGGGTTCAGATAATTCAGAAAAGCATAAGGCAGATAATCGAGCACTGGCACCCCAAGAGTAGCCGCATAAAAGGCTCCGGCGGTTGTCCAGGGAATCAAACCAGTGGTCATTGTCGAGCCCTCTTCAACGGAGCGTGACAACACCGCACGATCGAGCTTCTTGTCGTCATAGGCGCGGCTGAACAACTGACAATTGAGAATAATGCTGATGTAAGCCTCGCCCATGGCGATGTTTCCCGCCAGCGAGGCGGCAATGGTGCTGGCAATCAGGCCGGTAACGGTGCGTACCCGCGAGATAAAACCTTCCAGCAAGGCGCGTAGAAATCCCGCCCTGAACAATATGCCGCCCAGCGCCAACGCCATCAGCGCCAGCAGCAATGTCCAGCTCATGCTGTACATACCGCCGCGGCCCAGCAAACTATCAAGACTTTCAATGCCGGTGGTACCGGGCGTGTTTTGCCATAAGGCGTCAATCACCACGGTCACTGGCTGGCCCTGATACAACACAGCAATCAGCATCGCCAGAATGATACTGGCGGTCATACCGATTTCTGCAGAATAGCGCTTCAGACTCAGCACCAGCATCAATAGCAGCGGCAGCAAGGTAATCAGCAGGTTCATCTGATACTGACCCGCCAAGGCCTGTTGAATGGTGGCAATCTCGTCATCCGGCAGCGTGTTGCCCGCAAAGCGCATGCCCAAAAACAGAAAGATCAGCAGACTGAGAACAAACGCCGGCGTGGTGGTGTAGAGCATGGACCCGATATGTCGGTAGAGACTGGTGCCGGCGCTCATCGCCGCCAGATTGGTGGTATCAGACACTGGTGAGAGTTTGTCTCCGAACGTAGCGCCGCACACCACCATACCGGCAACAATAGGCAAGGGGATGCCCATGGCGCCGCCGATACCAATGAGTACCACACCAAGTGTGCCGGCAGTTCCCCATGAGGTACCGGTTGCGACCGACATCAGGCTGCACAGCACAAGTCCGGCCGCCAGAAACAAAGACGGGCTGAGCAAATCAAGTCCATGATAAATCAGCGACGCAACGGTGCCACTGTGCATAAACGATGCGATCACCAGACCTATCAGCAAAAAGATGTAAACGGCGGGCAGGGCCTGGGTAATACCGGCGCTCATCATTGAGCGAATATCCGTGTAATGATATCCGAGAACCCGCGCATGGGCGCCGGTCCATATAAGACACAAAAACATCAGGCTGTGCAGACTGACCTTCAGGACAAACATGCCAACAATAATGATCAGCAGGTTACCGAAAAAGCACAGAGCGCTTTGCGCGAACCCGGGAGTGTGAAGGTTCAGTTCAGCGTCTGTGTTTTCCATCGTGCGCTTCCGGTTGGTGCTGCCTTGCCGGCAGCGTTATACGTGTGATCCTCTCTCCAGCTGCGCAGTTGCATGTGCTTGGCGCGCGACTTTCTGCTCGGCATCGTATTCCTGATCTTCCAGAATATGATGGCGGGAGAAGTCATACAGAACCATGTACAGGGCAGGCACCAGGAAAAGGGTAATGGCCGTAGCGAAAAGTACACCAAACGCCAGCGAAATCGCCATCGGAACAATAAAAAATGTAGCGGGCGTGGGCGTGAACATCAACGGCACCAAACCGATAAACGTTGTGAACGTTGTCAGGAAGATAGGCCTGAAACGCGCAACACCGGCCTTGGTCACCGCTTCATTTAATGACTTCCCGGAAGCGACTTCTTTATTGACATAATCGACCAGCAATAGACTGGCGTTTACGACAACCCCTCCCAAAGCCACCATACCAATAATCGAAAAGAACACCAGTTCTGTGCCCATAATGAAATGGCCAAGAATGGCGCCAATCGCACCAAACGGAATCACTGTCATGATGATCAACGGCTGCGTGTAAGACTTCAGCGGTATGGCAAGCAGTGCGTAAATCAATAACAACGCCAGCGGATAGGCACTAAACAGCGCGCCCAGTGATTCGGTACGTTGCTCGCCCTCGCCACCCAGCACCAGCGTGACATCGTACTCGGATGCCCAACGATCCCGGAATCCACCAACAACCTCGCGGGTCACCTCTTCTGGCGCACTGACTGTTCTGTTAACGTCAGCATTAACCGTGATCACACGTCGTCCGTTTTCGCGGTTGATGTTTGAGTACGAGTTTCCCAGGGACATACTTGCTACGCTGGCCAACGGCACTTCGCCACCGCTGGGTGTGCGCAGCATGAGATTTTCGAGATTGCCAAGAGAACTGCGCTCGTCTTCCGGATATCTCACCATGACCCTGAGTTCGTCAGTGCCACGCTGGATTCGCTGAGCTTCGGCGCCAAAAAACGCCTGGCGTACTTGCCGGGACACATCGTCAAGCGTAAATCCAAGCAGCCGGCCTTCCTCAAGCAGCTGAATCTGCACTTCCTGTTTGCCGGCCCGGAATGAATCGGAGACATCAAACACTCCGGGGTAGCGCGCCAGAATATCTCGCAACTCGGCCGTCACTAGCTGCAGGCTTTCCTCATCACGACCTTCCAGGCGGAAGCTCAGTGCCTGACCTGTTGAGAAGGAATCCGACACAAATGTTAACTCCAATGCGTCCGGAATCAGCCCAACCTTTTCTCGCCAACGATCACGAATCTCATTGGCGCTGATCTGGCCTCTATCGTCGTAACTATGTAGAAGCATGACCACTTCGGCGATATGACTGCCACCGACGCTGCCGCGTCCGGACGGAGGTCCGCCGCGATTAACCCGCCCGCCCAAGGTTGTCAGTGTGCGTTCGACAACGCCGATTGTCTCGATACCCTCGGATGCCTGACGCGCGGCTAATTCCTGCTCAAGTTCAGCAATCAGTTCATTGGCGGTTGATTCAAGCCGCTCAAGAGCACGCTCGGTCAACTCAACTGCAACGCCTTCCGGCATCTGCAAACTGGCATAGATGCGATCACCTTCGACGGCTGGGAAAAACTGGAACACAATTCTGCCGCTGGCGAGCAAACCGACCGTAATGATGATGACGGCCGTAGCACCTGCCCAGGTCGCGTATCGATATTTGAGACATTTGAGCAGCGCTGGTTGATAAATATTGGCAGCAAAACTCTCCATACCAGTGGAGAATCGGGCTTGGAACTTTTGCCAGATTTTTATGATTTTCAGACGCTCCAGCGGATGCGCCGTGGTTCTGCGATGCGCCAGGTGTCCCGGCAAAATCAGCTGCGACTCAATTACGCTCGCGGTCAGACATAGAATAACCACGCCGCCGATAACACTGAAAAATCCACCCAGTGGCCCTTCCAGTAACAACAAAGGTAAAAAAGCCGCTACTGTTGTCAGTACGCCGAATATGACGGGTACGGAAACCTCATAAGTGCCCTCGATAGCCGCCTCTTCGCTGCCCATCCCCTCTTGCTCAAGCACATGCACGCGTTCACCGACCACAATGGCATCGTCGACGATGATGCCGAGCACCAGGATAAATGCCATGATCGCAATTGAACTGATGGTGATATCCAGCGCGGGGAAAACTGCGAGCGCACCAAAAATGCCTATCGGAATTCCCGCCGCTACCCAGATCGCAATTCTGAAACGTAGAAACAGCGCCAGCACAATCAACACCAGCACAAATCCTGAGTATGCATTACTGGCAACTGTGTCGATGCGTTCACGCAAGCCGCGCGCATCATCGGTCAGGATGCTCAGTTCCATGCCTTGCGGCAACTCGAACTGCTTTTGAGCCGCGTACTTTCGCACCGCCTCAGCTGAGGTGATGACATCCTCTTCGCCCACGCGATACACATCGACAGTGACTGCATTGTCGCCATCCACACGGGCGCGTAAAAATCCTTCCTGGAATCCATCTCTCACGGTGGCAATGTCACCGAGTCGCAGCTGCGAACCATCGGCATTGGTGCGGATAATGATGTCTTCATATTCCGTACCCGTGGACAGCCGACCGATGCTGCGCAGCAGCACGTCTCCACCCGGCGTGCGCAGGGTGCCCGCGGGGGCATCAATGGCCGTGCGGTCAATGGCGGTGGCAACCTGACTCAGGCTCAGGCCGTTCTGTCGCAGGGTCAGTTCGGAAACCTCTACCGCGATCTCCAGAGGCCGCACATAATTGAGTTCCACCCGTGAAATTTCCGGCAGGTCCAACAGTTCCAGCCGTATTTCATCAGCAACCTGCTTCAGGGTCAGATCATCGGTGTTAGCTACCAGCGCCAGCGATGCAACAGTGCCCGAAGGCGCAAAGGACGCAACAATCGGGCGCTCAATGTCGATCGGGAAGTTGGCAATACCATCAACGGCACTTTTGACTTCGTTTAATGAGCGGTTGATATCGGTGCCGGCGCGCATCTGCAAGGTGGCAGCACACGCGCCTTCACGGGCAGTAGAGGTCATGCGTTCAACATTCTCGATACGCGTCAGCGCTTGCTCGAGAATCAGGCAGACCGCCTGTTCAACTTCTCTGGGTGGAGCACCCGGATAAGGCACATTGATCTGGATGGTGCCGGTTTCGATGTTGGGAAATTCTTCCTGACGGGTGTTGTTGTAAGCGATGAATCCGCTCACTACCATCATCACCATCAGTAGATTGGACGCGACCGTATTACGAACAAACCACGCAATAATTGGTTTCATTGAGCACGCGCCAGGGCAGGTATGTCGTCGACAACGTTGACACGCATGCCATCAACAACGGCTTGAATCGGCGACATGCAAATGCGTTCTCCATCAGCAAGTCCGCCCTGAATCAGCACTCTGTCGTTTTCGAGGCGCATAATGTCTACGTCGCGGTACCACATGCGGTTTTCAGTATCGACAACCAGTACACGGTTGTTTCCACGCACTGCTTCGCGCGGCAGCGCAATCAGGTTATCAAGCTTGCGCCCCTGGATGGCCGCCTCTACATACAGGCCTATCGGCAATGGAATGGCGGATGCGGTCTGATCCACACGCACAATGGCCTGCACAGCGTTGCTGGCGGTATCAATGCTGGCTTCCATTCGCACCAGCCTGCCTTCCCATGTCTGTATGCTGTCACCCAGTCTGCCGCTGATGCGGACCAGCGGCGCGATCTCTGCAGGCAACTCGCCGCGGGCACCCAAGGGGATATCCAGATAAGACAACTGGCTCACTGCTAAGGGCAAGCGAACCTCGACCTCGTCAGTACTAAGCAGAACCGCCAAGGCCTGACCACGGCCAACATGTTGTCCAAGATCGATGTTGCTGCTCTCAACAATGGTGTCGAAGGGGGCGCGGATTTCACTGCGGGACAAGTCGAGTTCTGCCTGCGCGACCGCACCCTGTGCATCTCTGACGCGACCGGCGCTGTTGTCAGCCTGACGCTGCAGATCACGTACCTGCGATTCGCTGATCAAACGCTGTTCGGCCAGCGCGCTGTTGCGCTCGAATTCCTCACGGGCGTGACGGGCATCCGTCTCAGCTTGTGACAGGGATGAGCGGGCACGCTCAAGGGCGGTTTCGTAGTCACTGCTGTCCACCCGCAGGATGACTTCGTCAGCAGCAAAGAAGCCGCCTGCACGCAGAGAAGGGGAAACCCAGGACACCGGCCCGGTGGCCGCTGCCGACAGACTGACACGGCGGCTGGCTTGCACACGACCCTGTGAGTTGACGTCAAGCTGTATGGTCTCTGACCGGACCGGCGCTACGCGCACACTGGCAACGGCCTGCTCCGGTGGCACCACGCTGAGTCGTTCGGGCGTTCTGACTAACACCACAAAAACTGCCACGGCAGCGATCAGAATGAAGACTGGCAAAATAATTTTTTTCACATTAACTACCCTGGTGTGCAAATCCGCACTTGTGATTCCGCGTTAACTCGCTCTTGCAACCGGCAAAATCTTCTTGCCTATGCTGCGGAATTATACGCGGCCTCACCAGAACGGATCACTCCAAGTAACTCGCCGGGCGTGCCGTCAGTCGTAAAGTGTAGCGATTCTACTCACTTCAACTGGTTTTCAACGGCCCGGAACAACCCGTCACGGTGTGCAGCAAACGCCGCACCGGTTGCTTGCGGCCAAGCCCCCTGCACAACAATGATCAGGTCGTCGGCTGGATTGAAGTAGATACCCTGACCAAATATGCCGCTGGCACGGTAGGTTCCATCACCGTTGAGCCACCACAGATAGCCATAGTTATCACTCGCAGGTGACGCCTGCGTAGAGTCGTGCATCCAGTTTCGAGGAAGCACTTCAGTGCCATCTGCCAAC
Source organism: Klebsiella pneumoniae (assembly GCA_945869725.1). GTDB lineage: Bacteria > Pseudomonadota > Gammaproteobacteria > Pseudomonadales > Pseudohongiellaceae > Pseudohongiella. Next base: position 18,338 of record CAMBPO010000004.1, read on the forward strand.
ACACCGTTGCTCATCGCAAACATAGCCAGCCGCCCCCAGTCTCGCAGGGTTGCGGAAATGCAGCAGCCACCAAGCTCACCGGCATTAGGGCCATGACTGATCCAGGTGGCATCACTTTCCATGCCGTAGGGTTTCCAGATTTTCTCTGTCAGATACGCCGCCAGATTGTTGCCGATGGCAGCACGCACAATAGCGCCAGCAAGGTTGGTTTCGCCGGTGTTGTAGTTAAAGCGTTCACCGGGTTCAGCCACCCTGGATTTACTGCCCATAAACTCCATCAACTGCAGCATATCGTTTGGAGAAGTCGCCACGTCGGATTGCGGATCAGCATAATTCTCGTCCCAGTCGGTGCCTGATGCCATCTGCAGCACCTGGCGTACACGTACATTGTCGTAAGACGTACCTTTGAGTTGTGGCAAGTAGTCGGTGACCATATCTTCCACACTGCCAATGTATCCGTCGGCAATCGCAGCACCGGTGAGCATAGAGACAACGGACTTGGTCATGGAAAAAGATACCCACAGATGATCTTCACGGTTACCCAGACCATAAGCCTCATGAGCAATTTCACCGTTTTTTAACACCAGCAGACCCGCCACATGGTTCTGCAGCATAAAATCCTGCAGAGAGTAGTCCTGGCCTTGAACCGTGTAGGAGAGGCTGGACAGATCACGCGGCGCGGCCGGCAACGCTTTGACAAGCTCACCCCGATTGATATGCCGCACCGGGCTCAGTAACGCAATGTTGCGGAAGCCGGCGATCTGCTGATCCCCCGACCAGAACAGAATGCCACCATCGCGCGGCAGATTTTGCATGTCCTGCGCCGGATCCAGCCAGCGGGCAGGCGGTTCGGACTGGGCGTTGGCGCCCATTGCCAGTAAAGAGGCCAGCACTGACGACAGCAAGCCCAGCGACAGTGTCAGCCGCAGTTTGTGCATCAATGATGATGAGTGAGCAAATTCCGGTCTTTTTATTGTCATAACAGCCTCGGTTAAATGAGTGGGCATAGTGCCAGCAGACTCAGGCACGTTAACATCCTGAAACAAACTGGCGGCATGATACTGGACAGTTATACCTTAGCGGCCGCCAACACCATAAGGCAATTCATGATAAACCGATCGAATCAGTCCGTACATCAAGCCCCTGACAGTCACAGCGATGAGCTGCTGCAATTTATGACTGAACATCCGCGAGCCCTGGTGTTGACCGGTGCGGGCATCAGCACCGGGTCCGGCATCCCTGATTACCGCGACAAAGACGGCAACTGGAAACGCAAACAACCGGTGCAGCATCAGGAATTCATGCGCAGCCATGAACTGCGCCAACGTTATTGGGCGCGCAGTCTGATCGGCTGGCCGGTGATGCAGAGCGCGCAGCCCAATGCAGCACATTTCACTTTATCTGCGCTGGAACAACACGGAGTTATCAGCCAACTGGTCACCCAGAACGTTGACCGCCTGCACCAAAAGGCTGGCAGTCAGTCAACCATTGACCTGCACGGGCGCGCCGATGAAGTCATCTGTATGCAGTGCAGCCTGCGCGAGTCGCGGGCTGTAACACATCAGCGTTTTGCAGCAGCAAATCCGGCATTTGCCGACCTGAACGCGAGCGCAGCGCCGGATGGCGATGCCGATCTTGACATCAATTTTGATGACTTTGTGGTAACCGGCTGCCCGTTATGCGGCGGCATCCTCAAACCTGACGTGGTATTTTTTGGCGACAACGTGCCACGTGATCGGGTGAATGATGTTTTTCAGGCGCTGAGCGACAGTAGCGCGTTGATGGTTATTGGTTCATCACTGATGGTGTATTCCGGATTCCGCTTTGCGCGTGAGGCACATGCACAGAAAAAGCCGCTGCTGATACTGACACACGGCAAAACCCGTGCGGACGCATTGGCTGACGTGAAAATTGATGCGGAGATTGTTCAGACACTGACCAGGGCAACCACGGCCCTGATCAGTGCTGCTCAAGAATGACTATTGCGCGCCGGCAGGTGCGACGGGAGCAGCAGGCGCCACACTGCAGTCGTCACACATGACGCTGTACACTGGCGCGCCAGCGGCAAGACCGGCCAGCCAATCAACAAACTTGGTGCCATTGACTTCATAGGTATACACATCCGGTCGCAGCAGAATGGTATGCATGTTGCCACCGGCAACGTAGTAGCGGAAGTCAGGAATTGCCGCGCTGATCTCGGCAAGATTCTGCTCCAGCAAAGGCTGCAGTGACTCAACCGGCATACCGCCTAAGGCGAGGAACTGCTTCTGTACATCGTCTTCGGCATTGTCATACGAGGCGTAGCGGATATTGGCGTTTTCCTGCACCGCCGCAATGTACAGGTGATGGAAGCTGAACTGATCTGCCGGGATGCTGCTTATGTGGGTCAGATCGGCGACAACACGATCGGTATGCCAGACTTCATAGGGGTTGAAATTGGCAAAACCGCGATAACCACCGGAGGCGTCACCCAGCTGCGTCACCGCTGCGGCCGGATACTGCTCAGCCAGTTTCACCGCATAAAACGGTGAGGGGATAGAGCCGGCACTGGAGCCAGTGACAAAAACCTGCTGCGGTGCAAACACGTGGGCGTAGGTCCACTCCAGCGCTGCCTGGCCATTGGCCCAACCCCGATGACGCACATGTACCGGATGGGCGGCATGGCCTTCCAGCGCGGGCGCTTCATGGTGCTGCTCGGTGTCACCCAGATGCACATCGCCGGAGCAATAGGGTGCGTACACAACGGTGTAGTCTGCAAACGGATTGGTCATCTGATCAAACGCCAGAATGCCATGCGCCCGCGACGGATCCGTATTGGCCAGATTCACCTGATAGCTGGGGCGCAGATCGGTGTCGCAATTAGCACCGTCCCAACACGCGCCACCGCCTTCCAGATAAAACATCAGTTTCTGCGGGTCACCCTGTTTTACAAAAAACTTGTACTCGGAACCATCAGAACAAAGAGTATCGCCACCCGGCAGCAGGGTGTTCCACCCGGGTGTCAGTTCCGAAAAGTCTGCCAGCACTGCCGGCATTGCCGACTCATCGGCAGTCTCTGGGGACGCAGGCGCTGTTACGGTATCCGGCTGACCGCAAGCAACCAGCATCACCAGCGCAGCGATCAAGGCCAAACCAGACAGCCTTGATCTGAGTGTTGTGTTGTTATTTTTTTGCATTGAACTCCCCTCGATTTCTAAAATCAGAATGTGTGCGCAGTAGCAACCGGTCACTTGGTACACGTCACTTGTAGACTGGTACGCTTGCGGTTGTTTCGATGGCATTATTAACATACGATCGGGTGCCGTAACAATCACTTCAACAACTGTGTCTTCAGGCTCTCGCCGCCGGCGAACACTGGATGTAATCAGAAGATTTTATTCATAAATCAAATGACAAAGGTAGTTTCAGTTATGCCACGCATTACCCTGATAGAGCACAGCGGAAAAGAACATGTTGTTGACGCAAAAAACGGCGATTCACTGATGACCACCGCCATCAAAAATCGGGTCCCGGGCATTGATGCCGATTGTGGTGGCGCCTGCTCATGCGGCACTTGTCATGTATTTGTTGATCCGGCGTGGATCGCTCGCGTGGGCGAGCCCGGTGAGTTCGAAGAGCCCATGCTGGATCTGAATCCTGAACGCGCCAGTCATTCCCGATTGTCCTGCCAGATTGACATCAGTGACGAACTCGATGGCCTGGTTGTTCGTCTGCCCGAATTTCAGTTCTGACCGTTGGCGACACAAAATCCGCACAGGAGTTACATAATGGAAACCGTCGTCACCAAACACAGCAACCGCAGCCTGGTCGGACGCGATCCGTGGACCATCCCTCTGGATGAGATTGACCTCGCACATCCGGCGATCTGGCAGGCCAATGAGTTTCTGCCATTTCTGGCACGCCTGCGCCGGGATGATCCGGTGCATTACTGTGCGCAGTCCTCTGTCGGTGCTTATTGGTCGGTGATGCGTTATCAGGACATCATGACCATGGAAGCCGCGCCTCAGCTGTTCTCGTCCGAGCCGACCATCGGCATTGTGGATGTTCTGCCACAGTTCACGCTGCCTATGTTTATCGCCATGGATCCCCCCAAACATGACGAGCAACGCAAGACCGTGCAAGGCGTGGTTGCGCCCAACAATTTAAAAAATCTTGAAGGTTTGATACGCCAGCGGGTGATCACCATTCTGGATGGTTTGCCACACGGCGAAACCTTTAACTGGGTCGACCGGGTGTCACGTGAACTCACCACACAGATGCTGGCAACACTGTTCGATTTCCCCTTTGAGGAGCGCAACAAGCTCACCTATTGGTCAGATATTGCCACGGCCATTCCGGGAGCCGGTCTGGTCAACACCTATGAAGAAAGTTTTGAAGTGCTGAAAGAATGTCTGGCGTACTTCATGCGCCTGTGGCGCGAGCGCGCGGCCAAACCGCCCGGCACTGATCTGATCTCCATGCTCGCACACGGCGAGGCCACCAAGAACATGCCGCCCATGGAGTTTCTCGGAAACCTCGTGCTGCTGATTGTGGGCGGAAATGACACCACCCGCAATTCCATCACTGGCGGCGTGCTGGCCCTAAACGAGAATCCCCAGGAGTACCAGAAACTGCGCGACAATCCCGCGCTGATTCCCTCCATGGTGTCCGAAATCATTCGCTGGCAGACACCGCTGGCGTACATGCGCCGCACCGCCAAAGCCGACACCGAACTGGGCGGCAAACACATCAAAGCCGGTGACAAACTGTTGATGTGGTACGCCTCGGCAAACCGCGACGAGCAGGCCATTGAGCGACCGGATGAATTTCTGATTGACCGCGATCGTGTACGCCAGCACCTGTCGTTTGGGACTGGCATTCATCGGTGTATGGGCAACCGTCTGGCTGAAATGCAGCTGCGCGTATTGTGGGAAGAGATACTGCCCCGCTTCCAGAAAATAGAGGTTGTGGGGGAGCCGGTACGTATCTATTCCAGTTTTGTTAAGGGCTATACCGAACTACCGGTCAGACTTATTGCCCGCTGACACACCGCAAAAAATGCGATTGCCCCAGTGTTTCAGACGCTACGTAGCTGATTAAAGCGCCAAACTCAGCCCCCCGCGTAAACGCGGCCTGCGGCACGCAACCACAGCAGACATCGTTTATGCCTCAGCAGTGGAGATCACTTTAAAATCCACTTCCGTGGCAATATCGGCTTCGTAGTCGACATCCGCGCGTTCAAACCCGAACAGCTTAAGGAACTCGTGTTTGTAGCCTTTGTAATCGGTTAGCTGGAACAGATTGTCATTATTCACCACTTCCCAAAGCTGCTTGCACTCTGCCTGTACGTCATCACGCAGCTCCTTGTTGTCCATGCGGAAACGACCGGCTTCATCCAGATCCACAGGCTTGCCATCCGCGCGGTACAGCTGTTCAGTGAACAAGCGGTTGAGCTGCTCGATGGTCCCTTCGTGCAGACCTTTTTCTTTCATGACTTTGTATACCAGCGCAATGTACAGCGGCATCACCGGGATGGCTGCAGACGCCTGCGTCACCACGGATTTCAACACCGCAACATTGGCTGTGCCGTGATATTTGCTGCCGAGTTTTTCTCCCAGCGCATGAGCAGCGCGATCAAGATCTTCCTTGGCTTTGCCCAGTGCACCGTGCCAGTAAATCGGCCAGGTCATTTGCGTTCCGATGTAACTGAATGCAACCGTTTTGACTCCCTTGGCAAGCACGCCGGCATTGTCCAGCGCGGCCATCCACAGCTCCCAGTCCTCGCCGCCCATGACCTTGATGGTATCGGCGATTTCTTCTTCGGTGGCCGGCTCGACCTCGGCGTGAATGATTTGATCCTTGTTGGTATCAATCGCTGTGGATTTGTAGACCTCACCAATCGGTTTTAACACGGAGCGCTTGACCTCGCCGGTATCCGGCAATTTGCGCACCGGTGATGCCAGTGAATAAATCACCAGATCCACTTCTTCCAGATCCTGTTTGATAGCGTCGATAGCCAGTGCGCGCACCTCATCCGAAAATGCATCACCGTTGATGGATCTGGCGTAAAGTCCGGCGTTTTTTGCCTGCTCTTCAAATGCCCAGGAGTTGTACCAACCGGCGGTACCGGGTTTGGTTTCACTGGCAGGTTTTTCAAAAAACACCCCAAGCGTTGCGGCCTTGTAGCCAAACGCAGCGGTGATGCGCGCAGCCAGTCCGTAACCGCTGGACGCGCCAATTATCAATACTTTTTTCGGGCCCGCCTGTTCACCCAGAGCAGCTCTGGTCACCGCAACCTGGTCAGCGACATTGTTGTAACAACCGGTGGGATGTGTGGTTGTGCAAATGAATCCGCGGTATTTGGGTTTGATAATCATGGTGCATCCTCGTTCAGAAAACTCATGTCAGAGCGTACTGTTGGCAAAGCGGATCAGGGCATCACCCGTCAGTCGGTAACCCGTCCACTCGCTTTGCGGTCGCGCGCCCAGCGATTCATAAAATTCGATGGCTGGTGTATTCCAGTCCAGCACATTCCATTCAAAACGCCCGCAGCCTTTGGCAACCGCTTCACGGGCCAGATGATGCAGCAGGGCTTTGCCGGCGCCCAGTCCCCGGAACTCCGGAGACACATACAAGTCCTCCAGAAACAGCCCGCGCCGGCCCAGCCAGGTTGAATAGTTAAAAAAGTAGACAGCAAAACCGACCGGTTTATCATCAAGTAGGCAGATCAGCGCGCTGACGGTGGATTGCGGCCCGAAAATTGAGTCTCTGATGCCGGCTTCGTCTGTGACCACTTCATGTTCAGCTCGCTCGTAAATTGCCAGTTCACGGATAAAGTAGAGTATCAGTGCAGCATCTTCCGGCGTTGCCGGCCTGATATTGATGTTGCTCATGGGTTGCTCCCGGTAACCGGCGCAACACCGGTTGATACGTCCATAATCATGCGTGACAGCAGGTACAAACGTGGTTCTATGGAATCCAGCAACACGTATTCCGCATTGCTGGTATGCGCACCAAAGCCCTGCAGACCGAAGCGCTCCAACACCGGCGCCATGGTCTCCAGCGCGGCAAAGGCTGCATCGGTGCCGCCGCCCTCGGCCTGATCAGTGACAATCAGCTCACGGCCTATCTCCGCATAAATGGTTTTGGCATGGTCACTCAATGCGCGCGAAGCCGGTGTAGCAGTCAGTGGCGGCCGGCGGTTCTCGTAGGTGAGCATTACCTCGGTATCGGGTATCAGTTTGTTGCTGATGCGCTCCTCGATGCGGGCCTGCAAACGCTCAAAATCCTCAATGCGCAACATACGGATATCCCCGGTGGCCACGGCTCTGTCAGGAATAACATTGCGGTTGGTGCCTGCCTGAGCCACCGTCCAACTCAATTTCAGACCGGTATCCTGTTCTGACAGGTTGCTCAGTTGCAGCACCTGATGCGCCAGTTCATAAAAGGCGTTACGACCCATTTCCGGCGCGGCGCCGGCATGGGAGGCGCGGCCGGTCACGGTCATGGTAGCCGCACCTATGCCACTGGTCGCCAGCGTCAGTGAGTCGCTGCTGACCCCGGACGGTTCAACTGAAAACACCGCATGCTGTTCAGCAGCCAGACGGGTGATGGTGCTGCGCGATCCGGGCGAGCTGATTTCTTCGTCACCATTGATCAATACCGTCAGTGTGCCGTAGTCGTCAAAACCCAATTCCTGCAGCATCGCAAGGGTATGAATGATCACTGCCACGCCCTGCTTATCATCCGAGATACCAAGGCCATAAGCGCGGTTGCCGTCGATGCGGAAGGGCTGATTGGCGAGCATGCCGCGCAGATACACCGTGTCCATGTGCGCCAGCAGCAGAATGTTTTTATCCCCGCTGCCACTAAAGCGCGCATGCACCATGCGACCTATTTGTGCTGGCGTATCAAACATCCGGTAGGCGTCATCGCCGGCTTCCAGCAGCTCGACCGCGCCGCCCAGTGCGCGCAATTCCTCTGCAATAAGTTCCGCTATTGTGTCCAGACCCTCACGGTCACCGCTGCCGGACTCAATCGCCACCAGCTCAGACATGGTTTCAATCAACGCATCTTTTTGCGCGGCGGCGGCCGCCAGCACCGCACTGTCCAGCGCAGGCTGCGGGGTTTGCGAAAACAGCGGCGATGCAGACAGCATCGCGACAAGCAGCAGGCTGCGGGTGATGTTTGACCGCAGATGATCAGTCGACATACAGCGTTACTCCAACATGTTGTGCCTGCGCATGTAACGCATAGCAAAAGGTAATTCCATCAAACTATAGCTGACGAGCGTAAACCAGAACCAACTGACATCCACGACCAGCAACGAAAACAGCTGCCCGCTGCCTGCATATACAGAACCCGCCACCATCAGCGCCACTACGGTGGCAATGGCGTCATTGATGATCAGTCGCACACGGCTGCTGCCAACTTGACGCGGGTACAACAGCTGATAACAGACCACGATCAGCACTGTGTTAAGTAACAGAATTGTCAGTTCAGCAGGCATGGCAAGTTTTCAGCCGCAGATCATTGTTGTTCGGCCGCGGCAGTCTGGGCGGCATTGTCATCAAACACAATCTGCCAGTAACCCACATTTAACCAGCGCCCCTGTTTAAAACCTATCTGTTCAAATTCACCAATCTTCTTCATGCCCACTTTTTCATGCAAGGCAATACTGGCGTCGTTTGGTAACGCAATGCCACCCACCGCTGCATGAACGCCGAGCGCGCGCAGCTGTCTGAAGAGTTCCACATACAGCGCGGTGCCCAGACCCTTGCCGGCACCGCCAGGCGCCATGTACACGGTGATTTCAACCGAGTAGCGATAAGCGGTTCGAGGCTTCCAGCGGGTGGCGTAGGCATAGCCGAGCAAGTGGCCTTCCTGTTCGGCTACCAGCCAAGGCAGACCCAGCGCGCTGACATCGGCAATGCGTTGCGCCATGGCTGCATCGGACAAGGTCTGCTCTTCAAAGGTGATCACTGTTGTCTGGATGTAATGGTTATAAATGCGGGCGATGGCAGCGGCGTCACCAGCATCAACAGCCCGCACGGGCCAATTATTCAGGGAGTCGGTCATGGCGTTGTTGTCCGGGCTCGGCGTCATGCGTGGCCAGCGATGGTGTTGATGTCTGGATTGTCATGGAATGTCTGCTGTAGTCATTATTCAGAAACACATCGGTGAGAATCGCCTGCTCTATAAAACCACGCTCACCGGATTTGGCGGGAACCCGCACAATCAGATGGATCTCGCAGGCGGCCGGCACCTGAATGGTCACTCGCGGATCGACGGATGGCACTTCCAGACCCCGTTTTATGCCGATGCGGTTCATGTGCTTGCGCACGTCTTCCAGATACGGTGCACAGTGTCGATTGGCAGACTCCAGAAACGCCAGCTGCGCACCACGCCAGTCATCTTCGCGCTTGAACGGGATGGTGAACACATGAAACACATAATCATGCGTGAAGCTTTCGTTAATAACCGGCTCAGTAACAAACATGGCGTTGGGAATAACCATGGTTCGCCCGGTTCGCTGGTGGGTGATTTTCCCTGGCCCGACCTCCATGATGGTGGTGGCCAGCAGATTCTGATCAATCACATCACCACGAAAATCCTTTACCTGAATCCGGTCACCCAGCTCAAAGGAATTCGAGGCTGTTTTCAGCAGGGTACCGATCACACACAGAATCAGTTCTTTGGTCGCAATCACCAGTGCCACAGCGATTGCCACAATTGACAATGCCAGCGTGCGCAGCTCCTCACCCCAGATCAACACCAGACCAAGGATCAGCAGCAGCAACAATCCATTACGGGATTGCACCAGCCATTTACGTCGCAGTTCCGTGGCCGCCACACTGCGCCTGATATATCGGCCCAACAGTGAGCGTAACGCCAGCACTGACAAAATCAGAATCACCGAACTGCTGATCAGACTGATCATGGAGTCGGACAGCACAAAATTGTTCAGCCACGTCTGTATCTGTTCAAGCATTTTTCTTATTTCCTGAGGCAACGCCTGTTTCCTGGGCCAACACCTATTCCCGAGCCAACGCCAGCCTCACCGCCTGCTGCGCGTGGATGGCCGTCGTATCAAAAAGGGCAACCGGGGTATCTGACTGCTGAACCAGCAGGGCAATCTCGGTGCAACCCAGAATAACCGCCTCAGCACCCTGCAGTTGAAGCCGGTGAATGATATCAAGATACCGAGCCCGCGAGTCTGCCTTGATTACACCAAGGCACAGCTCCTCGTAAATCACCCGGTTTACACGATCGCGATCGGCCTGGTCGGGCACAACAACTGCAATTCCGCGGGCAATCAAGCGATCTTTGTAAAATGCCTGCTCCATGGTAAAGCGTGTGCCCAGCAAACCGACCTGCTTTACACCCTGAGCAATCAGTTCATCCGCGGTTGCGTCTGCAATATGCAAAATCGGCATGCTGATTCCGGCCGCAATAGCCGGTACCACTTTGTGCATGGTGTTGGTACAGATCACCAGAAAGTCCGCGCCGGCACGCTCGACTGCACTTGCTGCAGCCGCCAACAGTTGCCCGGCCTTATCCCAGTCACCCCGCACCTGCAAGGCTTCGATTTCTGCAAAATCAACGCTGTACAACACTATTTTTGCCGAGTGCAGCCCGCCGAGCTGCTCGCGCACCGCCTCATTGATTGCCCGGTAATAACTCTGCGTCGACTCCCAGCTCATGCCTCCTAACAGGCCAATGGTCTTCATGAGTGACTGCCCGGCAGCCGGAGCCGGTAAATCGCCCGCTGCGTAATTGAGCAGACAGCCGTGTGGTTGTCCGCTCTGAACAGGTTAAATTCGCAATCCGCGAACTCGTGTCCCTTTTTTTCGAATAATTGAGTAATTTTCATTTCACTGATCAACTCGGTACCCAAGGCAAGCGGCTGGTAGTTTTGTGACCAGGTTTCCATGTGAATCCACGGATTGATATGCGCGATCGCCGCAAAATGCCGGTTTGCACAGCCCAATAAAAACGCCATATTGGCAAAGCCTCCAGTGCCCGCGGCAGCATCGGTTCTGAGCAGCGCAGGCATGTGTTGCTGCTGCCGCAGATAACCTGCCATTTCATGATCCGCTGACCACAGGTATCTGACCGCTGCGCAGCCTTCAGTGCGCAGCGCCTCCATCAAAGCGCGACTGACCTCGGGAGCTTTAAAATCTGCCCTGATCAGCGTATCACCGCGCATCTGCGGCGCCTCAGGCAGACGATCCGGCAGGCCCACCTCCGCCACTGCGCACAGTCGCCCGTCACTGAGCAATTCAGCTGTGTACGCATCAGCCTGAGGGGTGACATGAACATCAAAGCTCATCTGATCATACAGGGGAGACTTGATTGACACATGTGCACTGCCGCGCTCCAGCCACAGCAGGCCCCATGCCTGCACCGCAGGATGTAACAGATAACTCGACACCGTGACCCCCGGCACCAGTGCCCCCGTAAACCCGTACGCCTTGGCAAGTGCATCGGAATGAATGCGATTGTCTGAATCGGGTATTTGATTAAATGCTTCGCCAGACCAGCTGACGGGAGGTTCACTTCGGGGCATAAGGTCAATTTCCAAAAGGGGTGGTTGTCAGGGATTGCCTGTATTTTTCACGTACGCCGCCTGCGCGGTGACATAGCGGACAAAACCAGGATCCTCGCCTTTGAGCAGGCGCGGCAGAAATGAACAAAAGTCTTCATTCGCGCACCAGTCCTGAATATAGTCCTCCCAGGAATTCCAGCGACGCTTCTGTTTGGGAGTCATTTTCTCTTCATACAGCAGCAGGTAAGCCCGCTCAAACAGTGACATCAACATACTGAAAATAATCAGTTGGCGCTCAATCTGTTCATCGCTGAGCGAGGGCGTTGCGTCCTTGGAGAACAGCCGCAGATCCGGATTCTCCAGAGCAACCTTCAGGAAATCCTGATAGTTATCAGATAACAGTTGATAAACCTCTTCTTCTTCGTTCTCACGTTCTTTTTGCTGTTCAAACAAAAATACCGCGATGGCCAGTGGCAAACCAATCACTGTGACCACATAACTCATCATTTCCCAGATTTCGATACTCATTACCCGCTACTCTGGCGCGACTCTGTTTGGCAATATACAAACATGCCCAACGCTCCACAAGTTGAAACAAGTGGCGGGGCAGGTAACAATGACGCCTTATCACCACGAACGCTACCGGAGCCAACATGACTGCCAAAATCCAGATGCACGCAGATGCCCGTCCTGACCATATCGACCCTGAAGAGTGGCAAATTCGCATCGATCTGGCGGCAGCCTACCGACTGGTGGCTCACTTTGGCTGGGATGACTTGATTTTTACGCATCTGTCCGCACGATTGCCAGGGGCTGATCATCGTTTTCTGATAAACCCCTATGGCATGATGTTCCATGAAATCACGGCGTCGTCTCTGGTGAAAGTCGATCAGGCCGGTAATATCGTGGCCGACAACGGCTATCGCATCAATCCGGCCGGATTCACTATCCACAGCGCCATTCATATGGCCAAGGAAGACGCCGGCAGTGTCATGCATCTACATAATCATGCCGGCACCGCCGTCTCTGCACAAAAAGATGGACTGCTGCCCATCACCCAGACCGCCATGCTTGTCTATCCGCGCATCGCCTATCATGAATACGAAGGGGTGGCACTTGATCTGGACGAGCGCGAGCGTATTGTGAAAGATCTGGGCGACAAGGATGTGATGATCCTGCGCAATCACGGCACGCTGACCTTGGGCACGACGGTGGCCGAAGCCTTTACGCTGATGTACTTCCTGGAAAACGCCTGTGAAAAGCAGATCAAAGCGCAGGCCGGTGGAGCCTTGCACTTCCCTTCCGCACAGGCGCTTGAAACCACTCGCCAGCAATCGGGCATGTTGCCAAAAGTGGCGCCGCTGGTGTGGCCGGGACTGATACGGATGCTGGATGCCAAAGACTCAAGCTACCGGACCTGAGCCACACAAGGCCGGGTCAGCGCATGCGCGCCAGCTCGGCCTCGGCAGCGATATATCCAAACGCGGACCACGAGCGGCCGACCAGAACCCTTTCAAATATCTGCTGGGCCATCTGTGTATCGCCATTGACCAGATACCAGTTACCCACACCGTATCCTTGCGTGGCGATACTCAGATCATCGGCAGTGGTGGCATTAAGCAATCTATCGGGGGACTCCAGTCCCTTGTACATCAGCATCCGCCGCAGGTAGGAGTCGTTTTCAATAATGTCCATCTCCGGGTTAATCATGTCCAGCAGGGCAGTGGCTTCTTCTGTTCGGCCCAGTCGCATCAGTGACATCCAGTACCAGTCTGCGGTGGCGACAATCGAATCATCATTATCGGAGACCTGCAGGCACTCTTCATAGGCGCGCAGTGCACTTTCAAAGTCGCCTTTTAAGTAATACGCCAGCCCCAGGTGGTACCAGACGTTGAACTGCAAGGTGCTGCGGGGGATATTCTGAGGATTTGGCGCACCGTCAGGCTCGACCTCATCTGGCTGGCCAGCAAACAGTGCGGCCGCGTTTTCAAAATCCGCGATCGCTGCATCAAAGTTGCGGACTGTCACGTAACGGTGACCACGATGCCGGTAAAAGCGGGCATCTTCGGGAAATTTTTCAATCCCTTGCGCAAAGGTGTTGATGGCATCCTGGTACTGCCAAAGGTAGGCCTGTCGTCTACCCACCCATATCAGTGCGTCGGCGCTGTCCGGGTTGGCGGCCCATTGTGCCTGCGCCTCGGCCAGGTCGGCCTCGAGCTGCCCACGGTTCGGGAAATCCATCTGACGTATCAACGAGGTGCCCAGTAACGAGCGCGCCTCCACAATCTCCGCCGCTGCTGGCTGTTGCGGTGCTGTGACGTCAGCAGGCGCCTGTTGTGCAGGCACACTGTCAGTGTCAGGCCCGGAAGTACCCTGTTCGCTGCCACCACACGCAATGAGGGTGCTAGCAAACAGAATCAGTGGAATAAATCGCCTCATGATTGGGTCTCCTTTTTTGTGCAATTTTTCAACACCAACGCGCCCTCGTGCGTCAGAGCCCAGAGGCAGCTTCCAGTACCAGACTAAAATCGGGGCGCATCCGATAATCCTGTTCTGCAAATTTAAAGCGGATGATTCCATCGGCGCTGACCAAGAAAATGCCTGGTTCCGGAATACCATAGGCGCGCTGACCGGGTTGGTATTGCTGATTCAATATGCCCAGCGCAGACACATGTTTAACATCTTCGTCGCGCAACATCGGAAAATTCACTGAGTAGTCCTCTTCAGCGGCTTTCAGGATCTCCAGCGAGTCATAAGTCATCGTTGCAACAGAGATACCCATGGCTGCAAATTCGGGCGCCACTTCAACCATTTGCTGCAACTGCGCGATGCAGTAAGGGCACCAGTCGAACGAACGGCTGAGCACCAGCACCAAGCCTTTTTCACCGGTCAGCTCTGCCAGTGTTTTGGCGTTTCCATTTTGATCAGGTGCATCGATGGGCACAATGACATCACCAACCTCAAAGTCAGGCGCCCATACCCAGTCCTGGGCTGATGCAACTGTGTTGCCAGTAGTCCACAACATTAACACCAACACCAACGCAGACCCTTTTTTCATGACTCACCTCTTCGGCAGAACATCAGGCTTCAGGGCTTACTTTTGACAGGCGCGCGGCGCTTGCCCTTATCTTTGTCTGCGCGCACTTTTGGGCCGCCGCGTTTTTTGTCCTTTGCTGCTTTGTCAGAATCCGTTGATTTGGCGGGCCTATCTTCAAATGAGCGTGGTGCAAACGTTGGCTCGGTAAACGCCTCCCGCGGGGGACTTCTGCGTGGAGCGGCCGTTGTACTGCGCGGTTTGCGCTCGTAGGAGCCTGAGTCACGCGGACTATCTGCGCGCGCAGCATAACGTGGTCTCTCGCTGTTGCCGTCCGCGCGTGACGCTGGAGCCTGATCGGTCAAAGCCTGACGACGCGTTGTAAATCCACCATCAGAATTTGTATAACGCGGCGGGCGCGCTGATGTTGACGCCGGGCGCGCAGAAGAGGCGCGGAAGCCCTCTCTTGGCGCTCGGTCGGATGACGGGCGTGCCGGGGAAGAACGCTCTGCGGACCCACGATCTGAGCCGGTCCGGCCAGAGGATGGACGCTCCGATGAGGATCGATCGTAAGATGGACGCTCTGAGGACGACCGGTCATAAGAAGGACGATCGGACGCTGCACGGTCAGATGCTGGCCTGGCAGGGGATGGACGATCGCGTGAAAAGCGTTCCGGTGCCGGGCGCTCACTGCGTTCCCGATCCGATGATGGCCGCGGTGCCCTCGGGCCCCGTGGCGACGTCCTCGCCTCTTCAGCCGCTTCCTGCTTGCTCATTTTTTCGATGGCCAGAGGCTGGTTACATACCCGGGTACGAGACAAGGTTTTGAAGACGTCTTCAGGCATGCCTTCTGGCAAATCAATCGTGGTATAGGCGTCATAGATATTGATGCGGCCGATATAGCGCCCTTCAATGCCGCCTTCGTTGGCGATCGCGCCGACAATTTCGCGGGGCGTGACACCATGCTCGTGTCCGACCTGGATGCGGAAACGCTCCATGGCGACATCTTCACCGTCTTCAGTCTGCGTGCGCGCACGCGGTTTACGTGGCTTGTCTTCGCGATCCGCTATGGCAAATTCTTCGGCAAAAATGTCCTCTTGAGTCAACCGTGGATGTGCATCATGCATCGGCGGCTTGCTGCGTGCTGGACGCGGCGCGGGCTGCTCTTCTGCCTCTAGGGACTCTGATACCTCGCGGCGGGGCGCGCGGACCTTGGCTGTTGCCGGCATGGCAGCGGCCGGGTTAGCTGATGATGCACGGGCTGCTGCCGCCGGCGCTTTGCCATAACCGGATTCCAGCGGCACAACATCTTTAACGGAAGGCTCCAGCGGCCTGTCCTTTTGCAACAGGAACGCCATCGCGGCGGAGGCATCTTCTATTGAGCATTCGTGTTCATGACAGAACTCTGCAAGCAGCACCCGGAAAAACTCTTGGTTACCATTTTCCAGCGCGGCAGCGATGGTGTTCTTGAACTGCTGACTGCGGTGCTGAATCAACTCACTGCGCGTAGGCAACTCCATACGCTCGATTTTTTTGCGAGTGGTACGCTCAATTGATTGCAGCATACGCTGTTCACGCGGAGCAACAAACAGGATGGCTTTGCCACTTCGGCCGGCACGGCCTGTGCGGCCGATACGATGCACATAGGCTTCGTTGTCGTACGGAATATCGTAGTTCACTACATGGCTGATACGTTCAACATCCAGACCGCGCGCGGCGACATCGGTGGCTACCACTATATCCAGCTGACCGTTCTTAAGTTGCTCGATCGTGCGGATACGTAACTGCTGATTCATGTCGCCGTTGAGCGCGGCGGCCGAGAACCCCCGGGCGCTGAGCTTGTCTGCCAATTCCTGCGTACTGTTTTTGGTGCGCACAAAAATTAGCATGCCATCAAATTCTTCAACTTCCAGCATTCGCGTCAGAGCATCCAGCTTGTTGGTGCCCTGCACCAGCCAGTACAACTGCTCGATATCAGCGTTAGTGCTGGTGGCGGTCTTGATTTTGACCTCAATGGGGTTGCGCAGATATTTTTCTGCCACATGACGAATCTGGGCCGGCATGGTTGCCGAGAACAGCGCAACCTGACGATCTGATGATGTTTGTTGCAGGATCAGTTCGACGTCGTCGATAAATCCCATGCGCAACATCTCATCGGCCTCATCAAGCACCAGTGTTTTGATGGTGCTCAGATTAAGGGAGCGCCGATTCAGGTGGTCAAGCAAGCGGCCCGGAGTGCCCACAACAACATGAACGCCCCGTCGCAAGGCCTGCAGTTGGCGCCCCATTTCCTGCCCGCCGTAGACCGGCAGTACGTGGAAACCGCGGATGCCTTCCGCATAGGTCTGGAATGCCTCGGCTACCTGGATAGCGAGCTCTCGGGTAGGGCACAGCACTAGGGCTTGGGTATTGGGATTGTTGACATCAATTTTCGCCAGAATAGGCAGTGCAAAGGCCGCGGTTTTACCGGTTCCTGTTTGCGCCATACCAACGATGTCATGACCATCAAGCAGCGCCGGAATTGTTTCCTGTTGGATGGGCGAAGGTTTTTCGTAGCCTACCTTGGACAAGGTTTCTAACAGGAAAGCGGGAAGATTGAGCTCAGCGAAACTGAGATCCGGTGTGGAAATCGTCGACATAATTGTGCCTGCAGGCGCGGGGAATTCATTAAAAGGGCCGCGATTATACGCCAGAAGCCCCTGCGCGTACAGACAGAGCAGTGTCAGCAATCCCGGCTCCGAGATTACTGACATGAGTGACAGGATTAACGCTGGCTATTTACAAAATTGACAGCCCTGTCCGGGAAGTCTGTAAACACGCCGTCAACACCTGCATTCACCAGAAAGAGCTCCAGCAAATGATCAAAATCGCGTGCATACGCAGGCACCTGGCCAGTATCCGCGCGGAAGGTGTAAGGGTGTATCTGTAAACCTGCCTCATGAGCATCTGCTACCAGTGTGCTGATGATTATGTTGTTGGCCGTGGAGTCTGCGCTGATGATCATGCCTTTTTCAGGACCGATGCCATCTGCAAATTTTGCCAGCTCCTGCATGCCACCCGGGCGTAACATCCAACCGTAGTCGTCTTCGTCATCACCCATTAACTGTACAAGCTTCAGCTCTATCCCAAGCGCCGGTTGCACCTGCTCCTTAACGCGCTTGAGCTCATCAAACTCAAAAGTCTGCACGTAAACGTTGCTGTCTTTGCTGGTATACCCAAAACGCTTCAGTTCTGTCAGCACAGCCAAACCAATGTCTTTGCCATGTTCATGATGGAATGCCGGCGACTTGAGCTCAGGGTAGATGCCCACATCACGACCGGTTGAGCGATTTAAACCCTGGATCAGCTCCAGCTGCTCGGCAAGTGTGTGAATCTGGAAACTACCCTGCCAGAGCGGAAAGCGCTCGGGGTAGATTTGCTGTTCCTCTCCGCTATCGCTAAGCCGGTAACCCTCGGTGACTCGCAAAGTACGCAGCTCTTCCAGGGTAAAATCGATGACGTAAAAGTGGCCGTCATCGCGTGCTCGGCCCGGAAACTTGTGCCTGACATCGGAATTACGATCCAGCGTCAGGTCATGCCAGACAATCAGCTGATCGTCCTTTGTCATGACCACGTCCTGCTCCTGAAAATCGGCGCCCATGGCATAGGCCATCGCGGCTGCCTGCAAGGTATGTTCGGGCAGATAGGCACTGGCGCCCCGATGAGCAACAACAACCTTGGTCGGGGTAGCCCCCTGCGAATAAGCTGCCTCCAAGGGCACTACAGTTCCGAGCACCAGACCCATCAGCAATACTCCGCGCAGATTACGCTTCAAAATATGTTTAGCCATCAGTGCAGTCCTTTCCAGGGAATAATCGTTGTTATGTCAGCATAAGACAGTTTTTTGTCGACACTGTGACAATAACTGACGCCTGTTTTTTTAACCACCCAAACGGTATCGTAATTTTACCACCCAGGTATCTGAGACACGCTGACTCCAGGAGTCAAACAGCAGATCCTGAAACTCCGATTCACCTGTTGAGGGCAGGTTGCTGCCCCGGGTGTATACCACAAACAAATCTGACAGCGGCGCGATCTCCCAACGATAACGCGCCTGGAAACTCATGCGACTGACGGTAAAGTTATCGGACGTCAGGTTGGGTTTTGAAACCTCAGTCAAGTGGCGCACATCACGTTGATCAATCTGAAAGAATCTATCCTCTTTTGCCTGAATTCCCGTCCATTGCAGCGCAATTCTGAATTGCTGTTTGGCGTTGATAAAAAAGCTGGCATTGAGCTGCGGGGACCATTCAGTTGCTGTGTAGGTTGTCATCCGTGTTCCGCCACGGTGAACCAACCAGGACTCCCTGTCACGATAAGACAAGGTGAAATTGGTTGAGAACCGGTCACTGGGCTGCCAACCCGCGTTTACGGAATAGTTGATATTGTTGGCTTTCAGGTCTTCTTCGGCATTACCGATACCGAAGCCGTAGCTGAATGGGCGCGAGCGGTCGCTGCTCCAGCTGAAGTCATAGGCCAGACGGTGAGGAATCTTGTAGGTGCCATTGCCCCGACTGAGGCGATCATCCACCCGCGGCGGGAAATAGCGGAAGCTGGCATTGAGTGAGGTATTGTTGTGATACGTCAGGCTCTGCATAAAAAACAAACCCAACCTGACCGGGCGCCCGTCGGCATTCCACTGATTGACGATGTTCATCCCGCGGGTTCTGCTGCGATACTTTTCGAGTCCTGATTCAGTAATGCTCAACCTGTAGTCAAGCTGCTGATGGTCATTCCTTTGCACATAACCAACATCATTGATATCCAGCGTTTTATCCAGATATGTCGCAATGATGCTGTGCTGGATGCCGCGGGCAGGTCGGTAGTTGATATCAGCAAACGCACCCTGTCCGGCAACACCATTGACATCGCTGTGTAACAACTGGCCATCTACAGTCCAGCGGGTATCTGCTGAAAAATACGAAAAATCTGCACCGTTGACGGTTGCCTGACGACCTGGGTGGTCCATCCGTGTGCCGAGCCAGCCGATGCCACGCCTGCCACCACCGGACGTATCCTCGTACAGCAATCGTCCTACCGCAAAATCCCGA
Organism: Klebsiella pneumoniae; assembly: GCA_945869725.1. GTDB lineage: Bacteria > Pseudomonadota > Gammaproteobacteria > Pseudomonadales > Pseudohongiellaceae > Pseudohongiella. The sequence goes on from CAMBPO010000004.1 coordinate 37,989, forward strand.
CCGGTGGATTGCAGCTTAACTCGCGAGCCATCTGCAGCGGTTCCGCGCAACTCCATGTCATCTTCAGCAGCCACCAGAGTGCCGTATCGCCAGTTACCTTGCGTGCCTGTCAATTTAAGCGCACCCAGCAAATCTGATGGAGCATTGCGCTCGGTGGCGTCAACCTGCACACCGCCTGGCACTGTCAGCACGGGCGGCGCACCAATACGCCGGGTATTGAGCATGGTTGTTGGCCCAAATGGTCCGAAACCATTACGCGGCGAGGTCTGAAAGACATCCTGACCTTCGAGGAAAAATGAGCGCTTCTCTGAGAAAAACACTTCAAACGCAGACAGATTCACTACAATATCATCGGACTCTACCGTGCCAAAATCGGGGTTAAACGTGGCAGATAACTGTGTGTTGGAGTTTGGCCGCCAGTAAATGTCAGCGCCCGCTCGCGCTTTTGTCTCACCGCTGAGGTTGTTGTGAGTACCCGATCCGTAGGGGTAAAAGGTGAACTGTGTGCGCGGGTTAATGCCGCTGAGTTCATATTTCTGAAATGCCGACAAATACTGAGGATTGGTATTTGGCAGCGCGGGCCAGGACCAGGTCTCATTCAGATACATCACCTGCCGCTCGGTGAAAATGCCGATTTGCCTGGTTTCACCGGCTTGCGGCAGCGCCATCATTCCCCAGGGGATAAAAATCTCAGCTGACCAACCGTTGTCGAGCTCTTGGGTCTCAGCATCCCATGACCCATCCCAATCCCGGCTTATTTGACGCTCTGGCAAAATAGTGCCGTCCGACAGCGTACCACCAAGATTGACGCGCAAAAAATAACCGTATGTACCGTTGCCCGACGCATCGATAGACAGCACAAATCCATCACGCGGCACCGGCTCATCGCGCGAGCTCATCCGCGCGACCAGTGTGTCCGCAGCCTGATAGTTCATGACGCCCACGTATATGCCGCGCTCGTTGTAGTAGATGCGCGTCTCGGTGCTCAGTGAAGCGGGCTCAAGCGTATCGGGATTGATGACACGCATACCATCTGTTGCTGGCAGCTGCTGCCAAACTGACTCATCCAGAAATCCGTCCAGATCCAACTGCGCCTGATCAGCAGGAATCATTGCCATTTGTATCACGCCACTGGCATCTGGCTGCTGTGCGTGAGTTAATGTCATTGCCAACAGAGAGCCTGACAAGCATATCAACGCTCGCCTGCAGGCAACCGCCCAGATTGAACAACGATTTGTCACTATTTCTACTACCTGACTTGTGATTTTTCTGAAGTATATCAGCTTTGTTTTTTAGTTAGCCCGCTCAGAAAGCTCACAGCAGCGCCGAGTTTCACTTTGTCACAAGTAAGTGCTTTTCAATCATATCTGACACATCTGTTCCGTAGTTTGCCACTTTTTGACGACTGCATTGACTGCTGGTCGTGTTTAGATGGCGCCGACCGAGTTTTTACCGAGACATCCGATGAAGTTTTTCCGACGCAAAGTGAACCCGATTTTTATTGAGGACGAGCAATATCGCTGGGGCAAAAAACGCCGTGGGTTGTGGGCTTTTATGATCGTATTGTCATGCTTGGTGGTAATTGCGCTGATTGTATTTTTTGCAACGCTGTCACCTTGACAGCAACAGGCTAGAAGTAAGGGCAAACAAGAACTACGGGCGTGCAAAAATTACGGGCGAAAAAAAAGCAGGGCAACTTAATCACCCTGCTTTTCTAAACTGCGTTCACCGCTGTCAGCCAACATTAAAATATGCGGGCGACTTCGGAGCCTCACCGATAGGCTTGAACACTTCGCTGTACAGGAAAAAATCCGTCAGCACCGCGCGCAGATGGATAGACGCATTAAGGTTATCGACCAACTCAGAACTCATCCGCGGTTGCGCCAGCACAAAATTAATGGCTGCACTGGCTTTGCGGATATCCTCAGCGATGACCTGTTCATACTCGTTATCACTGCCTCTGAATGCAGCCGCAACATTGGCCAAAGCAGCGGCCATATTGCTCAGCGTAGGCCTCGCATGCGGGGTCGGAGATTCAGATTCGACATGTGGCGGCCGCCCTTGAGCAGCATACGCCAGCAAAAATTCGTAACCGGACTCTACGACATCTATCTCACTTTCGATGTTCTTAACGTCAGTCAACTTCACACCTTCCACTTGTCGGTATCGTGATTCTCTTTCATTTCTGCCTCAGAGATCCAACCCTTGACCATCGAACGGGTGTAGAAAATTTTCTCCGGACGCACGGCAAAGTAGATATGGATCGCTGTGAATGCAACCAATCCCAATGTTGCCAAGCCGTGCAGTAAGAACATAAGGCCTAGTTGAGCCTCGTCAGTAACCGCCGGTCGATCCCAAAATGGCGTGCGTATCTGCATTAACAAGATCACCCCAGTGACGATAACCAGGAGGACAAGAATAGTCATTGCCAAGTGCAGACCCTTTTGCTCGAAAGAATACTTGCCTGGTTTGCGGCTCTCGTCAAAGGGCTCGGCAAAATCTGCCGGCGATATCAGCATGGACTTGAAATCCTGCCAGAACGACGCTCGTATGATGTGAAAAATTATTACAAATGTCAGCACCAGTCCCGCGATCCAATGGATGCTCAGCCACGCAAAGTGGATACCGATGATAGGCATTACACCAGTTACTATTAGCACCAGCACGGATGCAGCCATGATCCAGTGGAAAGCGCGGTCGATGGCATCATGACGGTTGATCTTCCGACCTTCAGCGGAGGGCTTGGCTTTTTTCTTGGCCAGAGCGGCCATAAAAATCGCGTGACCTGCGAGCAGCACCAAAATCGCTACTGATACCACCCAAAGCAAATCCCAGGACACTCCCAGTATGACTTCGTCACCCCATACATCTCTTTTATAACGGACTATTTCCACGCGATATCCCCTCAGCTGAAAGCTATTATTCTTTTAGGTGCGTTCCCGACACCTTAAGCCAGACAACAAGATTCATGCGACACATCGGCCTGGATCGGGGCGTGACGCATGTTTTCCAAACAAACAGGGCTGGGCGTTTACCAAGCGCAGCCGTGAACCGCAGTGCTGCTGCAGTCTCTGCAGCAGCCGAGGACATGCCTCCTTTTTTACAAAACGTCGATGTGACACTTCAGGATAAACAGGATGCCTAGCAATACCTGACTTAGTACTATTAACGCAGAGATTACAGGCGTTCTTAGTCGGTGAAAGAGTAATCCAGCTATGCACAATTATCAAGCTACACGGGCTTTGAGCTACATATAGTCACGCCTTGCCTGCCGGCTTGACATATTTTTGTTCGGTGTTATCGTGTCCAGCCCCCGTAAAACCACGCACCATGTTTTACGACTGTCCGGCCTGCTCCGGACGCGTAGTTCGAGGGGTGCAGGCCGCTTCAATGAGCCTTTTCAAATCAATAATTTCTAAATTCACGCATCTCCTTTACGGCAATGCACATTGCATTTTGACGCAGGGAGCGTTGACGGTCACTGAACCGGAAACAATATAACGAATTAGCGAGACTTAGCGACAATGACTGATCAAGCCCAATCCCAGCATAAGTTTGGCTTTCCGCAGAAGACCGGCCTGTACGATCCTGCAAACGAGAAAGACTCCTGCGGCGTAGGATTCGTTGCGGACATCAAGGGACGACCCAGTCACCAGATTATGCTTGATGCATATCACCTGAATTCGCGGATGGATCACCGCGGGGGCTGCGGCTTTGAGGCGAATACCGGTGACGGTGCCGGCATTCTGATGGCGCTGCCTCATTCGTTTTTTGCTAACATTGCCCTAAAAGATCTTGGTACGACGCTTCCCGGCTCCGGCAAATATGCCGTAGGCAACATCTTTCTGCCCCAGATCAATAAAGAACGTGAGTTCTGTCGCGAGACGATCAACCGCATTATTGCTGAAGAAGGTCAGACCCTGATCGGCTGGCGATTGGTGCCGGTTGATCCGGTGGGCGCTGACGTCGGCCCAGCCGCCAGAACAGCCCAACCCGTAATCGAACAACTCTTTATAGGGGCGGCAGACAATCTTTCCCGCGATGAGTTCGAGCGCAAACTGTACGTCATCCGCAAACGTTTCACGCATGAACTGCGTGGCGACAACTCGCTCAGCGAAGCAAAGATGCTTTACGCCTGCAGCCTGTCAAGCAAAGTAATCGTTTATAAAGGTATGTTGACCCCGGGCCAGCTGTTCCCTTTTTATAACGATCTGACGGATACCTCGTGCGAAACGCACATGGCGATGGTGCATTCCCGCTTCAGCACTAATACATTTCCTTCGTGGGATCGTGCACAGCCCAATCGCTTTATGAGCCACAACGGCGAAATCAACACGCTGCGCGGCAACGTCAACCAGATGGTGGCGCGCGAAGGTATGCTGTCAAGTCCGCTGTTTGGCGACAAGATCAAAGATCTTTACCCGATCATCGACGCCGACTGTTCTGACTCCGGGTCTTTTGACTCTGTTCTGGAATTTATGCTGCTGTCCGGCCGATCACTGCAGGAATCTGTGATGATGATGATCCCGGAAGCCTGGCAGTCAGACGTCAATATGTCTGCCGACAAAAAATCATTTTATGAGTTCCACTCCGCCCTGATTGAACCTTGGGATGGCCCGGCGTCGATTGTATTTTCCGATGGCCACTACATTGGCGCCGTTCTGGATCGCAATGGCTTGCGTCCAAGTCGTTACTACGTGACACATGACGACAAAGTCATCATGGCATCCGAGGTCGGTGTAGTTCATGTTGACCCGGCTAACGTCAAGCTCAAAGGGCGGCTGCAGCCAGGCAAAATGTTCCTGCTGGATTTCGAGGAAGGGCGTCTGATTCCGGACGAGGAACTCAAAGCCGTCATCGCAGCCAAGCGCCCTTATGGCGAGTGGCTCGCACGGCAACGCATCACCTTAGATCAACTGGCCGACGGCAGTGAAGATCATTCGCTGGATTCAGAAAACGTCTTCGCGCGCATGCAGGCTTTTGGTTACACCACTGAAACCATGCAGTTTATGTTGCTACCTATGATTACCGAGGCTCGGGATCCGCTGGGCTCCATGGGTAACGACTCGGCGCTGGCCTGTCTATCAGACAAGCCACGCATGATCTATGACTACTTCAAACAGCTGTTTGCACAGATCACCAATCCCGCCATCGACTCGATCCGTGAAGAGGTCGTTATGTCGCTGGAGTGCTTTATCGGCCCGGAAGGCAATCTGCTGGAAACTACCGAGAAGCATGCACACCGCCTGAGTCTCAAGCACCCGATTTTGTCTAATTCGCAGTTGCAGACTATCCGCAACATGGATTTTAAAGGTCTGCGCAGCAAGGTTATTGATATCACCTATGATGCAAAAACTGCCAATGCCTATGTCACCGCGCTCGAAGGCATCTGCCGCCAGGCAAGTCAGGCAATCGCTGACGGGTATGCGTTTGTCATTCTGTCAGATCGTAAAATCAGTCGGGAACGCATGGCGATCAGCTCACTGGTCGCTTGTGGCGCAGTGCATCATCACCTGATCAGGCAACACGAGCGCAGCCGCATCGGTCTGATTTTGGAAACGGGTGAGGCCCGCGAAGTTCACCACCATTGCCTGCTCACAGGGTACGGCGCAGATGCCATCAACCCCTACCTGGCATTTGAATCGCTATGGCAGGCTCAAAAAGACGGACTACTCAGTAAAGACTACGCCACCGAAGACAAAATTGTGTATGCCTATAAAAAAGCCGTGGGCAAGGGCATGCTCAAGGTCATGGCAAAAATGGGCATCTCCACACTGCAATCCTACAAAGGTGCGCAGATTTTTGAAGCAGTTGGACTGGCTGATGACATTATCGATCGTTGTTTTGTCGGAACCGCCAGCCGCGTACAAGGTGTCGATTTTGATACGCTAGTTCAGGAAACCGAGCGTCGTCACCACCTGGGCTTCCCGGTCATCGACACCGGCCGTATTCCGGTCATGACCAACCCGGGTGATTTCCACTGGCGCAGCGGTGGCGAAGGCCACATGTGGGACCCGAGCGCGATTTTTAACCTGCAGGTGGCAGCGCGCAATAACAGTCCTGATGCGTATAAAATTTTTGCCAAGTACACCAATGAACAGACCACTCGCGCCTGCACCTTGCGTGGTTTGCTGGATTTCCGTACCGATCAACAACAGGCAATTGCGCTGGACGACGTCGAGTCCGCGAAAGACATCGTCAAGCGTTTTGCCACCGGCGCAATGAGCCTGGGCTCCATTTCACCGGAAACACACGAGACCCTGGCGATCGCCATGAACCGCATGGGTGGCAAATCCAATACCGGTGAAGGCGGCGAAGACCCCGCGCGTTTCCAGCCTATGCCTAATGGTGACTCCAAGCGCTCGTCCATCAAACAGGTGGCATCCGGCCGCTTTGGTGTGACCATCTGGTACCTGACCAATGCTGATGAGCTCCAGATCAAAATCTCGCAGGGCGCAAAGCCTGGCGAAGGCGGAGAGCTGCCCGGCGGAAAAGTCGATGCGAATATTGCCCGTCTGCGTTACTCAACGCCCGGCGTCGGCCTGATTTCTCCGCCGCCGCATCACGATATTTATTCTATCGAAGATATCGCACAGCTAATCCACGATCTCAAAAATGCCAACCGCAAGGCACGTATCAGCGTCAAGCTGGTATCCGAAGTCGGGGTTGGCACTGTCGCTGCCGGCGTCACAAAAGCCAAAGCGGAACATCTGGTCATTGCAGGCCATGATGGCGGAACCGGCGCATCGCCACTGACATCCATCAAGCACGCGGGTTTGCCATGGGAATTGGGCCTGGCAGAAACCCACCAAACACTGGTCATGAACAATCTGCGATCCCGTGTGGTTGTGCAGACAGACGGACAATTAAAAACCGGCCGTGATGTGGCCATTGCCGCTCTGCTGGGTGCGGAAGAGTTTGGTTTTGCCACGGCGCCGCTGGTAACGCTGGGCTGCATCATGATGCGCAAGTGCCATTTGAATACTTGCCCGGTAGGTGTTGCAACCCAGGATCCGGAACTGCGCAAGAAGTTCAAAGGTCAGCCTGAGCACGTGGTCAATTACCTATTTATGGTGGCCGAAGAACTGCGCGAAATCATGGCAAGCCTGGGTATGCGCAAACTGACCGACATGGTCGGACGGGTTGACCTGCTTGAAAGCCGTGGTGCTATTGATCATTGGAAAGCGCGCGGACTGGATCTGAGTAACATCCTGAAGCCGGCACAAATGGTGTATCCGAATACGGTGACCCATCAGACAATCAGTCAGGATCATGGTCTTGAAAGAGCGCTGGATAATCAATTGATTGAATTGGCACAACCGGCACTGCTGCGCGGAGAAAAAGTGCAGATCGAAATGCCCGTGCTTAACATCAATCGTGTTGTGGGTACCATGCTGTCCAATGAAGTTGCCAAGCATCACGGCGAGCAGATGCTGCCTGACGACACAATTACCATCAAATTGCACGGCTCTGCAGGTCAGAGCCTCGGGGCATGGCTGGCCAAAGGCATCAGCATCACCGTTGAAGGCGATTGTAATGACTTTGTTGGCAAGGGCTTGTCTGGCGGCAAAATTGTGGTTTATCCACCCAAAAACAGCACCTTCAAAGCCGAAGAAAACATCATCGCTGGTAACGTTAATCTGTATGGCGCAACCGGCGGCGAGGCCTACTTCCGCGGTATCGCTGCGGAGCGTTTTGCAGTGCGTAACAGCGGGGCATCGGCTGTTGTTGAAGGCATCGGCGACCACGGTTGTGAATACATGACTGGCGGGCGCGTGGTCATTCTCGGCAAAACCGGCCGCAATTTCGGCGCCGGCATGAGTGGCGGCATCGCCTACGTCTGGGATAAAGACAAGGACTTCGCGCGGCAGTGCAATACCGAAACATATGGACTGGAAGCCGTGGCAGACAGCGCTGACGTCAATGAACTGAAGACGCTGATCAGCAATCACCTGCATCACACGGGGTCGCCGGTAGCCAGACAGATTCTCGACAACTGGAGCCAGTCACTCGCACAGTTCGTGAAAGTAATGCCAACAGATTACAAACGTGTGCTGACAGAATTGGCAGCCCAACAACAGGCTATTGCCGTGTAACTGATATATGGCAGCCTGTTAACGTACACATTTGAAAAGATTAAGGTTCAGACATGGGCAAACCAACGGGTTTTAAAGAGTTCGACCGCCGCACCGTACCGTACCGGGCTCCCGGGGAACGGTTGCTGGACTACAAGGAAATCTACACGCGTCCGGATGATACGCACCTGGCCACGCAAGGTGCCCGCTGTATGGATTGCGGTGTACCGTTTTGTCAATCCGACAACGGTTGCCCGGTTTATAACCTGATCCCGGAGTGGAACGATCTGGTCTACAAAGGCCAGTGGCGCGAGGCGCTCGACCGTCTGCACAAGACTAATAATTTCCCGGAGTTTACCGGCCGCGTCTGCCCCGCACCATGTGAAGGCTCCTGTGTGCTGGGCATGAATAATCCGCCGGTCACCATAAAAAATATTGAAAACGCCATTATTGACCGCGGGTTCGAGAACGGCTGGGTTGTTGCTAATCAGCCGTTATTGCGCACCGGTAAAAAAGTAGCCGTCATTGGCTCCGGTCCTGCCGGCCTTGCCGCCGCCGCACAACTTAACCAGGCTGGGCACTCGGTCACTGTCTACGAGCGAGAAGACCGTATCGGGGGACTGTTGATGTATGGCATTCCCAATATGAAGCTGGAAAAGAGCGTTGTTGAGCGCCGGGTGAAACTGCTCGAGGAAGAAGGTATACGCTTTGTCACTCGTGTTAACGTCGGCGGTACAGGCGACAGAGGCATATCGGTAGAAAATCTGCTGGAAGACGTTGACGCGTTATGCCTGACAACCGGCGCCACCACAGCTCGTGAGCTCACAATTCCGGGCCGCGAGGGTGACAACATTTATCCGGCGATGGATTTCCTGACAGCAAACACCCGCAGCCTGCTCGATTCTGAACTGACTGACGGCAATTTCATCAGCGCCAAAGGCAAAAACGTGATTGTGATTGGTGGTGGTGACACAGGTACTGACTGTATCGCCACGTCACTGCGTCACGGATGCAAATCACTGGTCAACTTTGAGATCATGCCGCGTCCGTCGGTGCATCGTCCAGCTGACAATCCCTGGCCGCTGTGGCCGAAAATTTACCGTGCTGATTACGGCCATGAAGAAGCGGCGCACCGCGATGGACAAGATCCACGGGTGTACTCCATCAGCGGCAAAGAATTTGTACGCGATGAAAATGGCAAACTGCTGGGCATCAATACCGTTGAGGTTGACGCCAGTTTCAAAGAAATACCTGGCACCATCAAGTTCTGGGAAGCTGATCTGATTTTGTTGTCGATGGGATTTCTCGGACCAGAACAGTACATTACCAAACCGCTGGGACTTGAAGTGGATGCACGCTCCAATTACAAAGCCGCATACGGGGACTTCCGCACCAACCACCCGAAAGTGTTTGCAGCCGGTGATTGCCGCCGCGGTCAATCGCTGGTGGTGCGTGCGATAGACGAAGGTCGCAAAGTTGCTGAAGCAATCAACAAGTACCTGTCAGATTAAACCCTGAGCCTTCAAAGCAGATATCCACTGCGGATATCTGCTTCGGAACCAAGAGATGTCATCATCCGTACTGTCTTTAACAAATGTTACAAAGCGCTACGGTGAATTTACTGCCGTCAATCGTATCAATCTGATCATTCCCAAAGGCTCCGTGTACGGTTTTCTCGGACCTAACGGTGCCGGTAAAACCACCACTATCCGCATGATCCTCGACATCATCCGCCCTGACGAAGGCGCGATCGAAGTGCTTGGCTGCACATCAGCCATGCAGGTTCGCAGTCGCATCGGTTATCTGCCCGAAGAAAAGGGCCTCTACAAAAAAATGAAGGTGTGGGCGATTATTTCGTACTTTGCCACCCTCAAAGGCATGCATCGCAAAGAAGCAAAACTGCGCGCTTTTGAACTGCTGGAACAGTACGGCCTGAAGGATTTTGCCAATGCCACCGTGGACTCCCTGTCCAAGGGGATGGGGCAGAAGGTGCAGGTGCTGTCATCAATTGCCCACCGTCCGGAACTTGTCATTCTCGATGAACCATTTTCCGGTCTGGATCCGGTCAATCAGGAAGTACTTGAACAACTGATACGGGATCTGAAGAACAATGGACAAACGGTGATCTTTTCTACCCACATCATGCAACATGCTGAGCGTCTGTGCGAGCGCCTGCTATTGATTACCCAAGGCAGCAAGGTGTTTGATGGCACGGTGGATGAAGCGCGAGCGATTATCCCGCGCAGGGTCATTCTGGAGTGCCAGAATGACCTCAGCGCGCTTGCTGACCTTGAAGGCGTTTTATCGGCATGTGAACTGCCGGTCAGCAGTGAGGGTCGCATTGAGGGCACGCGGCAGTGGGAACTGTATGTTAAAGAGCAGACAAACCCGCAACTGATTCTGCAGCATTGTTTTCACAACAGTATCAGTCTGAGCCGATTTGATTTTACTCAGACCAGTCTGCACGATGTGTTTGTCCATCTGGTAGGTCAGGAAGCCAGGGAACATAACTTCCGATGAACGTTTTTTTGATGAGACTACTGGCATGAGAGTCACGTTGCTGATCGCATGGCGAGAATATCTTGAGAACGTCAAGACCAAGGGATTCTGGATCGGCGTGTTGTTGGTGCCAATCGTCTTTTTTATCATTTTTCATGTATCCAGTCGTCTTGCCACGGCCACGCCTACACGCTACTACCTGCTGGTAGATCAGTCGGGGCAGTATGCCAACTCAGTAGAATCCGCAATACGCCGCGAGCATCAGCGCCGGGTGATGCTGGATTTTATGCGTTATCTGCAAGAAAACCGCATCGAGTCGAACAGTATTGAAATCAGCAATGAGCCCGCCAATCAGATGGATCAGTTGATTGATGATTTCAGCAATGATGAGGTCGCAGCACTGGATGACTGGCTCAGCAATGGCGGGCTGGCGTTTGCGTTGCAAATGACCAGACCTTATCTGCGCGCCGACACCCCGGAATTCGAGCAGCCCCGCCCACAGTTTGTCGCCGCAGTGCCGCCGCCGGGCCTGGACCTGAATGCGCCGCCTGAGCAGATTGTGGAGACACTGAGACCGTTTTTGAACGGTCAGCAGCGCTTGCAGGCCGGCGACAATCAAGTCAGCCTGTTTGCACTGATCCTGATACCGGCTGATGTCGACAGCGATATCGTGCGGCCTGCGCCGGTGCCAACAGGCATGGCTGACGATACCACGCCCCGAGGTCTGCAGTATTGGGCCGGCAACCTGACCGATACACGGCTTTCCAATGCCATTCAGACCAGTATCAATAACGCGATCCGTCAGCAGGAATATACCGAACTCAACATCGACGTTGATGCCGTGCGCGATGTTCAGCGCACCCGCCTGCCCGTCAGCCGCCTGGATCCAGGCAAAGTCGCTGGCGACGAGCAGGTCAGCCTGGCGGATACCTTCCGGCAATGGGCCCCCATGGGTTTTGTCTATCTGATTTTTATATCTCTGATGCAGAGTGTCCAATATCTGCTCAGCAATACTATTGAAGAAAAATCCAACCGCATCATTGAGGTTCTGCTGGCATCCGTCACGCCCGGCGAATTGATGATGGGTAAACTGCTGGGTATCGGAGCGACCGGTATTACCACCATTGTGGCGTGGCTGGTGTCCTTTTTTGTGTTTATCAGACTCTACCAGACCGTCGAGACAGCCATGATTGTGCAGATTCTGGACGTGCTGCTGAGCTCGGATCTAATCCCGTATTTTATGTTCTATTACGTGTGCTGTTACGCACTGTATGCCGGTATCTTTCTGGCAATTGGCAGCCTGTGCAACACATTGAAGGAAGCCCAAAGCCTGATGATGCCGTTGATGATGGTGCTGGTTGTGCCGATTCTGACCATGAGTTTTATTGCTCAGGATCCTAACGGCACCATGGCGCGCGTCATGTCCTGGATTCCACTGTTTACACCGTTCACCATGATGAACAGGGCCGCCGCGCAACCTCCGATGTTTGACGTTGTCGGCACAACCATCGTGCTGGTGGTGTCCACCATTGCGGTGCTCTGGTTATCCGGACGGGTTTTCCGGCAGGGTATTCTGCGTACCGGACAGCCCCCAAGAATTCTGGAACTGTGGCGAATGCTGCGTAAACGCACCAACTAAGGAGCTACAACATGCGCAATGTGATGGAAAAGCGTGCATTTATCGGTGTACTGATTGCTCTCAGCCTGCTGTTCATCCTGTTGTTGTTGCCATTCTGGACCGCAATTTTCTGGGCAGGTGTCATGTCGCTGTTGTTTTACCCGTTGCACGCACGATTAACACGCAGCTTCGGAAACCGGCCGTCACTGGCGGCGCTGTGCACGCTGACGATCGGTTTTGTGCTGGTGGTCATGCCCGTCATCGCCATCGCCTTCGGATTTGTGCGCGAGGGAGCGCAGTTGTATCAGCTGATTGAGAGTCAGGAACTCAACCCTCAAGACGTTCTGGATCGCATCGGCAATGCCGTACCGATTCTGCCGGATCTGCTGACCCGCGTTGGTATCGATACCGCTGTTATCCGCAATTACCTGTCTGAGGCGGCAATCGCCATGAGCCGCATGCTGTCACAACAAGCCCTGAGCTGGGGCCGTGATGCACTGACATTTACCCTCAGCCTCGGGCTAATGTTGTACCTGAGCTTTTTCCTGTTACGCGATGGCGTCAGTATTGTTGGCTGGATGCGCGACGCGGTTCCACTTAACAAAGAGCGCCGCCAGTTGCTGTTCCAGAAATTTGCTGAGGTTTCACGTGCCACTGTCAAAGGCAATCTGGTGGTCGCGTTGGTTCAGGGCGCTCTGGGTGGGCTGATATTCTGGTTGCTGGATCTACCGGCGGCGCTGCTGCTCTCGGTTGTGATGGCGTTTTTGTCGCTGGTTCCTGCGGTTGGTGCGTCTCTGGTGTGGCTGCCGATGGCAATTTATTTGTATGCCACCGGTGAATGGGACAAGGCATCTATCCTGGTTGCTTATGGCGCCCTGGTAATCGGGCTGGCAGACAACGTTCTGCGTCCGATACTGGTAGGCCGAGACACCAAACTACCTGACTACATTGTGCTGTTCTCAACACTGGGCGGTATCAGCATGCTGGGCATTACCGGCTTTGTCATCGGTCCTTTGATTGCAGCATTGTTTCTGAGTTTCTGGACCATTTTCAGCAAAGAATTTAACGACGCAGAAGACTAAGCCCTGGCATCATTTGCTAGGCTAGAATACCGGCCTCTGAAATCGGGAGTATCGTTTTGAATAAGAGTCAGATAGCGTTTATTGGCGCGGGCAACATGGCCAACAGCCTGATCCGTGGATTACTTGCGAAAGCTGTTCCTGCGTCACAACTGTTTGCAACCGACATTGATCAGGAAAAATTGCGGTTGTTGCAGCACGAATGTGGAATCCGGACTGGTACCAGCGCCGAGATTGCTGCCAATGCCGATGTGATCATACTGGCGGTCAAACCTCAGGTGATGGCTGCTGCATGCGAGTCATTGCGCGCCAGCATCAAAAAACCGGACTGCCTGATCATCTCTATCGCCGCCGGCATCCCAGTCAGTTCGATGGAAAGCTGGTTAGGCCACGATCGCGCGATTGTGCGCTGTATGCCCAACACCCCCGCGCTGGTCGGAGAAGGGGCCACGGGGCTGTTTGCCAACGCACGTTGTTCACCAACCGACATCGCACTGGCTGGCGATATTCTGTCGGCTGTTGGCATTACCTGCTGGCTGCGCAGCGAGAAAGATATTGATACCGTTACCGCGCTCTCAGGCAGCGGCCCTGCGTATTTTTTCCTGATGATGGAAGCACTGGAGAAAGCCGCCGTGGCGCTGGGCCTGGATGCCGATGTGGCGCGCCAGCTCAGTATTCAGACGGCTCTCGGCGCAGGCAAGCTGGCGGCTGACAGTGACGTGGCGCCCGACGAGTTACGCCGACGGGTCACATCCCCGGGTGGCACGACTGAACAGGCCTTGTTAAGCTTCCAGCGCGATGGATTTGAGCGTATTGTCGCCAACGCGGTAGAAGCTGCACAGAAGCGGGCTGCTGAACTGGCTAAATAACTTTCGTTACGAGGCGGGGCCTGCAGCCCGGCAAGAGACAACATCATGAATGCAATTGGTAGTATTGGCAGTTTGCTGGTCAGCACAATGGGCACCCTGTTTATGATGGCGGTGCTGCTGCGATTCCTGCTGCAGATATCACGGGCTGATTTCTACAATCCCATCACTCAGATGGTCGTGCGTGTTACCGACCCCGGTGTGCAGTTATTCCGCCGCTTTATTCCGGGATTCAAAGGTGTTGATTTTGCAACACTGGTGTTTGCCTTTCTGGTTCAATGCACACTGATCTGTGTCTTGATCCTGATCGCAGGTTTTGATTTGCCTGGGGTGGGCCTGGTGATGACCTGGGCAGTCGGCGGCATCATTAATTTTATCCTCGACATCTATTTCTGGTCGCTGCTGGTTTCTATTGTTTCCAGCTTCATTGCACCGTTCAGCGAGCATCCGGCGCTGGTCTTGGTTCGTCAACTCACAGAGCCGATCATGGCACCATTCCGACGACTGCTGCCTTCGATGGGCGGGCTGGATCTGTCCCCAATTTTTGTGTTTCTGGCGATTCAGATTATAAAGATTGTGTTGGTTGCACCGATGGGTGCCAATCCCGCGTTTGTTCCCGGCATGTAAAAAAGGACGACACAGCATCATGCCCGAATTTCTGCCGGAAGATTCCGTAGGGATTGTCACTGCGCAATGTTTTCATTTTGACGAACCGCTGCACCTACGCAGCGGGAAAGTGATCAAAAGCTATGACTTGATGGTCGAAACCTACGGCGAACTGAATGCAGATAAATCTAACGCCATTCTGGTTTGCCCGGCACTTAGTGGTGACCACCATGCAGCCGGTTATCACAGCATGACCGATAAAAAACCCGGCTGGTGGGATGTGTGCATAGGCCCCGGCAAACCCATTGATACCAATCATTTTTTTGTTGTCAGCCTGAATAATCTGGGCGGCTGCGCAGGCAGCACCGGTCCGGGGTCAATCAACCCGGATACCGGCACTTGGTACGGCCCTGATTTCCCGGTGGTTACTGTGCGCGACTGGGTGAACAGTCAGGCACGACTAGCTGATCGCCTTGGCGTTCAACAGTGGGCCGCAGTGATTGGCGGCAGCCTGGGCGGCATGCAGGTGATGCGCTGGTCCATCAGTTATCCCGAACGGGTACGCCATGCCATTATGCTGGCGGTTGCCCCCAAACTGTCGGCGCAGAACATTGCCTTTAATGAAGTGGCGCGCCAGTCCATCACCGGCGATCCCGACTTTCACGCGGGTCGTTACCGCGACTACGGGACAATTCCCAAAAAGGGTCTGATGCTGGCGCGGATGGTTGGACACATCACTTATCTGTCCGATAGCGCCATGCGCGAAAAATTCGGCAAAGCCACACAAGAGATCAAAGAAGCATCCCTGAACCTCGGCCGCGATTTACGTGCCGGCAAACTGAGTTTTGGTTTTGATGTGGACTTCCAGGTGGAAAGTTACCTGCATTACCAGGGTGAACGTTTTTCAGAAACGTTTGATGCCAACTCCTATCTATTGATGACCAAAGCACTGGATTATTTTGATCCCAGCGTGGACTACGATGGAGATCTGAGCAAAGCCTTTGCAAAAAGTGATTGCCGCTTCCTGCTGGTGTCTTACAGCACTGACTGGCGATTCCCGCCAGAACGGACGCAGGAAATCGTCACCGCGCTGTTAAAAGCTGGCAAACAGGTCAGTTATCTGGACATTGAAGCGGATGAAGGTCATGACGCGTTTTTGTTGCCAGTTCCCCGATATATGCAAGCCATGACCACCTATCTGAATCGTGTCAAACAGGAGGTGGCCTGCTGATGCGCGCAGATTTGGAAATTATTGAGAAATGGATCAAACCCGGCAGCCGTGTGCTGGATCTGGGCTGTGGTGACGGCAGCCTGCTGGCGTTTCTGCGTGACAATAAAGGCACCATTGGTATTGGCCTTGAGATTGATAACAACAAGATTGATGCGTGCCTGAACAAAGGTATCGACGTCATACAACAGGACATGAATAAAGGTCTTGGCAACTTTGAGACACATAGTTTTGACACGGTACTGCTGACACAGACCTTGCAGGCTATGCACTATCCCGATCTGCTGGTTGAGGAAATGCTGCGCATAGGCAAAAACTGTATTGTGACCTTCCCGAACTTTGGTAACTGGAAGAGCCGTGCGCATATCGCCTTCAAGGGTCGGATGCCGGTGTCAGACTTTATGCCCTATCAGTGGTACGACACGCCCAACATCCATTTTTGTACAGTGCGCGACTTTGATGATTTCTGTCTCGCAAAAAATATCGATGTCATCACCCGCACGGTTGTCGACAACAAACACCGCGACAGTGCCATTATTCGCGCCTTCCCCAATCTGCTGAGTGAAATTGCGATTTATCACTTCGCTCGTGGTCAGCAAGGCGGTAAGTGATGCAGAAAATTGTGTTAGCCAGCAGCAATATCGGCAAGCTGAAAGAGCTACAGTCTATGTTGGCTGCGCTGCCGGTTAACATCATCGCGCAGTCCGAGCTTGGCGTGGTCGATGCGGAGGAAACCGGACTCACATTTATCGAAAATGCCATCATTAAAGCGCGTCATGCCAGTGCGATAACCGGCTTGCCGTCCATTGCTGACGACTCCGGACTTGCCGTGGACGCATTGGGGGGCGCTCCGGGAATTTATTCTGCGCGCTACGCAAAGCTGCCCGCTAACGTCAAAGGACAGGCGCTCGATCAGGCTAACAACACCAAGCTGATAGAGGCGCTGCGCGACATACCCGACCATCAACGCGGCGCACAGTTTCATTGTGTAATGGTGTTTATGCGCCATGCTGCTGACCCCACGCCACTGGTGTGTCATGGCCAATGGCACGGCAGCATCCTGCAAGCCGCTGCGGGCGCAGGCGGTTTTGGTTACGATCCCCTGTTTCTGGTGCCTGATCACGGCTGCAGTTCGGCTGAATTGAGCACAAACGAAAAAAACCGCATCAGCCATCGCGCGCAGGCCTGTCAACTGCTGCTGGCGGCGCTCAGCGCCCGTTACGGCATCGCTGCGTGAGCGCGCTGCCAGACAATGACTGCGGTGCCAGCCCAACTGCCCAAACCTCAAGGCTGACCCTGCCGCTGTTGAGCTTGTACATTCATGTGCCATGGTGTGTGCGCAAATGCCCCTATTGCGACTTTAACTCGCATGAACACGACAGCGCAGGCGCGCTGCCCGAGGAAGACTATATCAGCGCCTTGCTGGACGATCTGCAGCATGACCTGCCGTATGTTCAGAAACGCGAGATACAAAGCATCTTTATCGGCGGCGGCACACCCAGTCTGTTGTCCGCAAACGCCTATGATCGCCTGCTGAATGGTCTGCAAAAATCCCTGAGATTCAGCAGTGATATCGAAATCACCCTGGAGGCAAACCCGGGCACTGCAGAACGGGAAAAATTCGCGGACTACCATGCAGCCGGCATCAATCGCTTGTCGCTGGGTATTCAGAGTTTTGATGCACAACAGCTGAAAAATCTGGGGCGTATTCACGATCACCATGACGCTGAACGTGCCATCGATTTTGCGCGCAAAGCGGGCTTTAAACGCCTGAATCTGGATCTGATGTATGGCTTGCAAGAGCAGACACCTGATGCGGCCTTGCATGATCTTTACAAAGCCATCGGTTTTGCGCCTGAACATCTGTCCTGGTATCAGTTGACCATCGAACCCAACACGGCGTTTTTCAAGCACACGCCTGCTTTGCCCGCTGAGGATACCTTGATTGATATTCAGGATGCGGGACTGGCACTGCTGCACGAACAGGGCTACCAGCGTTATGAGGTCTCCGCGTTTGCGCGCGCGGGTGAAGCGTCCAGGCATAACCTGAATTATTGGCGCTTTGGAGATTACCTTGGCATTGGCGCCGGCGCCCACGCCAAACTCACTGAACCGCACAAACACCGCATTCTACGACTACGCAAACGAAAGCAACCCGCGCATTATCTGCAGGCCGCAAAACTCAGCCTGACACGGGAAAACAGTAATCTGCTGGTGCGTTACCCCTATATGGCCGATGCCAGTCCAATTGAGGCAGAGGACTTGCCGGTAGAGTTCCTGTTGAACGCTTTGCGACTTCGGGAAGGCTTTACCATAAGTCAATTTGAGTCGCTGACAGGGCTGCCTTTCAGCCGCCATTCAAAGCAGGTAGAATCTTTGCGGCATCAAGGGCTTCTGACTGTCGATGGTGAACGGATCACGACTACCGAGCGTGGTTATCAGTTCCTAAACAGTGTTCTGGAAGCATTTCTGTAGCAATTGCTCGCTGGCCCTGCCGGCATCTTGAGTTGACAACCATGTCCGCAAGCGAACACCGCTCTCTGATCAACCGTATGCAGTCGTTACTGAAGCTGCCTACCATCAGTTCCGCCAATCCGGCGCTGGATATGAGCAATATGCCGGTCATTAACTATCTGGCCGAACAGTTCAGTGCACTGGGTTTTGAGTGCGAAATAGTGCCCTGTACCAGCACACACGGCAACCTGAAAGCCAACCTGATTGCCACACTTGGCAAAGGACCCGGCGGCCTGGTGTTGGCCGGCCATACTGATACCGTCCCCATGAACCCGGAGCTGTGGAGCGTTGACCCCTTGGCTGTCACCGAAAAAGACGGGCGCCTTTATGGTCTTGGCAGCACCGATATGAAAGGTTTTTTTGCGTTGATCCTGGAGGCTGTGCAGCCATTTCTCGGACAGCCACTGCAACAACCTCTGATTGTGCTGGCCACCGCGGATGAGGAGACCTCAATGTCCGGCGCCCGCAGAATAGCCGAGATTGGCCGGCCTAAAGCACGCTATGCCATTATTGGTGAACCTACGGGCATGAAACCCATCCGCGCACACAAGGGTGTGATGATGGAATCCATCCGACTGCAGGGGCGCAGCGGACACTCCTCCGACCCCAGCCTGGGCATCAACGCGATGGAAGCAATGCACGACGTGTTGAGCGAACTGATGAGCTATCGCAACGAACTGCAGCAGCGTTACCACAGCCCATTGTTTGTGATCGACAAACCCACCATGAATTTTGGTTGTATTCACGGTGGCGACAATCCCAACAGGATCTGTGGGCACTGCGAGCTGGAGTTTGATATCCGCCTGTTGCCGGGTATGGAAGCTGAACTGCTGCGCGGCGAAATTGACAAACGACTGCGCCCGCTGGCTGAACGCTGGAAGGTAGGCTTTGAGTTTACCCCGCTGTTTGTGGGCGCGCCGGCGTTTATTTGCCCCGCAGAAAGTGATCTGGTCAAGACCGCTGAGCGACTGACAGGTCATACTGCCGCCACCGTGGCCTTTGGTACTGAAGCGCCATTTCTGCAGGACATGGGCATAGACACAATTGTGCTCGGACCTGGTGACATTGAGCAGGCGCATCAGCCCGATGAGTACCTTGCTCTGGACAGGGTGCAACCTTGTATCAATCTGTTGCGGCAGTTTATCAGTCATTATTGTCTTAAATCGGGCTCCCCCTTGTTCAACACCTGAGCTCAATCACATAATGGAATGGTTTATACGCATGGCAACACGGAACTAAGGGCATGGACAATCTAACGCAATACATCGACTGGTTCAGACATTCGTCCAGTTACATCAATGCCCATCGCAAGAAGGTGTTTGTGGTATTGCTGACCGGTGAGACGCTGGCTCACGATAACTTCAGTCGCATTGTGCATGACATTTCCCTGCTTCACAGTCTGGGTGTAAAACTGGTGCTGGTGCATGGCGCGCGCCCCCAGATTAATGATGCGCTCACCAGCGCCGGCCATGAACTGCGATATCACAAAGGTCTGCGCATTACTGACAGTGAAAGTTTACAGCTGATCAAACAGACCGTTGGCGCCATGTCTATCGATATCGAAGCACAGTTTTCCATGGGATTAGCCAATTCACCGATGCACGGGGCTGATATCAAGGTCAGCCGAGGCAACTTCATTACCGCCCGCCCACTGGGAATTATTGACGGCGTCGATTACGCCCTCACCGGTGTCGTTCGCAAGGTGAATGCGGAAGCAATCCTTCAGCATCTGGACAAGAACAGTATTGTGCTGTTGTCCAATCTTGGCTATTCACCGACCGGAGAGGTGTTTAACCTGTCGGCAGAGGATATCGCAACCGAAGTCGCCATTGCCATGCAGGCGTCCAAACTCATCCTCTTTGTCCCCCAGTGCGGGGTCAGCAACAACAACGGTGAGTTGATGAGCACACTGAGCCCGGTTGCTGCAGAAGCACTGCTCAGAGAGATTCCTGCGGACAATATTCAAAGCAAAAACGGTACGCTGGTGTCATTGGCCGCTGCCGTCAAAGCCAGCAATAAAACCGTGCATCGTTGCCACCTGATCAGTTTTGCAGACAACGGCGCGCTGATTCAGGAACTGTTTACCCGTGATGGTCAAGGCACCCTGGTGTCCAAAGACAACTTTGAGTGGTTGCGTCAGGCAACCATTAATGATGTCGGTGGCATTCTGGAATTGATTGCGCCGCTGGAAGAGGCGGGAATTCTTGTGCATCGTTCCCGCGAACTACTGGAGGCGGAGATCGACTACTTTAAGGTGATCGAGATGGAAGGCATGATCATTGCGTGTGCTGCCATCTACCCGCTGGATGAAGAGTGTGGTGAAATCGCCTGCATCGCCATCCATAAGCACTATCAGGAAAGCGGGCGAGGCGATCATCTGCTGCGAGCTCTGGAAAAGGAAGCGCTGAAACAGGGATTAAAAAAAGTGATTGTGTTAACCACACAAACTGCACACTGGTTTCTGGAGCGTGGTTTTCAACCCATTGGAATAAATGATCTGCCTCCAAAAAAACAGCAAATGTATAACTATCAGCGCAATTCCAAAGCGTTTGTAAAACTACTACGTTGATCAGGCGCAACTAAGGGAGCAAAGACTCACGGTGGACACAACCAAAAAGTCGATTGTGATTGTAGAAGACGACAAATTGTACGGTCGGGTGCTGGATTACCAGCTCAACAGTCTGGGGTATCGCTGCTCGCTGATCAACTCCGGGCGTCGGCTGATGGAGCTTTTACCCACCCTCGAATTGCCTGATCTGTTTATCTTTGACTATTTCCTAGGTATTGATGAACCCACCGGGCTTGCCCTTTGCCGTCATGTGCAGAGCTTTTGTGATGTCCCCATCGTTGTGCTGACCGGTAACAACAAACTTGAGACGCTGGTGAGTTGCCTGAAAGCCGGTGCAGACCAGTACATTGTAAAACCCTGCGATATACGGGAACTGGATGCACGCATTATTGCTTCGTTACGAAAGTTACCTGGTGAGGATAACGGCAAGACTCGTGAGCTCAAACTGCAACTGGATGAGCGTATTGCACTGAACTGGACGGATCAGATGCTCAGGCACAGTAACGGCAGCAGTATCAAACTGACGGATAAGGAAATTGGTCTGCTGGAGCTGTTTGTCAGCAGCAAAGACCGGTATATCGACAGAGCAGATGCCTTCCAGGTGCTTTATGGCTATGAGATGCAGCCGTCCAACCGCTCTATCGATGTGCTCGCCAGCAAACTGCGGAAAAAACTGGTAACGCTGGACCCGAGCTACATTGTTCGTACCCTGCGCGGACGGGGTTATGCCCTGGTGCAAGTCAGTCAATAACGGGATTTCCCAGTTTTGTAATGAATTGTAAACAAGCCCTGAGATTGCTGAGGGAGTTTACTAAGCTGCCATGATGCTAGGAATTATTGTTGCACTCTGAAAGCTGGTCATATCATGTATCAATCAACGATGGTTTTATTCGATAAAACTGCATTGCCGACGTCTCTGGGCACCACTGAGAACGATGTTCTCATCCAGTTTTATGAAATGTTTATACAAATCAACCTGGAATCCTGGAACGATTTGAGTAACAGCAACAAGAGCAATGATTTGAGACTGGTTCGCGAGACAGCTCACAAGCTGAAGTCATCCTCCGCCAGTGTTGGCGCGCTGGCGTTGGCAGACTCACTGAAAAGCCTTGAGATGGCTGCGACAGATGGCAATTTGTTGCGGGTGATTGAAGAGACAGAACAAACAACACAATTGCTGCATAGCACAATTGATCTTATTCGTGCCGAGCTGACCTTTCTGCAGCGGGAGTCCGTCCGTGCCTAGTGATCCGCACAACCAGCAAACCAGTTTCAATCCGGCAGGTGAGCTGCCTCTGTTGCTGGTGATCGATGATGACACTTCTTTTCAGGCACAGATAAAACTGTTTGTAGACAAGAAGTATGCTGTCATTCAACGCCTGTCGGCAATGGCGCCGGATGCCCTGTCGCTGATACAGGCCGATACCATTGTTCTTGATCTGAACATGCCTGGCATGAATGGCGTCTCTTTTATCAAGACCATTGCCAGTCTGAACCCGAAACCGAAGTTATTGATTGCCAGCGGTTACGATAGCTCGATCATTGAGCTAGCCAGAAGCGCAGCTGAGCTCTGCGGTTTAACGCAAACCCTGGCACTGCAAAAGCCCATCAGCAAAGACCAGCTTTTGCAGGCATTGGTGGATCTGGAACTCATGAACCACGACCACCAGCCATTGTCCCAGGCGCACGACAACATCAGCAAAGCCGACATCATCAAAGGTTCGCGAGCTGGCGAGTTTCTGCTGTATTACCAGCCGCAAATTGCGCTGGAGTCCAACGATATTGTCGGCATAGAAGCGTTGGTTCGCTGGGATCATCCTCAGCTTGGACGCCTGTCGCCCGCCTATTTTATTCACTCACTTGAAGATTCATCCGAGGCGATTGAATTCACGTTGATGATCGCTGAAATGGCCATCCGCGACACCATTCAAATGAGTCTGGAATCGGGCTTCAAGGGTAAAGTCAGTATCAATGTCCCGCCAAATGTCCTGATTTCAGAAACATTTACAGACCGACTGTGTGACATGTTAAATGTTCATGGCTTGCCGCCAGAGCGCTTTCAGTGCGAGATTACCGAACGTGGACTCGAAAGTCCGAGCCTGCAAGCGGCGACGTCCCTGGCGCGATTGCGCATGAAAGGAATACAGCTGTCGATTGCTGATTTTGGTGTGGGGCAATCTGGCTTATCGAAGATCAATACCCGGACATTTGATGAAATCAAGATTGATCGCTCGGTTATCAGCGACCTGACCAGTTCTCTTGATTCGCGATCCATTGTGGAGAGTATCATTCATCTGGCTTCATTGGTGGGTATGCGGGTGGTCGCTGAGGGCATCGAGGATAGTCCAACCCTACTGCTTACCAAGCGACTTGGGGTCGCTAATGTGCAGGGATTTTATTGTGCGCATCCAATGCCAACGCAAGAGTTCTGCTCCTGGCTGCGCGCCAGACCCGCCAACCAGTAACGCTGGAACTTGTTGACGCTTCAAACCTGTTTTCCTAATGAAAATACTCAGTAGGCCTTGCTATGTATGGACTGATACACAATTCCCTGCGCGACATGATAAGAACTCATTTGGGAGACGATGAGTGGGCAGTGATCATGCAAACGGCAGGGCTGTCTGGAAAAGACTTCTTGTCCCTGAAAAGTTACGACGACAATGTGGTGCTGTCGCTGCTCGGTGTGACACACGCCAGAACCGGGCGTAGTTTTGACGAGCTTTTGTATGACTTTGGCTGGCACTTCATCAAGCGTACCGCCTTTGCCCATTACGCCGGGGTACTGAATATGCATGGTGAAACTTTGTGGGAACTGCTTGCCAATCTGAACCACATGCACGATCGGATTGCATCCTCATTTCCAGACTACCGCCCACCGTCTTTCCAGCTTCTGCCTACCGAAGAGAACACCTACGAGCTGATCTACTCCAGTTCGCGGCAGGGACTCACCGCTTTTGTGCGGGGACTGCTGGATGGTCTGGCAGACTACTATTCCGTTGTCATTGAAGTCACGGTAGTGGAAGAAACCCTCTCTGATGAGGGGCAACTAACCCGTTTCAGATTGACCACGCCTGAAGCGAAATGAACTCAGCTCCCACCCCTGCCCTGGGCAGCGTTTATCCTCTGTATCTGGTACTGGACAAACAGAACAGAGTTAAATTTGTCAGTGACCAACTGCAGAGGGAGATTGGCAACAATTGCCAGGGTGAGCATTTTGTCAGTGGTTTTACTGTAAAACGACCAGCTCTTGCCAAGCACGTTCCCGACATTAGCTTGCTGGGACGTCAGTTGTTTTTGTTTATTACGCTGGACGGCGAGTTTGCGATGCGCGGCCAGCTATTGCCGCCATCTCCGGGTGATGACGACGTTACCATGGTCATTACCCCGTGGTTGACATGGATGCAGGAGAATCGGCCATCACGGCTGCTGTCTCCAAATAGCTTTCCTATTGCAGACGCACAACTGGAACTTCAACTGAATCTGAATACGCAGCAGATGATGATCGACGATATGAATAATCTGCTGTTGAATCTGCAAATCGCTAACGAAAAAGCGATTGCTGCCAGCAAGGTTAAGTCGCAGTTTGTAAACCACATCAGCCATGAGTTGCGCACCCCTCTCAATGGCATTGTTAGCGCTGCCGAGCTGTTGAAGGCCGAGACCGTCAATCCACATGCTGCTCAACTGATTTCAGTAATTGGCAAATCCTCCGAAGCCTTGCTGGGGATCATCAATCAGATACTGCACTTCTCGCAGGTCAGCTCAGGCAATGCAACGCCGGTCATTAAAGAGTTTGACCCGGCACAGTTATGCAAAGACGTGCTGGATATCACCAGCCTGCTCGCACAGCAAAACAATGTGCAGATTAAACTGCAACTTGAACAACGATTGCCCGAGTCAGTATCTGCCGACGCGCTGAGAATTCATAATGTACTACTGAATTTGGTGGGTAACGCCATCAAACATTGCGAAGGGGCTGATGTACTCGTCAAAGTCAGCCTGAAGGCAGCACAGGCATCGGCAAGAACCTCAGTCATGTTTGAGGTACAGGATAGCGGGCCGGGTGTACCAATTGCGGATCGGCAGCGCATTTTTGAACCCTTCGCGACCATTGACAGACCTAAAAAATCAAAAGACTCCACCTCCGGCTTGGGACTGGCCATTGTAAAGTCCGAGGTTGAGTTGATGAGGGGGCGTATCGGCGTCAGTGACACGCCATCAGGCAAGGGCAGTTCGTTCTGGTTTGATGTGCCTGTCACCATCACCTCAAGTACATCAAGTCTTAAGTCGCTGGATAGCAACCAGATCCTGTTATCAGGTAACGTGCTGATCGTGGATGACAATGAAATCAATCTGCGCCTTTGTATGCTTCAGTTGCAAAAATGGGGTCTGCACGTTGATGCGGCAGAGTCTGCTGCTAAAGCGATTGAACTTGCCAGGCATAATCAATATCAATTGATCCTGATGGATATTCAGATGCCTGAAATGGATGGCCAACAAGCCACGCGGCTGATACGCCAGTTTCCGCACTACAGGGACGCGCCCGTTATCGCCTGGACCGCCAATGCGTGTGAAGTCGAAGCAAAGTCTTTTGTCATTTCTGGATTTAGCGATACGCTTGTAAAGCCCACCAATAACCAGTCATTCCGCAACCTGCTGATGAAGTGGCTGCCCGCAAGTCATGGATGAGTCCGTGTATATGATCAAGAATCAGAGCTATCTGCGATGCTGAACAGAAACCTGAACACAGCTCTTGAAGGCGAGCCAAACGCAGAGGATTTGGCTGCTACCCTCAATCGGTTTATGTGTTGTCAGCGGATGCCAATAAGGTTTACGTTGATCCAGCATTTTTATTGTTTACTGTATATAACTGACTGTTAAATCTGTCAGCTCGTTACGCACTGCCTAGGTACAAAGACTTTTCTGTTCAACTTTTATTCATTTAACGCGATTTGCTGGAATGCATTTATGTTACCTGATAGCCCTTGTGAACCGAGCGCCCCGTCAAACAACAATGAACTCCGGCGCTTGCTGGTAATTGATGACGACCCGCTGTTTCTGGAACAGATGAAAATTGTATTACGAGGCAAATACTCGGTGCAGACGACGCTGAGAGCTGTCGAGGATGAGTCAGTCTGTTTGTCGGGCACCGACACTGTCATTCTGGACCTTAACATGCCCGGTGTTGATGGCGTCGCGTTTATAAAGACCATCGCATTGCTGGAGCCTAAACCCAAATTGCTGATCGCCAGTGGGCATGAGTTGCCCATTCTGGAACTGGCCAAGCGTACCGCGAAGATGTACGGTCTGCATCAAACTGATGTGCTTCAGAAGCCGCTAACACGCTCTTCTGTGCTCAAGGCGTTGGCTAAACTTGACCGGTTACCTTCCGCTGTCGAGGTGCGCAGCAGAATTATGCAGCCTCGTTTCAGTCACGAAGAGGTCTTCGCCGCGTTCAAGGCTGGACAGTTCAGTACTGTTTATCAACCCCAGGTATCCTTGTTATCCGCAACGGTAATTGGCATCGAAGCACTGGCACGGTGGGATCATCCTGAATTTGGCCAATTATCCCCTGGCTCCTTTATCGAACAGATTGAAGATTCCAACCTTGTTGTGGCTTTTACTTTGCAGATTGCAGAAACCGCCATCCGGGATACCGTGCAACTGGAAAAGGACACCGGGACTGCCGTAAAAATCAGCATCAACGTGCCACCACAAGTCCTTGAGTCGGAAATTTTTATTGTCGAGCTGATGGAAAAACTGACACGACATGGTTTGCCGACACAGCGATTCCAGTGTGAAATCACCGAACGTGGTCTTGAAAACCCCGGCCCGGTCGTATTGGAGTCGATGGCAAGACTGCGCATGAAAGGTGTGCAACTATCGATTGATGACTTTGGTGTGGGACAGTCCGGACTTGCCAAACTAAAGTCGCGCGCGTTTGACGAAATCAAGATCGACAGTTCTTTTATTCAGGATCTCGCCAGTTCCAGTGATTCACGCTCCATTGTTGAAAGCATCATGCAACTGTCCCGCATGGTGGGACTGCGTATTATTGCTGAAGGTGTGGAAGATAAACTCACACTCAAACATACTAAGATTCTTGGCATCCAGAACATCCAGGGTTTTTATTTTGCGAAACCGATGCCAGCCGCGGAACTTGCTCATTGGGTTATCAACTGGGGCTCTCGCAACCAAGACAGCCAAGAGGATACTCTGTGATGTTTCCCTATTTCATAGCCTCCGGTACGCTGGCTCAACTGGATAGCCAGCTGCGGGACATTACTCATGTTTCCGCCCCGGACGGACTTGTCATACTCGGCTGCGTTGAAAACAACATCGATGAAGAGGCCGCCGACCAATATTTCGTCATTACTCAGAGCCACCTCAACCAGCGGCAATACGGTTCACGAACTTAATTTTCGCCCGGCACTTGAGGTATACGCCGAGCTCATAAAGTCCGAGTTTAACGCAGATATTGACCCTGATGGCCTGATCGACACTGCCAGCATATTACCGATGGACAGCAAGCTTACGAGGCAGCCATGCCTGGCTGCTGGCATGGACGTTGTGCTTTTCAAACCGTTCAGCAAACATGACCTGATAGACACACTGCTACTGTGGGCAGGCAGGAAATTGTAATTTGTTGATGCCGGATGTTTATGACTGAGGTTCTAGCACCACAAAACTGTAGTCATACGGATTAGCCCCGGAGGCAGCAAAGTCTTCCCGTGCCAGCTCCTGCCATACATCCAGATCAATCTGCGGAAAAAAAGCATCCCCATCAACTTCAGCATGCACCTGAGTCATATAGAGCCGGGTAGCCCTTGGCAAAGCCAATGCATAAATCTCTGCGCCTCCGATGACCACTGCCTCATTGACGCCATTGATCAGGCAGACTTTATCGGCCAGCTCCAAAGCAGCCTCCAGTGACGAAACCACCTTGACACCCTCGGGTACCTGATAACTGCTGCTGCGGGTTATAACAATGTTGGTGCGGCCGGGTAATGGTCTGCCAATCGACTCCCAAGTCTTGCGCCCCATGATAATCGGCTTGCCCATGGTAACGCGCTTGAAGTACTTCAAATCTTCCGGCAGGTACCACGGCAAGGCATTGTTACGCCCAATAACCCGGTTTCGGGACATGGCCCAGATCAGCGCGAGCTTCATGGTGTCCTTACCATCCATGGGTTGATAAC
Organism: Klebsiella pneumoniae; assembly: GCA_945869725.1. GTDB lineage: Bacteria > Pseudomonadota > Gammaproteobacteria > Pseudomonadales > Pseudohongiellaceae > Pseudohongiella. The sequence continues at coordinate 66,242 of CAMBPO010000004.1, forward strand.
CTGCGCTCATATCGCAACCGGTGCTGGGATATGTGGATGTGCCTGGTAGCCCACAATCTCGAAATCTTCATATTTGTAATCAAAAATTGAGGGTGGCCGCCGCTTGATCTGTAATGTCGGCAAGGCCATAAAATCACGGGTCAGCTGCAATCGCGCCTGATCAAGGTGATTGCTGTACAAATGCGTATCACCGCCGGTCCAGATAAACTCGCCGGGCGCCAGGTCACACTGCTGTGCCACCATCTGTGTCAGCAGGGCATACGATGCGATATTAAACGGCACTCCCAGAAAGGTATCCGCAGAGCGCTGATAGAGCTGGCAGGACAAACGGCCGTTAGCCACATAGAACTGAAACAATGAATGACACGGAGGAAGTGCCATCTGATCCACATACGCCGGATTATAGGCAACCACCATCAGCCGGCGCGAATCTGGATTTTTTTTGATCTGGGCAATGACATTGCTGATCTGATCAACAGAGGCGCCGTCTGCTGCCGGCCAGGAACGCCACTGGAAACCATACACTGGACCAAGGTCACCCTTGTCATCAGCCCATTCGTCCCAGATCGACACGCCATTTTCCTTCAGATAACGGATATTGGTGTCACCTGTCAGAAACCATAACAGTTCGTGAATGATGGAGCGCAGGTGCAGCTTTTTGGTGGTCAGCAGCGGAAAACCGGCCTGCAGATCAAAGCGCATCTGGTGACCAAACACCGATAAAGTACCCGTGCCAGTGCGATCGGTTTTAACAGCACCCTCATCCAGAATCCGCTGCAGAAGATCGTGATACTGTTTCATGCTGACCTCTTTCTGGTTTGAATCTCAGGCGCTTGGCGATAGGCATAAACCATCAGCGCAGCCCCCGCGATGATCATCGGAACCGACAGAATTTGTCCCATGGTGAGCCAGTCCAGCGCCACAAAACCGAGCCATGAATCCGGCTCCCGATAAAATTCGACAAAAAATCTCTGCAGCCCGTAACCCAGACCAAACAGGCCGGCAACCGCGTAACGTGGCCGTGGTTTGGACGAGAACCACCAGACCACCGCAAACAATACAACCCCTTCGAGAAATGCCTGATACAACTGTGAGGCGTGGCGCGGCAGGTCATCAACGTGCGGGAATACCATGCCCCACGAGACCTCAGTTGGCCGGCCCCAAAGCTCACCGCCAATAAAATTGCCAATACGCCCGATGCCCAGACCCAGCGGCGCAAACGGCGCAATAAAATCCAGCACGTCAAAATAGTGGCGGTTGATGCGTCGCGAGTACAGATAAAACGCCAGCATCACCCCGAGGAATCCGCCATGGAAGGACATACCGCCTTCCCAGACCCGCAACAACCACAAAGGATCTGCAATAAAACGGTCAAAGTTGTAAAAAAGCACTGAACCAAACCGACCACCCAGCACGGCTCCCAGCGCGCCATAAAACACCAGATCCGAGAGCTGTTCTTCAGTCCAGCCCTTTGACCCGGGCGCTACGGCGCCACGTGAACGCAGACGCGCCAGAAACCAGCAGGCACTGAACGCAACAATGTACATGATGCCGTACCAATGCACGGTCAACGGGCCAATCGAAAACGCAACCGGATCGATATCGGGGTAAGTCAGCATAAACGCTCTCTCATCGGGATGTCCGCAACAAACGATCAACACCGGCATTGTATAGCGCCAGATCAACCGCACGCCGGATACTAGCGGCATCGGTCATTTGCATAACCTCGGCCAGAACTGTTTTTGCAGAACTCAGGGTCACTGCCCTGATGACTGCCTTGACTCTGAGCAAGGTCGATGCATTCATGGACAAGATGTCAAAACCCATGGCCATCAACAAGATGGCGGCACCGGGATCTCCCGCCATTTCACCACAGATGCTGACCGTTTTACCTTCCGCATGTGCGCCATCCACCACTTGCTGAAGTGCATACAACACTGCCGGGTGGAATGAGGAATACAAGTCAGCCACCCGGGTGTTATTACGATCAACTGCCAGCAGATACTGCGTCAGATCATTACTGCCAACTGACACAAAATCGACAATTTTGCAGAGGGCACGGGTGAGATAGACTGCTGCGGGCAACTCAATCATTACGCCGATAGGTGGCATCACCACCGTTAATCCCTCGTCCTGCAGTTCCCGCAACGCCCGCTTGATAATCTGTGTCGCCCGATGCACCTCATCCAGATTGGACACCATGGGCAACATGATCTGCAGATTATTCAGCCCTTCGCTGGCGCGCAGCATGGCACGCGCCTGCACAATAAAAATCTCTGGGTGATCGAGGGTGACACGAATCCCCCGCCAGCCCAGGAAGGGGTTTTCTTCTTCTATCGGAAAGTACGGCAGTGATTTGTCACCACCCACATCCAGGGTACGCATGGTGACTTTTTTGGGTGCAAACGCTTCAAGCTGCTGCCGGTAAATGTCAGCCTGCTCGTCCTCACTGGGAAAGCGTTCGCTCAACAGAAACGGTACCTCGGTGCGGAACAGGCCAATGCCTTCGGCGCCATGATCCAGAGACCGCACCACATCAGTCATCAACCCGGTGTTGACCCACAGACTGACCCGATGATCGTCAGGAGTGACCGCGGGCAGGTTGATCAATACCTCCAGTCCACGGACCAGTTGTTCCTCTTCTTTAATCACTTCTCGGTAGCGCGCCAGTAACTGATCCGACGGATTGCTGTAAACCGTGCCGCTATAACCATCCACAATCAAAGAGCGACCATCCAACTTATGGTAAGGCAGATCTACAGCGCCCATGACAGTGGGTATGCCCATGGTGCGCGCAAGAATGGCAACATGTGAATTGCTTGAGCCCATGACTGAAATAATGCCGGCCAATTTTTCGCGAGGCACTTCCATCAGCATTGACGGCGCAAGCTCTTCACCAATCAGAATGGTGCGCAAGGGATAATCGCGGGGCGTTGCCCGCTCAGTTTCCTGCAGGTAAAACAGCACGCGACTGCACAGATCCTTGATGTCCGCGGCACGTTCGCGCAGGTAAGGATCCTTCATCTGTTCAAACGCTTTGACGTGATCATTGGCTACCTCTGCCAATGCGCCCTGCGCCCAGTTCCCCAGATTGATTAAATCAGTAACTTCACGACCCAGTGCATCGTCGTCGAGCATGCGCAGGTAGACATCAAACAACTCACGCTCTTCCGGACGCAACTGGTGCCCAACCGATTCCCCCAAGGCACGGATATCTGCGCGCACAGCTTCCAGCGCAGTCTGGAAGCTTGTCAGCTCCGCCGCGATGTTATCGGTGATACGGGTTGGAATCAGTTTGAGATCGGCGTGCGGAAAAACCACCACGCCCTGACCAATAGCAACACCCGATGCACCGGAAATACCACTGAAACTTGCATCCGCGCGACGCTGGCCCGAGGGGCTGGTGCCTTGAATTGCACCGGTTGCTTCGGCTGCCGCGATAACGCCGGACAACTGCGCGGACAATGTGATCAGAAAAGCTTCTTCACCCGCGTCGAAGTAGCGCTTCTCGCGGTGCTGCACAACCAATACGCCCAACACCTTGCGATGGTGAATAATCGGAACACCCAGAAAGGAACCGAATGCTTCCTCACCGGTTTCAGACAAATAATGATAATTCGGATGAGCTTGGGCGTCCTGCAGATTGACTGGCTCACCATTGCGGGCGACCAAACCCACCAGCCCTTCATCCAGCTGCAAGCTGACATGCCCGACGGACTCTTTGCGCAAGCCTTCTGAGGCCATCAGCACATGACTGTTAACTTCAGTGTCCAACAGGTAGACCGAACAGACTTGTGTCTGCATGGCGTCACGCACCCTCGAAACAATCACGTCGAGTGCGGACTGCAGGTCCGTGGCGGTGTTCACCTCCTGGACTATTTCACGCAATCTATCAAGCATAAACAAGGGTGCTCAGACGCCAGCGGGCGCCTTATGAAATGATAAAGCGGTTCAGGGGCTTCACTAACTGCTTGAGCGCCTGACGATAAACTTCTCGCTTGAATTCAATAACCTGGCTTAACGGGTACCAGAAACTCACCCACTGCCAATCATCGAACTCTGGCGATACGTATTGATTAGACAAGCAGATACGCGATTCATCTGCCTTCAAGCCCAGCAAAAACCACTTTTGTTTTTGGCCAATACACACTGGATTGGTGTTTTGCCGGATATAGTTCTTTGGCAATTGGTAATACAACCAATCTCGGGTGCTGGACAGAATTTCAACATCTCTGGCCTCAAGCCCGACTTCTTCTTTTAATTCTCTGAACATGGCCTGTTGCAGCCGCTCACCATGACGTATTCCGCCTTGCGGAAACTGCCAGGCATCCTGGCCAATACGCTTGGCCCACATCACCTGCCCTTTCTGGTTGCAGATGATAATACCGACATTAGGCCTGAAACCTTCAGCATCGATCATGTGGCAGCCCGCTTTCCCCGTGGTTGTAAAGATGTCAGATCAACCGGTTTGAATGGTTCTGACAGCTCCGCATTGTTTCACAATTTTGCACGGCAAAAAAGCGCGCCCCTGAGGTTATAATGGCGGCGCAGTTAATCAACCCGGGACACCACACGTATGAGCAGGCTGGCTATTTTTGATCTGGATAACACACTGCTGGGCGGCGACAGTGACCACGCCTGGGGCGAATACCTGATTCACGCGGGTCTGGTGGATGCAAACGAGCACCGGCGTCGCAATGACGGTTTTTATGCCCAATACAAACAAGGCGTGCTGGATATGAATGAGTATCTGGAGTTTGCCATTGCACCTGTGGTGGGATTCAGCAAACAACGGCTGTCAATGCTGCATGCCGAGTTTATGTCGCTGTTTGTGGAACCTATGATGCTGCCCGCCGCGCAGTCCCTGGTGAGTGAGCACAAGGCTGCCGGTGATCTTTGCCTGATCGTGACCGCAACCAATCGCTTTGTAACCGGCCCGATTGCCGAGCGGCTGGGCGTCCATGATCTGATTGCCACCGATCTGGAAATTCAGCACGACGTTTTTACTGGCAAGATTTCAGGTATTCCGTGTTTTAAAGCTGGGAAAATCACCAAATTGCAGGAGTGGCTGAGTATGCGCGGCGATGCAACACTAAGCCTTCATGACAGTATTTTCTATAGCGATTCTTTTAATGATATTCCCTTGCTGGAAGTGGCTGGTCAAGCGATTGCCGTGGATCCGGATGACACGCTGCGTGCTCACGCCCGCACCAAAGGCTGGAGCATCATCAGCCTGAGATCAAAATAAGGTCAACAATCAGGTCGTCCGCCAGGCTCTCAAGCTGTGCTCGCAGCGCCTCAATAATCAGGCCGGTCGGGATTTGTAACACTGCGCTCGACGACCAATTTTAGAAGCAGGGAATGACCGTCAAGGGCAGTAATCAGAGTATCCACATGTTGTTCATCAACACCGATACGCAGTATCCCGGCAAATTTACCTGCCAGCTTCGACATATTGCTTTCCAGCCAGTTGCCATGATGACTTGCAACGATCCGGGCCAGTGATTCCACCAGACCCGGCTGATCGTTACCAATCAGCGTCAATACCAGAAATGATTTGACAGCAAACTGCTCACTGTCAGTTGTCTGAACGTCAGACGAGCAAGCATTACGCTTCTATCATTACCCGCCTCGGGAACTGACCAAACTCTTCCCAGTAGCTAACGCGTTCAGGCAAATCCTCTGCAACAGCCTGTGAATGACCGTTGATATCAGTCGCACGTGAAACCACCGTATGCTCGCCTGGCGTCGCGCCGGCCCAGTCAAAATGGAAGGGTTTCCAGCTGTACTGACTGGCCTGTGGATCGATACTGGCCTGCTGCCAGGCGCCACCGTCTATGCTGATCTCGACGCTCTGCAGCGGTGTGCCATCATTCAGCGCAAATCCACTGATCCTGTGCGTGTTGCCACGCTGAGTGACGCGCGCAACAACCGATTTCAGATTCATGCGCGCCACCGAATTCTCAACCCAGCGCTCTTGATTGCCAACCATTTCACGCTTCAGCGTTACATAGTCACGTCCCATAAAACGACCCATGTAACGGGTATCCTGGACGTGAATCTGGGTGAGCCACTTCACATTGGCAACACCATAAAAACCGGGGATCAGCAGCCGGACCGGACGGCCGTGATGAACCGGCAGAGGTTCGCCATTCATTTCGTAAACCACCATGTTATCCGGACGCATGGCATCTTCAAGAGACAAGCTACGCGCGAATACCTTCTCAACCTGGCGGCCGCGAATCTCCTCTGTGCCCACATCTCCACCAAAAAACACAACTTCGCGCCCCGCAGGCTGAACACCTGCCTGCTCCAGCAAGGCAGGAAGGCTGACACCGCGCCAGCGCGCATTGCCGACCAGACCGTGGAACATGCGGTTGCCATTGCCACCGCATTCAAAACCGACATCAATTTCTCGGCCGGGCAGAGCACGCAACTGATCGAGCGTGAAACTGAGCTCGCGATTGACCAGCCCGGTCAGATCGAGCTTGTAGTTGGCGACATCTAGTTCGGGCTGCCCGTAATGCTGAACCACATAGAAATCACCACTGTAAAAGCTATCTATTTGGCGCGTATCGATAACATGCGTGCGGCCAGGCTGTCGCGGAGTCGGCGCATAGCCCTCGGGGATATCCAGAAAACTCATCAGGCGCTCATCCTGCGCCAGCGCAAACCATGGAAATCCGGCGGTTGCTGCTACCAGACCAGCACCAACGCCTGCTTTCAAAAGCTGTCTTCGACTCTCGTTCTCTGCTGTCATGATAAAACCCTTGTTTTTATAATAATGATTAAACGCCTTGTGCTGTCCTTTCAAAATCAGTGTTGATGTCCGCCCGGGCCATGGACATGCCGGTGCGTAACTTCTTCTGCGCTAGCGGGTCTGACACCCAGAATCTCAATCTGATAGTGCAAGGTCCGACCGGCGTAAGGATGATTGGTATCAACATCAACATTAAATTTTCCGACTTTCATCACCAGCGCATTTTTGAGACCCTGATTGGTCTTCATGGTGACAATTGAGCCTGGCAACAGCGCCTTGGGATTGACATTGCCGTGCAGGTGCTTGATTGGCAGCCGCATCATGTCGTTAGAGGTACGCAGTCCGTATGCCAACTCGGGGGGCAACGTAATGTTGATCGCGTCTCCGGCTTTTCTGCCGGCCAGTGCCTGCTCCAGACCTGCAATCACATTGCCGTGCCCATGCAGATAAAACAGTGGCTGACGCCCGAATGACTCCTCAATCCATGGTGAGAAACTGCCGTCCGGTCTGATTTCGCGAAGACGGTAGTGAAACGCCACCACACGGTTTACCTCCACGCGCAGGGTAAGATGCTGCGGAGGTTCCTGCACAGCACTGAAACTGATTGAGGCACCCTGTATTGACGGCTTTTCCGCGGGCACCTCTGCAACAACTTCTGGTGACGCGTCTACCATAAGTTCCGCAGCTACCTGCGCCGGCACAGCCTTTTTTGGCGCTGCTGCTTTGCGCTTTTTGGGTTCTGCCGGCGGGGTTGGGGCAATCTCTGCGACCGTCTTCGGTGTTACCGGTTTTTTAGCGCCGGCTGCGGCTGCCTTGACTGAAGCCTGCTTTTTCGGGATTACCGGTGAATTTGCTGCAACGGATTTGTTGGGCATTGCTGCAGCCATGCTGGCTGCTGGCTTTTTGGGAACTGCTGTTGGTTTGCTAGCCGCGGCCTTGGTTGCCGATGGCTTCTTAACAGGCGCTACTGCCTTGGTTGTCGCAGGTTTGCCAACTGCAGGCTTGGTAACCGGGGCTACCGCTTTTGTTGTCTTTGCATTAGCTGCGGGCTTTTTGGCAGCACCCGTTTTGGGCTTGGTGGCCCCCGAATCTGCCGAAGCCTTTTTTTTATTCAGGGGCTTTGTTACAGCGGGCGATACTTTGGCAGCGACAGCCTTTTTAGCGGTCACTGCCGGCTTTTTAGCCGCAGGTGCTTTGACAATGGCTGCCGGCTTCTTCACAGCGGCCGCCGGCTTCTTCAGAACGGCTGCTTTTACCTTGACGGGCGTAGCGACAGACGCTTTAGATTCTGTCTTTTTTGCTGCCGCGGGCTTTTTGACAACCGCAGATTTCGACTCTGCCACGCTCTTCGTAACCTTATTTACCTTATTGACCTCTGCCACCTTGGCAGAGGAGGCTTTGGTTGCTGCAGGCTTGGAGGCTGTCTCTTTTGCTGCGGGCTTGCTTCTGGTTCTGGATTCCGTCATGGCTAACTCTCGTGGTCAGGATGGCCGATTCTAGCAGATTGCCCGCGTGTTAAAAGAGCAGCCAGGGTGATGAATCAGGTTTAATCCATGAATCATCAAAAATTTCTTTCGCAAGGGCCAAGCCTTTGTTATAAATTCCAAGGCTCCTGCTTACAACGACAAGAACTGATTCAGAGGTTAAACCATGTCACTAAAAGGCACTAAAACTGAAGAAAACCTGAAAGCTGCTTTTGCGGGCGAATCACAGGCCAACCGTCGCTACCTTTATTTTGCCCAGAAGGCGGATGTTGAGGGTTATAACGATGTCTCCGCCTTGTTCCGCTCGACTGCCGAAGGCGAAACCGGCCATGCTCATGGCCATCTGGAGTATCTGGAAGAAGTAGGTGATCCCGCCACCGGCATGCCGATCGGTGGCACTGCTGATAATCTGCGCTCTGCCGTGGCCGGCGAGACTCACGAGTACACCGATATGTACCCGGGAATGGCTAAAGACGCGCGCGACGAAGGTTTTGATGAAATCGCCGACTGGATGGAAACCCTGGCAAAAGCAGAACGCTCACACGCCAACCGCTTCCAGAAAGCTCTTGATGCACTGGGTGACTGACAAACCGGTCTGGAGCATGAGGCACCAAAATGTCTGAAGAAAAGCGCGAAGGCGGACTTGGTGCCCCCACTCGTTACCCGCTCGACCAACATGGTGAGAAGTTCTACGACAAACAGAACCTCCACAAAGAACTCGAGCGGGTTTACGACATCTGTCATGGTTGCCGGCGGTGTGTCAGCCTGTGCAACTCGTTCCCGACGTTGTTTAATCTGGTTGATGAAAGCGACACCATGGAAGTTGATGGCGTTGCCGTTGCTGATTACCAGAAAGTTGTTGATCAATGTTACCTGTGTGATCTGTGTTATCTGACCAAGTGCCCCTATGTGCCGCCCCATGAGTGGAATCTCGACTTCCCGCATTTGATGTTGCGCGCCAAAATAGTCAACTTTGAGGATGGCAACAGCAAGTTTCGCGATCGCCTGATTACCAGTACCGACATGATTGGCAAGATGGCGACATTGCCTGTGCTCAACACGCTTGTTAATGCCGCCAAAGACAATAAAACCGTCCGCAGCGCGCTGGAAAAAACCCTGGAAATTCATCAGGAGGCCTGGCTGCCTGAGTATACCCGGCCAACTCTGCACACCTCACTTGCTGCAGCCGCCAAGCCAGATACAACAGGCCATGTGGCTGAAGAGAATGGCAAAGTGTTGCTGTTTACAACCTGCTACTGCAATTTTAATGAACCGGACATCGGGGACAGCCTTTACAAGGTCCTCCGGCATAACAAGGTCACCGTATCACTGATGGCGCGTGAGCATTGTTGTGGCATGCCAAAGCTGGAACTCGGAGATCTCAAGTCAGTTGAAATGCTGATGCAACGTAATATACCGGAGCTCTATAAGAAGGCTCTGGAAGGGTGGAGTATTCTGGCCGCCGTACCCTCGTGTGTGCTGATGTTCAAACAGGAATTGCCGCTGCTGTACCCTGATGATGAGCGGGTACAGGTGGTTGCCAAAGCGTTTTATGATCCATTTGAATACCTGGTTAAACTTCACAAAGCGGGCAAGCTCGATACAAATTTTAAAAACAGCCTGGGCTCGGTCAGTTATCACGTAGCCTGTCATCAGCGCGTACAGAATATTGGCCCCAAAACCCGACAGATTCTGGAACTCGTGCCCGGAACAACGGTTAAAAACATTGAGCGTTGCTCGGGACATGATGGCACTTATGCGGTAAAGAAAGAGTCGCGTGCGTTTGCCAACAAAATTGTAGCGCCCGTCGTTAAGCAGATTAAACAGCAAAATCCTGATCACTTTGGCAGCGACTGTCCAGTGGCTGGCCGTCACATTGAGGCAAATCTGGCCACCGGTCAGACGCACGTGCATCCCCTGCAATTACTTTGCAAAGCATATGGTATTCCGGAATCATTATGAAAAAGTTAACCGTAGTCAGTGTTGGCACTCTTGATCAATACCAGCAGCAACGTCCTGCAATCCGACAGGCAATGATTGAACATAAGAACAACCGCCGCCTAGCGTTGGGCCCAAACGCAACGCTTCATTTTGAAGACACCATGACCATGAAGTATCAGGTGCAGGAGATGATGCGCGCGGAGAATTTACGGGACGCGGAGTCAATTGTTCAGGAACTTGAAGCCTATAACCCCTTGATTCCGGATGGCAGCAATCTTAAATGTACGTTTATGATCGAATATCCTGAGGAATCAGAGCGCCGACTAAAGTTAAAAACTCTCGTCAATCTGGAGCACCAGGTTTTCATCCAGATTGAGGGGTTTGATCCGGTTGCACCTGTGGCGGACGAAGATCTGGAGCGTTCAACAGACGACAAAACCTCAGCCGTTCATTTCATGCGGTATGAATTTACGCCCGAGATGATCGCCGCAGCCAAAAGCGGGGTGCAATGGGCGGTATTTAGTACTCATCCTGCGTATCTGCATCGAATTGATCCAATCCCCGAGAATGTCAGAAATTCTCTATACAGAGACTTCAGCTAATTCGGATCTGACAGGTCCGCATGCCGTGGTGTATACTTTCCAACTTTTCACGGTAATCACCAAGGTTGATGTAATGTCCAGCAAATCGAAAAAAGACTTGCCCGTCTGTGATAGAAATGAACTTGCGCGCCAGATGGACGCTTTTCTGAAATCAGGCGGCAAGGTTCAGCAGATACCCACTGGCACCAGTGGTCAAACACATACTCGCGGCCCTCGGCAGATTATCCTGAGCCACAAAACTGCAAATTAAGTGTTTTTCAGAAGCCGCCGATATTGCGGCGGCTTGAATTTTGAACGTTCCTTTCCGCTTTAATCAGTCGGCCCCCAGTTGAACAATCTCGTATCCCTTGCTCTGCAGCATTGAGATCAAGCCATGCTCACCAACAAGGTGAGCGACACCGACCAGTACAAATTCTGTTTCAACGGTATCGAACATAGCCTCAATCTTTGGCATCCAATTGTTGTTCCTGTTTACAAGAAGACTTTCGTACAAATCGGGGGTTTCTGTCAGCATGGGTGCCACAAACTCTTCTCGCAGCGATTCCGTATTGCCCTCGCGCCACGCCCGAACCATCGATTCAATAGCGCTGCCCATTTCGGCGAAATCGCGGATTGAGTACATAACAAGCTGGCTTTCATAACCCTCGCCCATACTGGCTAACATAGCGATCTGGTCTTCAATCGTCTCAAGCTCCCCCCGGGATTTGCCTTCTCCCATGGCCTTGGTAAAGAAGTAGGCATCAACCCCCTGGGGAGTAAATCCAAGCTTCTGGAATTCCATAACCGACAAGGTGCTGACCAACAGCCCAGGCTTAAATGTTTCTAACATCGCCAGTGGTATGCCCGTGCCCGCGGCGTATTCGCTTAGCGCCGCATAGGCATCCGCGCTAAGCACGGTGCTCAGGGTGCGTCCATCCTGATAAGTCAGCTGCTGCAACATAATCTGCTGCAACCCCATGTCAGACATGGCGCCGATATCCGTTTCAAAATGCAGACTTTGTGATGCTTCAAAGGCCTGTTCGAATGCGGCAGGCAAGGGATAGTCCTGCTGCCTTAACAAGTGAAGGGTACCTGCAAGGTAAATCATGCTGTCACCCTTGCTGATCTGCCAGACAGAGGTTTGAGCAAAACTACCTGCTGGCAACATTATTGCGCACGCCATTATCAGGCAAGCAAGCAACTTCCGTTTACTGAATCCAAATACATAACCTGACGTCATATTCATTGTCCTTTGATGATGTCTGAAATTAAAAAAGCCACTGCCGGGTTAAACCAGATAAACTTGCTACCTTTAAAGCTGCTTAAACCATCATTGACAGAGCCTTGGCTCACACCAAGAGAGACCGGATTGGCCAGACTTCTTTTTCGACTCCGCAATGTGCCTGACGACGAAGCTTTTGAAGTCCGGGAATTGCTTAATGAACACAATATCTCTTTCTACGAGACAACCGCTGGCAACTGGGGCATTTCCATGCCCGCCATCTGGCTCAATGATGACACAGACTATGAGCAAGCACGCGGCTTGCTGGACACCTACCAGCAAGAGCGTGCCCGGCGCATGAGAGCAGACTATGAGTCAGCTCGTGCACGAGGAGAAGCTGAAACCCAGCTTCAGGTGTTCCTTCGTGAACCCGGGAAAACTATCAGCCTGCTTGTTGTCATTGTAGTGTTCCTGTATCTGAGCATCACAGCTTTCGTTGAACTTTAGACGCTGCCGCTATTACGCCTCATCGATAATATCTATCATAAGAATTTTTATATTCTATTTCACCTATTCAATTTAAACCTTTATGTTGGCGCCCGTCTCAGTCATCGCCAAACCCGGCTACACGATAAAGGAGTAATCAAGTGTCATTGATCAATACTGACGTTAAACCATTTAAAGCCAGCGCCTATCACCATGGCAAATTTATTGAAGTCACCGACGCACATCTGAAGGGCAAGTGGTCGGTTATCTTTTTCTATCCTGCTGACTTCACCTTTGTGTGCCCAACAGAGCTTGGCGATCTGGCAGACAACTATGCCGAGTTTCAAAGCCGTGATGTGGAGATATACAGCGTGTCTACCGACACTCACTTCACACACAAGGCATGGCATGACAGCTCAGACACCATCCGGAAAATTCAATACCCGATGATTGGTGACCCGACTGGTGCCATCACACGCAACTTTGAAGTGATGATTGAAGAAGCTGGCCTGGCCGAACGCGGAACGTTTGTTATAGATCCGGAAGGCAAGATCCAGATAGTGGAAATCACTGCCGGCGGCATCGGCCGCGATGCATCGGAACTGCTGCGAAAAGTCAAAGCAGCCCAGTACGTGGCATCACACCCCGGTGAAGTATGTCCGGCAAAGTGGCAAGAGGGCGAGGCAACGCTGGCTCCCTCACTGGATCTGGTAGGTAAGATCTAAGTCGTATCAAGCCCGAACAGAAGCCCGGGCGCTCATTGCCCGGGTTTTTTTTGCCTGAAATTCGTATTAAAGAGGAATATGTGATGCTTGACACCAATTTAAAAACCCAGTTGAAGGCATATCTGGAAAAAGTGGTTCGACCTTTCGAGATCGTCGCGTCGCTGGACACCAGTGGCAAGTCGCGCGAGCTGCAATCACTGTTGCAGGAGATTGCCGGGCTGTGCGGAAAAATCACATTGCGCGAAGATGGAGATGACACTCGTCGCCCATCTTTCCGACTGCAGAGAGCGGGTGCGGAAATGCATCTGCAGTTTGCCGGCATCCCCATGGGACATGAATTCACCTCACTGATTCTTGCGCTGCTGCAAACCGGGGGACACCCACCAAAGCTGTCTGATGAAAAAATTTCCCAAATCAGAGCCATCGAAGGTGAGTTTCTGTTCGAGACATATTTTTCTTTGTCCTGCCAGAATTGCCCGGATGTTGTTCAGGCACTGAACGTCATGGCGATTCTTAATCCTCACATCAAACATATCGCCATTGATGGCGCACTGTTTCAGCAGGAAGTTGATACGCGCCAGGTCATGTCTGTGCCCAGTATCTACCTGAATGGCCAGCTTTTTGCCCAAGGCCGTATGGGTGTTGACGAAATTCTTGCAAAAATCGATACCGGCTCAGCGACACGCGAGGCTGCCAAACTGAATACCAAAGAACCCTTTGAGGTATTGATTGTTGGTGGCGGCCCGGCTGGCGCTGCCGCCGCAATTTACGCAGCACGTAAAGGTATCCGTACCGGTGTTGCGGCAGAGCGCTTTGGGGGACAGGTGCTGGACACCATGTCTATCGAAAACTTTATTTCTGTGCAGGAAACCGAAGGCCCGCGCCTGGCGCGTGAACTGGAAGAGCACGTCAAGCATTACGACGTCGATATCATGAATCTGCAAAGAGCGTCGGCCCTGGTGCCTGCTGCAGAACCCGGTGGATATCACGAAGTACGCTTTGCCAGTGGCGCATCACTCAAGGCCAGGTCTGTCATTCTAGCCACCGGCGCGCGCTGGCGCGAACTGAATGTCACTGGCGAACAACAGTACCGCAATAAGGGCGTTGCCTACTGCCCGCACTGTGATGGCCCCTTGTACAAAGGCAAGCGCGTGGCTGTTGCAGGCGGCGGGAACTCGGGTATTGAGGCTGCGATTGATCTGGCTGGCATCGTGAAACACGTCACCGTCCTGGAGTTTTCAGATACCCTGCGCGCAGACGAAGTCCTGCAACGCAAGCTGCGCAGCCTGCCCAACGTCGATATCATTACTATGGCTCAAACCACTGAAATCCTTGGTGACGGACAGAAAATGACCGGATTGCAGTACAAAGACCGTCGCACAGATGAAGTGCACTCACTGACTCTGGACGGCATTTTTGTACAGATTGGTTTATTGCCAAACAGCGAGTGGATAAAGGGCACCGTCACCACAACACGTCATGGTGAAATTGAAATCGACGCCAAAGGACAAACTAATATACCCGGCGTATTTGCAGCAGGTGATGTCACCAATATACCTTTCAAGCAGATTATCATTGCCATGGGCGACGGGTCCCGCTCAGCGCTCAGTGCATTTGATTATCTGATTCGCAACTAATGGATATTAAAAATCCCCGCGGGCATCAAGCACGATGTCAGCGGGGAATTGTCAATCCAGCTGTTCAGTACATGCCCTTGATCGCCATTTGCAGCGCAAACACACTGGTGCGTGCCGTAACAAACAACACATCCCGGTTTGCTCCGCCAAAGGTCATGTTGGCCGGTGCCAGTGGAAATTCAATCGACTCAAGAAGCTGGCCACCTGCACTGTACACGGAGATATTGCGGCCTCCGGTCAGGTAAAGATTACCGGCTTCATCCAGCGTTAGACCGTCAGAACCTTGGGGTGCGATCAGCCGTTTATCGTTGACCTGACCCGGTGCCCTCAAGGTGTATGCAAATGTCTGGTTGCCCAGATGATCCGCGACATAGAGCGTATAGCCGTCACGGGTGCCAATCACGCCATTTGGCTTGACCAGATCTGTGATGATTGCCTGTGCCTCGGTGGCGCCTGGCGCAAGGTAATAAACGTAGTAGGCGGGCTGGGGATTATTCGATTCATCACCGTAACGCGGGTCGGTGAAATAGATACCGCCATCGGCATCAATCCACAGATCGTTGGGGCTATTAAACGGCGCACCATTGTGCTGGTCGATCACTACACTGGCGACGCCACTGTCATCCATACGGGTAATGCGCCCGGCGCCGCCTTCAGCACCAAATAACTGCCAGTTGTTGTCGAAGAACAAGCCATTATTGGCATTGGTGTTTTCTCTGAAAGTCTGCAACTCCCCGGCCAGCGTCCACACATGAATGCGGCTGGCAGGGATGTCTGAAAAATACACGTTACCATCCGCATCCGCTGCCGGGCCTTCCGTAAATGTGAAGCTGTCCGACAGCAGCGTGACCGATGCGTCCGGCGCTACCAGCGATGCTGTTTGCGCAAATGCACTGCTGCTCAATGCTGCAATCAGGCCAAAGAGTAGTCCTCGATAATTCACTGACAGTTGGGTCTTGTTCATGATCATTCTCCTGTTTTTAACGACGGCCTGCTTTTAACCACGGCCAAGGAAAGGTTGTCTGGGATCGAGCACTGTCGCATCAATAATGGTCGCATTTGCCGGCATGCTCAACATCAGCACGGCAACACGGGCGATGTCTGCGACATCCATTTTTGGTTCGTTGATGACGGAGGCTGGCGCATTATCCCAGATGTCCGTATAGACGTTACCGGGATGCAGGCAACTGACCATGATGCCAAGCTCGCGGCCTTCAACAGCCAACGCGCGTGTCATCCCCTGCAGACCAAATTTGCTGGTGGTGTAGGGAACCGACCCAAAACGCGGAACCTGACTGGAAATACTGCCAATGTTGAGAATACGACCGCCGCCGTTGTTTTTCATCACACGAAAGGCTTCACGGCTGTACAGAAAGGCACCCGTCAGATTGGTGTCCATGACCATCTGGAAGTCTTTAAGCCGCAGATTTTCGATAGCGCCAGCACGGGCGATACCGGCATTGTTAACAACCGCGCTCACCTTACCAAACAGCGCCAGCGCTTTTTCAAAAACCGCAACGGTGTCTGGCTCGCTGGCAACATCGGCAGCAATACCATGTGCGTTGGCAGTGCCCAGTTTTGCCAATCCTTCATCCACACTGGTCTGCGAACGACCGGTGATCAGCACGCACGCTCCTTCGGCCAGCACAGCCTGCGCAATCGCCAGACCAATGCCCCGCGTACCGCCGGTTACAACAACAACGTGTCCTTCCAATAACTGAGC
>CAMBPO010000005.1 GCA_945869725.1 Klebsiella pneumoniae
AATCTGGTCGAATGCGCGCATCTCACCACCCCAGGTCTCAGCACATACACGCGTCAGAGCCGCTGTCAGTGTGGTTTTGCCGTGGTCAACGTGACCAATAGTGCCTACGTTGACGTGCGTCTTCTTACGTTCAAATTTACCCTTAGCCATTGTGACCGCCTCTAATTTTCCAGCCGAGCTGCCTATATATTGCGACCGTTGAAAAGCCGCGCCTCAGAATTAATCGACGCACATCTACCGCGCCGCAGTGAAAAAACAAAATACTGGTGCTCACAACCAGATTCGAACTGGTGACCTCTTCATTACCAATGAAGTACTCTACCGACTGAGCTATGCGAGCAAACCGCTCCGCCTGTCTGAAACCACAGAACCCGTAAAATAAATCAGGATTATCTGGAGCGGGTAGCGGGAATCGAACCCGCGCAACCAGCTTGGAAGGCTGGGGTTCTACCGCTGAACTATACCCGCCTGCTGCCAGAACTCTATAGATATCAATTAACTCTTAATGGTGGAGGGGGGTGGATTCGAACCACCGAAGCTCGCGCGTCAGATTTACAGTCTGATCCCTTTAGCCACTCGGGAACCCCTCCATTAAGAGCATTCCGGATACCATTTTCCGGGGTCTCTAAAGCAGAGGCGGCATTTTATGGGAATTACTCTGCATGTGCAATCGTTTCGCATACATTTTCTGCAGCACTGAACTCAAGCATCAGAGTATCGACAATAATGTCGATTTCTTCTTTAAAATCATAATAATACTCACTTTTCAGCGCGACCAAGTAACGGCTAGTCAAACGCCCCTCCTGCTCTACCATTACATCAATACCCTGATCAGCCAATGTGAGCTGGACATTTATTGCATTGGCACGATCACTGAACAAACCCAGTGAGATCGCATTTTCTAGGGGGCCCGCTGGAATAATATAGGATTCTATAGGGACATCTGATAGCTCGATTGTCTCACGAATACCCTCGAGAGCAATTAAAGCGACATCGCGGCTTTCAAAGGCAGGAGTCTGTACCCTGAAAAAAGGATTATCCATATCCCGAAATTGAATCTCTTCGACACTGTACTCGAGCGCCAACCCATCAAGCGAATCGGAGAACTGTGTAACACCTTCAAACTGGCCAAACTCCAGGCAAAGTATACGCGCAGTCGGATCGAGTTCAGAGTTAGTGTCCACGGGGATATCGGCGGTCTCTGGGGCTTGCAGCATTTCAGCATGCCCAGATTTGAGCGACAAAGAACCAACCTCGCGCTTATGAACCAATGTAACAACCGGGTAATCTTCTCGTCGACCACCTTCATTTGGGAGAATCAAAATTTGCCAAAGTGCCAACAAAAAATTTGAAGCCACTAATATCAGAACAATTCTTAAATATGCGCTCATATGCGGTCGCCACGAGCAACTTAGGATTAAAGGGGGCCCACCGGGCGAACGCTTGGCATAACCTCGCCACCAGATAGAACCTTTCGGCCCTCTGCCGTATCCAGCAGCAATCGTCCTGACTCATCAACACCCGCACAAATCCCCACCTGCGAATACCTGGAGCTACTGACCTCTATATCAAGTCCGTGATAAGCGTCGGCGAACGCCCACTCAGTGACAAACGACTTAAACCCGGATACCTCAAACTCACGAATCATCACAACAAGCTCGCTGACTAATACCGAAGCAATATGATTACGATCCTCAACATTCCCGTTGACGGATCTTAAGTCACAAAAGGGCTGATCAATCACCCTTCCTGCAGAAATAGGCATGTACGTGTTCAGACCGATACCAATGACCAGCTTGCAAGGCCCTGAAACATCACCATTGACCTCCAGAAGTATACCAGCCAGTTTTTTCCCGTTAAACAACACATCATTAGGCCACTTAACCCGCATCCCCGCGTAGGAAAGTTTGTTCAGTGTTCGTAAAACTGCCAGCGCGCAAACCAGGCTTAGCCCTTCCAGCTCTCCAACCCCCCCCGTGAACGTCCAAAGCAACGATAAGTAGAGGTTATGACCGAATGGGCTCACCCATGCGCGCCCTCGCCGCCCTCTGCCTCTAGACTGATGCTCCGCCAGAACAAGATAGGATGAATAATGCGCAGAGGCCTTGTCCATAGCCTCGGAATTGGTAGATCCGATGGAAAAATGCACTTCAAAACCGGACAAGGCTTCAGAGATGCCTGGATACATTCTTGAAAGAATTCGCTCTTTACTCAGGAGCTGAATGCCACCCGCTATTTGGTAACCCTTACCCGTCACAGCGTCAACGCTAACCCCAAGGTCGCGAATAGTTTTGATTTGCTTCCAGATCGCCGCTCGGCTGATGCCAAGCTTGGCACCCAAAATTTCACCAGAATGGAACGAACCATCCGACAAGAGCTCAATTAGCGGCACAACATTCATACGATAATTCCTAAAGGATTCGCTCCAATCTTAAACCACGGCTATGGCTGATGCGCTTCTGCGATACGCATCCACGTGATAAACATTTCATCCCACACTTGATCCCCCCACAAAACCGTCTGCCCAGCGTCCGGGTTCATTGGGTTATAAGGTGAGTTATCGAATGCGCCTTCTGCAACAATCTCAGTCCCCGCCGGCAGGAAAACAGGATCTCTGAGACGGTAAACCATTTGCCAATTGTGCTGAAAATTCGGTATCGACAACAAATTTTCGTGGCTACCATCCGGATATCGAGCAGAGAAGCGAATATGTTTCCCCCTGAAATGCATATGAGGGGCGAAACTATACAAATAACTATCCTTTGCAACCAACGTACTGGCACTGACCGGAAACTCGCGAACGCCCGGAGGAATTACGAAGTCCCCGTTCATCACGGCTGTTCTGACAAGTTCACGCTTAGGGGGAGTATCCCTGAAATAAAGCCCCAATCTGGACTTGTCCAAAAGCTCACGACCAACCGCAGTGTAATGAAACTGGATCATGAAACGCATATCACGCTTCAAAAGAATGCCTGTGTCCTTATCAAGAACAACATACTCTCTTCCGGGCGCATAACCACCAAAGTTGGTGCGACTCCCGCCGCCGCTGGCATTCTGGCGACGCTGACGAGAATCTTGCGTATAAAGAATTACATGATGCAAAGCAGCCTTATCACCCACATCAAATTCATAAGCAGATACCCAGCGATCTTCGGTTAACCCGATCTCCAATGGAACAAACACATATTCGAGAACACCTGTCGCCGGTATAGTTTGCTCGGGAAAATCAACTATCAGATCAGGCTCGCCAAGAGCCCACGGCGAAGCATCAGGAAGAATCTCACTGAGAGGATCAACCGCGTTTTCGTCGCGCGACGCACCACTATCAATCCATGCGATTAACAGGGACATCTCCGCATCAGTAATGTGATGAACATCGACGTAATTGGAAGCAAAGGCCGGATCAATCTGCCCCGGAGGCATTCTTCGCGTAAGCAGGGTTTCCCGGATCATCTTACTCCAGCCTTGAACCATTAAATGACTGTCCATCGCCCACGGCGCCATTCCGCCAGGCTTGTGACAACTAACGCAACGCTGAATCAGAATAGGTGCTACTTGTTTTTCGTAAGAAACTTCAACAGTCCTGAGAGATATCAGCTTATCAAGATCCAATGGCGGACCTTCTGATGCAACAGGATTCTCGTTGAAGTTTTCATGTCTAAGGATAGAGTGAACAACATAATGAAGGTAAGACGTTACGCCGGGTAAATTCGCAGCTATCGCCTGATGCGCCGCACTATTACTGAAGAGCCCCACATCACCTCGATACAGAACCGCCAACTCCAAAGGATCGATAACAAGCACTTCGCCGACAGACCTGACTTTCAGCGCATCCGCAATCAACTGAGATTCATCAAGTAAAAAAGGAATCTCAGTGCCTAGGGTAGAGGACAGTTCTTTCAGGCTTTCCCTAGTCTCACCGGAATCAGCAACCAACACCATGAACTGCACAGGAGCGCCTTGGTATCTTCTTGATAGGGAAACAAATTCGGCCAAACCTGACTGCCCTGAATCGGAGTCTCTTTGGAATGCCAAAACAACAACAACGCGCTGATCTACAAATCGACTTAGCTGATAAAATCTGCCACTTTGGTCAATCAAGGCAAAATCTGGCACTGAACTGGCGAACAGTTCACCTGTGGATAATCCACACACACAAATAAGTATCGCCAACAGTTTTTTCATTTAGGGCACAAAGCCAACAAACCCGGACACCTAGTAACTTGAATTCCACAGATAATAGACAATCAAAAATTGGGACACACACGGACCTGCTTCAACTTTCCAATTATTTGTAACTCACGCTCGGCGGGGTGAGACTGCAGTAATTCCAGCCCCACCCCCTGAGATCTGATTACCTATGCACCAGCTTTGGCTGCGGCCTGCTCTTTCTTAATTTTAGAAACCACCGACGCAGCTTCCAGCATGACCAGAACGCTTACCACCAGCACGATAAAGTCCAGCGCCACCAGTAGGTAATTCCCAGCATTGTAGAAAGCGAGCAATTGAATCATCCCTCCCAAAAATGAAGTGATGAGAATGAAAATCATCGGAATCATAGTGTAATAAGATGGCCGGCCCATCTTGATCAGCATTACAGTTATAACCAACAGCGTAAGACTGGCAAGAATCTGATTCGTCGCTCCGAATAATGGCCAGATTATCATTCCACCTGCGCCAGAGGAGCCGCCAGCGCCAAACGCCGGCAGCAAACAGGCGGCAACCGCAACCAGCGTTGCAACTACACCAGAATTAAATAACTTAATGCCATAGATGTCGCCCCACTCCTGAATAATGTAACGCTGCAAGCGAACACCCGAATCCATCGTAGTACCCGCGAACAAGGCCAGCATAGTAGCCAGCAGAACCTGGGCAAAGCCTTCAGACAGCCCCCATGCCGAGTTGACCAGCACGGCTCCGCCAGCAACGAAGGCCTGAGCGCCGCCGGCACCAAATTGATTATATAGTACGTGCCATTGCTCAGGACTTACCGCATAGGCGATAGAACAGACGATAACAATGGTTATCAGCGCAAGGGAGCCCTCACCTATTGCCCCTAGGTAGCCCACAAACCGGGCATCTGGCTCTTTATCCAGCTGCTTGGAACTGGTTCCTGAGGCCACGATGCCGTGGAATCCCGAGATTGCACCGCACGCAACTGTGATGAAAAGTAGTGGGAATATACTCGGTGTACCTGGTGCGGTTTGTGTATTAAACGCAGGAGCAGTGATGTCCGGCATGAACAAGAGGACTGCGCCGTATAGCAGTGCCAGACCAACTATCAACTGCATCCCATTAATAAATTCCCTTGGCTGCAGTAGCATCCACACCGGCAGCATTGATGCTATAGCCGCGCAAATAAACAGAATGATTATCCAATTAGCTTCAGGTGTAAGCCCCATAAAACTTGACGGAAGCTCCCACTCTATGAAAGTTCCCATCCAGATGGATATATACAAAACTATAACGCCGACCAAGGTCAGCAGCATGAGACTAAAATTTCTACGCAGTAACTGACCTATTATCAGAGCCACTACTATTGCCATCCAGGCAGGAAACACCGAGCCCGGCGAAGCAACGAAACCGTCAGCGATGATGATGCCAAAAACCGAATCCACCATTAACAACAACAGGAAATATGACTATAAGGAACAAAGATCGGGTTCTTTTCCCGATAACGCTCTCAGACAAAGCACCAATTGACTTTCTTTTGTTACGGTTGCTCGCCCACAAGATACTCATATCGTGGATACCCGCAAAAAATATCGTGCCGAAGACCACCCATAAGAGAGCTGGAGCCCAACCCCAATATACCGCTACGCAGGGCCGACGATCGGAGCCGCGCCGGCTACAGAAGTGAAGTGATTCCCCCAGAGAACGTACTTGTTTGTTGGCACAAAGTCGGTTCCATCATTGAACTCATGCGCGGGAGTTCTGAAATCAGTATCCAGTTTGAAGATTTTTTCGGCGATAAACTTAGAGTATACGAAGCAGCCAAAACAAAGGCCGGCGATATCAAACAAGACAATCATTATCCCGGTCTTACAGTATTTTTCCGCTTTATTATTATCAAACAGCCCTACGGCAACGTTTTCAGCTCGGCAACATAACAATTTAACGACTGACAAAACAACGCGGGTTTTGGAACCCTGACGCCCCAAAGCCGATCTACTTGGTGTCTTCAGAACCGCTTATGCGTTCATCCGAGATTCCTAAATATCTAGAGAAAAGCAAGTTCATCATCCAAAGCATGACGCAGGCCAGAACTAGCAAGGCAGACCATTGCAACACCCCTACCAGAAACTCAGAACCAAATGCAGGCAGCGAAATTTCATAAGCAGACAGATTAACCCAGCGCTCCTCCATCCAGTGCCACGCCCAGTGACCGACTATCGCGGACAGCAGGATAACTCCTGCCCTCTCTGGCAGAGCGAATCTGAAAAGCAGATAAACTATCGGCACAGCGATCAGCACCACCAGAATTTGTCCAAGCTCAACTCCGAGGTTAAATGCCAGTAATGACATAACCAAGTGGGAACCTGCGAACTGCATGCTTTCAGTTAATAGGAAGGAAAAACCAAAACCATGGACCAGACCAAAAGCAAAAGTCATTATCCAGCGGTGCTGCTGCCTGACACCGATTATGTTCTCGCAGGCCATGTAGACAATAGACAACGCTATTAGTGTTTCGATCAACGAGGGAAACCAGATGCTTGAAGGAACCCAACCCAAGGCAGAAGCGATAAGCGTCAAAGAGTGAGCGATGGTAAACGAAGTAATGACAGGAATTAACGCTGAAATGCGGCGCAAAGGAATCAGCAGACAAAACAGAAACAACAAATGATCCGCCCCCTCAAGAATGTGATTGAACCCTAGAATCACGAAGTTGAGTACAGCCTGGTACCAGCGGGGATCCATGTAGACCAGCCCTGGATTCCCAACAAAACTGAAAGTGCGCTCAGAGCCATCTGACAATATATACCTGAGTATTGTTGTCGTTTCGAGACCCAACCCCCCTAGCCTGGCATCAACTGAAAACCTCGACTCGGATGAATCGATGCTGTACGTCGCGTGAATGTCCAGAAAACCTTGTCTGTAGTAAAGATCCTGGGCGTCCGGAATTGGCGGGCTATAGATATTCGCCATAGCCGAATCATAATCCACAAATGATCTATCGGAGGGGAAGGCTATTCTGACAGCATCAAGGCTCGGCGACTGTAAAAAGCGATCCCCCTCAAAAAGTTGTACGCCCGGAAGGATTTCACTATTTGCAGCGCTCTCCATGGCACCGGTGGCTTCAGAAAAAATTACGTAACCAATCTCACCTCTCAGAGGGAACTGAGCCTCTACGAGCGCGTCCATTGGCACACGCATCAGCAGATTCAAACGGCCATCATCGGCCTTGACAAAGGCTTGCACCGCAACTCTGGAAGGTATCTCATCTGCAACCAAAACCGCAGGGGAGGCAAGGCAAATCAGGGCAACCAGGACAAGTCGGACACGTGACCAATTTGCATTTAGTTGTCTTAAGTTATTACAAATCAATTTTTTAGCCTCAAGTTATTCAGCCACGATCACTATGCTGAGGATGGCTCTGGTCAAACCATAATTGCAATGAGTATACTGAGGGGGAGGGGCTGAGTATACGTCGGCTGCACTCGAAATCCATGCTCGAAATGTTGAAACCCCGGAGGGGATAACATGACAATAAAAACGAAAATAGCAGTGGGAGCAAGTCTAGCACTTGCAGTGGCTGCACTCACTGCCGGGCAATCCTTGCTGAAAGACCCGGTTGAAGCTCAATCTGGCACTATGGTCTCCGCTCCAAGCTTCGAAGTAGACCCTTTCTGGCCAAAGCCTTTGCCTAATCAGTGGATCATCGGTCGGGCTATTGGTGTAGAAGTCGACGCGCGTGATCACGTCTTCATAGTACATCGCGACCAAGAATCAATGTTTGGCGGGGCAACTGAAATAGGCCTGAAACTGGGGGTTAGCGAGTGCTGCACGCCTGCGCCTCCAATCCTCGAATTCGACCCGGCTGGCAACCTGGTTAACGCGTGGGGCGGCCCAGGCGAAGGCTTTACTTGGCCGGAATCCAATCACGGAATCGCTATTGCCCCAAACGGCAACGTTTGGATAGGCGGCAATGGCACTGGTGACTCCCACGTCTTGGTCTTTACTGGCGACGGTCAGTTTGTAGCACAGCACGGGATACCGGGAAGCACCCCTGACAGTAACAGCACAACGTTCTTCGGCCAAGTTGCGGAACTTGCTATTGATGCAGCAAATAACGAGGTCTACCTTGCCGATGGTTATCGCCACAAACGCGTAGCCGTGCTTGATCTGAATACCGGCGCATTCAAGCGCTACTGGGGAGCCTACGGCAACACGCCAGTGGATGAGCGGGTAGATTACACTCCCGGAGCACCGCTTCCACAGCAGTTCCGTGGCCCGGTCCACTGCGCAATCCCGTCTAAAGATGGTTTTGTATATGTTTGCGACCGAGGTTCCGACAGGATTCAGGTATTCCGCCCTGATGGTACATACGTCCGGGAAGTGGTCATTGCACCTGAAACATTAGCCCAGGGCTCGACTTGGGATATTTCTTTCTCAAACGATGAAGAGCAAAAGTACATCTACCTCGCGGATGGTCAAAACTTCAAAGTTTACGTAATTGATCGTCAGTCCTTAGAAGTACTGGTTAGTTTTGGCGGTGGCGGACGACAGCCAGGACAGTTCTATGCTCCACACAGCATAGCAACAGACTCTCAGAACAACATCTATACAACGGAAACATATGAAGGCAAGCGTGTGCAAAAATTTGTGTACCAAGGCATGAAAGATATGCCACAGGGACATCAAGGCGTGCCTTGGCCAGCTGACAGGCTTTAAGCTTGCCAGCTTCATAAGTTGATTGTAATCGAGGCTGCTGCACCATCAGGTTCAGCAGCCTTTTTAATTTTGGAGATAACCTCATGTACAAACAAATTGCGGCGGGAGTTTTTGCGACTCTAGTGGCGCTTTCCACTTTTAATTCATTTGCTGACGAACAAATCAACCTTGAATATCAGTATCAAGGCGAGACTGGTGTCGATCTTGGTGCAATCAGGGGCGGCCCGCTGGCGATAAAGGCATTCACTGATCATCGCAACGAACCAGTATCTCAAGGCATTCAGCGTATTGGAGGCGAACCAATAATCCTTACCTTGTTGGCACCTCACGCGCTGGTTCATTCGGCTGTTGTGGGAGCATTTACAAGCTCTGGCGCCTCATTAGCCGAGGGTGATGCTCGATTATCTCTTGAAGGCAAGTTGATTGACATGACTGTTCAGGATACGGCCACCGGCCTGGAGGTCTTGATACGATGCGAACTGACTTTGATCAACCAAGGGCGAAATGCATGGCAAAGTGCCGTTGTCAGCCGAGCCTCAGTAGAAGGCAAGGATGTGAGTACAGCAATAGCGCTGGGCTTGGACAGGCTGGTCACTGAACTGTTTCGCGATGATTATTTTCTGATAGAACTTGGCATATTCTAACCATGCACTAAATTCAGCCAACCCTACTATCCATCATCCGCCTTTGTATGCGCTAGCCAACAGGTTGGAGCCAGCGCATACAAGTCTTAAATCACGTAACCCAAAGCTTACTCATATGCCATTTCAAGGAATTCAAGCATTCCGACAAATTGATAACCCCAGTACATTAAAGCACTGATAATTATCGCTCCCGCGGCAACAGCAGCAATCTTTTCCTGAACGCCCAACTCTTTTTTGACAGTCATTATTAACTCCTCCTGTATCTCAGCCTGAAAAACCAATCCATCGCCCAGTTGCAGCAACGCTGAACCAGACAAGAATTGAGGCGGAAGCGACCATTTTTATCACTATTGGATTAAGGTCAGCGTGTGAGCCTTTCAACAGTGGGCGTTTTATCGCGAACACAAAGATTATACCAACCAAAAGAGCTGACATTTTTGCCCAGAAAAAGTCGTTGTGATACATCCGCTGTGCAACTGCCGCCGCCATAAAGACCCCCGTGCTGATAATTATAACTAGCGCTATGCGAAACCATTTGTGCGCCTGCTCTATCACTATTTCAGAAGGTACGTCCTTCATGATGACATTCAATAAACGCAAATCAGCAACCAGAACAGACCCGCCAAGGACAGCCAGCGCCATCAAATGCAATGACTGCCCGAAAGTGGCATAGACTCCCCCATAGGTCTTGCCTATGTATCCTAAAAATGTTGTTTCTGCCCACTCAAAAAAAGGTAATAGCTCCATAGGAACTCCTGACTCATCTCAAAACCAGCATGACGCCTGCATGGCGTCCAGAATTTTTATCATACGTTAATCAGCAACGCATCCCGCAGCAGCGCTCAACCAGCCCGGAAGATCTCGGTAGCAATGATACCAATCGTATGCAATAAGGCGCCCCGTTGTTACAACTCCGGCCCAAAGACCAAGCGACAACGCTGCACTGACACGCAAGTTAAAGGGTGCGCGCGGCTCATTACACCAAGTTGAAGCCGATGCTTTCATATGACGGTGAAACCTGATTGCATTGAAGAATGCGACCACCAACAGCACCATTTTGATTCGGAACCAAATACTTTGGTTAGTGTAAGTTGGCTTGGCATAAAACAATAACAAACCCGTGATGAACATAAGGGCAAACCCGATCATCATGGGTACATTCAGCCTGTCTGCGATAGTTGATGCAGATACATTTGGCAAGGCATAACCAAGCATTCGAAGATCGATAAAGGCCAGCATCCCGAGACAAACCATGATTGTCAAAACATGCGTTGTTTCTATCCAGTTGTATAGATAAAAAGACTCCTCAATCGCCCGACTTCCCCCAGTAGCGTATAGCCACTCAGCGAATTGGACTAACATTTCATTTATCACTCTGCAGACCTCCCTCAGTTATTATTAACCAGCATGTTACATAGCTAAAATCGCTGGCTAGGTAAAAATCACCTTATGCTTTTCTGTCTCAAGCGCGCCAGAATACACTGCACCAGTATAATCTCCGCAAAAGTAATATTGTTGAGCCTGGTCAATATCAGTGGGCAGGTCTCGCGTGGCTCAGCTTACCCAAAAAACCATTTTTAGTGCTCAACAATAACCTGGGTGCCACCTTGGTGAACTCGCTTGCCTGACCGGAAGCGTACCACAGAATATCTTCCCCATTAACTCACTCTGTCCCGAAACGAGATACCTGCATCTGACTTACTTAACAGCAAAATCCGCAAAGAACTCAGCGCCATTCATTCAGGCTATACGCTGCTAAGCTTAAGAGGCTATGGGTATGTGTTATCAACGTTTTTCTGAAAGATAGCGTGTGCGGTCTATGCTGTAAAACGCATACTCCTGCGATAGTCCATTGATGACTTTCAGGGTTTCGTGAGAAAAACGCGCGCCTGTTTTTTCAGTGCCTTTGCGGGAGCGCCAATTGTCTGAGGCGATATGAAACCATACTTTTTGCGCATGGCGGAATGCGTAATCGAGCATCAACTGTTTTAATTCGCCATTGATCATCCCGCCCCAGTGGCTGCGCACAATGAAGGTAAACCCAATCGCCACCTCAAGCGCTTCCGCGTTCCATTCATAAAACCGCGAACAACCAATTACCTCGCCCAAATTTTTGTCCATCACCAGCAGGGCGCTGCCGCAATCCAATGCCCCACGCAGAAAGTTTTTTTCAAAAATGTCGCGCTGATACCGCATAGGGTCAGGATGCTGCTCCCAGATCAGCGGATCACTGGCCGCCAGATACAGGGCCTCACTATCCTCTGCAGATAGTGGCCGCAACAGCAGCTGATTACTCTGCATCTGCGGCAAATTCATGAAGGGGTTGGTAGATAGATCATCAGATTTCATTATGCTGTTTACTCCAGCGCAGCGCTTGAAGGTAATCCATCAACAACAAACTGGCTCAGCAGATCAATATCCTGTGCAGAAAGACGCAACGCAAACGCAGGCATCTCCACAGCGCCGCTACTGATCATCGCGCGCACTTGTTGCAGGTCACGAGCATTCACAAGCGACGGGGCCGACCCTCCCGGAACTCCCTGCCCTTGTATACCGTGACAAGCTGCGCAGTGCGCAGCAAACAACTGGCCTGCCTGAGCTAACGTCACGGCTGACAACGTGGATGGCCGCTCATCAGGTTGATCTCCACTGACCAATGCAGTTGGCAACTGAGCGGCAGAAACAGCGGCCCCTGGCAATGCCAGTGCCACCAGTTCCGCGGGCTGCTCAGCCGTCGCGACAGCAATCACGATGTACTGATGCCCTTTGTGAAAATAGCTCATGGGTGCGCCGCTGGCTTTGATGGGTAACTCAATTTCTGCGAGCACGTCACCCGTAGACTTGTCATAGGCTCTGAACATAGGGCCGCCCGGATCACCGCTCAGATTGCCGGCCTCGGCCATAAACAACAATTCAGAGGTCAGCAGCGGAGATGGCCTGATCATCGGATGTCCCATGTTGTCAAAATCAAGATTCAGCCCCTGCAAGTCAGGGTGATCACGGATGTAGTCCGATGCCGGCCCGATACTGCGTGACCAGGTATGCTGCGCCCTGTTCATATCGGTTGCTGTCACCAGACTCCAGGGCGGACGCACGATCGGCAGGCCTCGTGGGCCTTGAATAAAAACTGAAGGCGCACGCAGGTAATTCCAATTGGTGCGTGCAGGGTCAGGCTCTTGCAAGGCAGCTGACATCGGGGCGTTGCGAAGGGGCACAAACATCATGCCGGTTTGCGGGTCAAACGCAGCACCATTCCAGTTAGCACCGCCCTGATAGCCTGGATTCACCCAGGTGCCCTGTGTACCACCTTCGCGCATCGGTGTCGGGGGTGTGTAGAGCGGCCCACGGACATATTGGGAGGAAATTGCCAGAGCCTCGGCTCTAATCTCAGGAGTAAAATCAATCAGATCTGCCTCATGATAACCCTGAGGCAGATAAGGCGGCGGCAAGCTTGGAAAGGGCTGAGTGGCAGACGTCTGCTCACCAGGCACTTCACTCTGAGGCACAGCACGCTCTTCGATGGGCCAGACCGGTTCACCGGTCACCCTGTCAAAGACAAACGACATACCCTGCTTGGTCAACTGAGTTACGGTCTTGATACGCACGCCATTGACCGTGATATCTCCCAGAATAGGCGCGGAGGGCGGATCATAGTCCCACAAATCATGATGAGTCAGCTGATAGTGCCAAACCAGCTGACCAGTGCGGCCGTCCAGACAGACCAAGCTCTGGGAAAACAGGTTGTCACCGGTGCGATGCCCGCCGTAAAAATCGTTGGAACCAGCCTCAACTGGCAGATAAATATAGCCGGTTTCGGTATCCACACTCATCATCGACCAGACCCCGGTGTTGCCGGTATACCGCCAGGAATCACCGTCCCAGGTGTCGTGCCCGAATTCGCCGGGTTGCGGAACAGTGTTAAAGCGCCAGACCAATTCGCCGGTGCGCACATCGTAACCACGGATATGACCCGGTGTGGCTTCTTTGTTGGGTGCAGTGATGGTACCCACAACCTGCGCCACCACCACATCACCAACCACTGCCGGGGGTGACGAAGACCCGACTGATTCCGCATCAGAACCATCCGGGTACAAACCTTCGCGCAGTAGAACCGTGCCATTGTCACCAAATTCCGGATCAGCAAGACCGGTGCGTGCGTCAATGGAGATGAGCCGGCCATCCAGCGTATTGTGAAACAACCGGGTCTCATCGCCCGACTGCCACAAACCCAGCGCACGGCTGCCAAGCCCCAAGCCGCGCTCGGCTAGTGAAGAAGGATCAGGGTCGAAACGCCAGATCTGTTCGCCGGTGGCAGGGTCTAGCGCCACCACCTGATGCTGACCGGAGGGAACATACAAAACGCCATCCACCATCAGCGGTGTGGCCTTTAAATTGCTGTCGGGGCGATTGCCCAGTGGCAAGGCCTTCCAGCGCCAGACCACCTGCAACTGCTGAACGTTGCTGGCGCTGATCTGATCAAGCGCTGTATAGCGGGTAAATCCATGGTCACCACCCCACGTGTGCCACTGCCCATCGGGCGCGCCATACTGCGCCAGCAATGGCCCCGCAAGTGTGATCATCAACAATGGCATGAGCGATTTTTTTTGCATACAAGGCTCGTTTTTTATGGGTTATCCGTGCTGCTCAAGTGCTTACGTCAGCGCCTTGTGTTCCACAATTTCCTGCAGTCTGGCTGCTGAAGTCTCCAATGCCTTGCGTGCCTCTTCATCCCGTGAAACTTTTGAAAGCACAAAATAGGCTGTGCGGGCGACCTGGCGCCAGCGCGGATTGGAGGGCAATTTATCCAGCGACAGATATCGATTCATGGATCGTGTTCGCAAACGACCGTTATCGATACTGACACTCCAGATGCGGCTCTGCTCTGCCAGTTCGATAATTGATTCGCCGGTGACTTTTTGCCAGTAGTAATGACAATCCTGCATCACCTTGACCAGCGCTTCGCGGTATTGCAAGTCGCTTTCTTCATCTATTGGGGTACTGATGGTTCCTGCCAGTCTGTTAATCAGACTATCAAAGTTACCAAGTTCTTCCACCAAATCACGATGCTTGTGCAGATCTTCTGGTTTGATCTGTTGCAGATACCCGCCCAACACCTGGGCGCGCTCTACGTTGCGATTTATTTCATCAATGATCTGCGGCAGGGTCAGCACATCGGGAGTATCAGACAGTTTCAACGACGGGCTCATTGTCGAACTGCAGTCACGCTCAAACACAATCAGATAAAATTCCTGATCTAGCTGAGACATGGTCAACAGACAAAAGCGACCTTTCCCTCCAGGCAAATCGAAGTCGTAATAGTCAGCTTTGCCTTTGCTCGAAATCATGGCCTCATTAAACGGAAAGTGGATGGCCTGCGCCACAGCAGGAGACAATGCCAACATCTGATCCGACAACACATTGATGGATTGATGGACGTAATCCCCGGCTTGTATTTGCAGCAGATCCCCTGCAGCGTGATTGATAAAAATCAGCTGCCCCACTTCGTCTACCGCCAGCAGCGGGTCACCCGTGACATCTAATAATGCGGCCAGGTGCTGTTCCCTGGCGCGCAGTCGTTTCTCACTTTCCTCATACCGCAGCAGCTGCCAGTTGAGCCGCCGATTATCTCGTCTGACAGCTTGCAGGTGCAGCAGCTCAAACTGTTTGTCAACGCGCACGCGCAGTTCTTCTTTGCTGAAGGGCTTCGTCAGGTAATCGTTGGCACCAAGGCTCAGGCCTTTCACCATGTCTTCGACCCGGTTCTTTGCAGTCAGTATCACAATCGGCAGTTCATCCACATCGTAGCGTTTGCGGATAATCTGGCAGACCTGATAGCCGCTCATCACCGGCATCATCAGATCCAGAATAATCAGATCCGGCTTTTCCTGGCCAAGTTTTTCAAGCGCCTCCGCACCACTCGATGCGGTCGTCAGTTGATACGACTCTGACAGATGTGACTCTACAATGCGCAGATTCAGGTATTCATCATCAACCACCAGAATACGACCGGTCCAATCACGTCGGTTATTGGCGGCTACTGCGTTTTCATCATCCGCCCGACCACCTTTACGACGCTCTTCGGCCAGCGGGTTGCGATACAAAGCCTCATCAAGGCTGATGAGTGCACGTGTGTCAATCGCTGAATCGGTGCCGTCTGAAGGCGTTCCGGCGCTAGTGCGAGGGCCTTCCGGCATTGACTCCTTGACTGGCAGATCAAAGTAGAACACCGAGCCAACGCCGGGCGCACTGTGCAAACTAATTTCTGAGTCATGCATTTCCAGCAGACGCTGAGTGATAGACAAACCAAGACCCGTCCCACCGGCCTGCCGCGTCTCATCCGAATCAACCTGATAAAAGCGCTTGAAGATATTCTTCTGCTCTGTTGCTGAAATGCCGATGCCGGTATCGCGCACCGACACCCTGACGTTGTCTTCCAACAGCTCAATACTGATGGTCACCGTGCCGCGGGGCGTGAACTTGACAGCGTTGGCAACCAGATTAAACAGTATCTGCTGAAGGCGGTCTGCATCACCTTCTACCAGAACCTTCAAGCCTGGATAGGTCTCGACCAGATTGATGGGTTTGTCGCCAACCAGAGGGCGAGTCATGCGCACCACCAATGAACATACCTGTTTCAGATCAACATCTCGTTTGTTGAGAGATAACTGCCCATTTTTCATGGCTGAAAAATCAATGACATCATTGACCAGACTCGACAGGCGCTGCGCGCTGACCTTCATCAGCGTCAGGGTTTCACGCTGGCTGACATTCAGATTGCCGCCTGACTTGTCGGTCAGCATGATCTCCGCAAGACCGATAATGCCCGTCAATGGCGTGCGCAACTCATGAGACACATTGGCAATAAACTCTTCCTTCACATGGCCGGCCTGCAGCAAGGCATCTATGTTCAACTGATTGGCCCGCAGAATGGCCTCCTGGGACGCACGATATCCTTCTACCATGCCTTGAAGGCGGTCGCTCAGGCCCAGTGCCAACACGGAGATCGCCATCAGGCTTGAGAGCTCTATGCTGTTGTAGGCCAACAACGGAGGCACATTGACACCTAAGCGCTGCACCACCTCAAGGAAAACACCGAGCAAGAGCATGACCCAGGCTGACACAAAGTAGCTGGCTTCGCGGATCTGTTTGCGGTGCGCAAGGTAGCTGCTGAGCGTTACCAGCCCAGCCCACACAAAGATAAACACCAGGGCCAGACGGCTGGTGATGTATGCCTCACTGATAAGCCCGACAACAATCGCAACACCCGCAGCGATGGTGTAATACTTGGCCGCGATGTCGAGTCGGACATTCAGAGAATGCAAACCCAAGAACGTGCGTACAAAGGTCATACCGGCGGCACACGCCATCAAACTGATAATGCGGGCATCGCTGCTAGCCCACACAGACGAGTCAGGCCACAGGAACTGATACGCCAGACCTTGCGACGCTAACGAATGAAACCCGCCAAACAACACCAAGATCCCGAAGTACAAAAATCCCGTCTCACGACTGCTGTACCATACGGAAAAGCTGTAGAGGCCAATCATCAGCATCGAACCGTAGAACAGACCTGCCATTAACAGTGAGCGCTCAGCCGCCGCAAAAAAATGCTCCTCGCTGCCGACTACCAGCGGGAACTGCAGAGAGCCTGAGCTCTCGACCCTGAAGTAGAGTGTCTGGACCTGCCCGGGGAAAACCGCGAACTTGAAATTAATGCTCCTATGCATCAGATCACGGTCACGAAATGGTAATGAATTGCCTGCAGCGCGCGTTTGCCAGACGCCATCGGCGTCCTGATAGTAGAAATCGATCCGGGCCAGTTTGGTGAAATTAGTGAAAGCGACCCACTGAGATTCGTCTGTAATGCGATTAGTCAGTTCGAGTTTTACCCACAATGCACCTCGGCGGTAACCAAGATTAGGGTGCCCGGACCCAGTCTCCGCTTGCCCGAGGGTCTGCAATTGCAGTCGCGCCTCGTCAAAGCTGAATCTGCCGTCGGCATCGTACATCCAGAGCATTTCCTGGCCGGGCACCAGGCCCCCAACAAAACTGGTCAGATCCAGCGCATGCCCCTTGCCCACGCAGAAAACGCTGACCCATGAACAAAACAGGATGGTCACCAGCATGCGAATTCGCTGCGCCCGCCTGAAGCAGAAACGGGCCCTGGCGAGCCCGGAGCCTGAGCCTTGTGTTGTTGTGATAAACATGTATTTACGTGCCGGCAATTCCAATCCCATTGTATCCTTAAGTGGTGTACTCAAATGGCGGAATCAGCTAGAGTTAATCGCATCAATAATATAGGTGTATCACATCATGCCAATGTTTATTTGTCACCCTGACAAGCCGATATCCAAGAACCATTTTGTGCAATTTTTGTTGGCGGGCAGCCTGCTGATCGCACCTTCCTCGGTGTTGATGGCACAAATCCCGGACACACACACTTTCACCGAGGATCAGGCGCTTGCCGGCGCCACGGCTTACGAACAGCACTGTTCCGCGTGTCATGGCCGAACCATGGCCGGTGGGACCGGCGGGCCGGCACTCAGTGGGGCAGCTTTTGGTACACGCTGGGCGGGCCGGGATATTGGCTCGTTGATTAGCTTGATCACCAATTCCATGCCACCAGGCGGCTCGCAACAACTCTTGCCAGGGGACTTTCTGAACATCACCGCGCATATGCTGCGTACAAATGGCGTTCGTGCCGGAACATCACCTTTGGTTGCCGGCGCGACTGTGACTCTCGCGGAAATGCCGCGCAACACCAATACAGGCACCCGCACCGCCTCAGCTGACGCGCCAATCGGGGTGATCGTGGCGGGCAGTATTGAAAACTATGAGCCGCTAAGCGACAACGATCTGACCAATCCCTCACCCGACGACTGGCTGATGTGGCGGGGCAATCCCCAGGCATGGAGTTACAGCAAGCTTGACCAGGTTAACCGCGACAATGTCAGTGACCTGACACTGGAATGGGTCTGGAACATGCACGAAGGTGACTCCGAACCCTCACCGGTTGTCGCCAACGGCATCATGTACCTGATCAATCCCGGCAATGTCGTGCAGGCGCTGGATGCGCGCACAGGCGAACTGATCTGGGAACATGCCGCAGGACCCGCTACTGGCGAGGACATGCGCAACATCGCGCTGTACAAGGATAAAGTGATTCAGGCAACCACCGATGCACGCCTGATTGCACTGGACGCCCGCACCGGACAGCAGGTTTGGGAAACCATCATTGCCGACAGCAGCAAAGGCTTTGCCAATTCCAGCGGGCCGCTGATTGCTGACAACAAGATTGTTGTGGGACTGGCCGGGTGCGCCACTTACATCCCGGAAGAGTGTTATGTCAGCGCTTATGATGCCGACACCGGCGCGCTGGCCTGGCAATTCAACACCATCGCCAAAACCGGAGAAGCGGGGGGTGATACCTGGGGCGGACTCGATGATCTGTTTCGCGCCGGGGGTGAAACCTGGATCACCGGCAGTTACGACCCGCAGCTGAGGCTGACCTACTGGGGCGTTGCGCAAGCCAAGCCCTGGGCTCCCCCCAGCAGGCACATGTCCATTCATGATGCCGGTCTGTACACCAACGCCACCATCGCGCTGGACATTGATACTGGCAAACTGGCCTGGCACTTCCAGCACGTGCCGGGCGAAGCACTTGACCTGGATGAAGTGTTTGAACGTGTATTGGTTGATCAGGACGGCAGACAGTTGGTTTTATCGATTGGCAAACACGGCATTCTGTGGAAAAACGACCGGGTTACCGGTGAATTTCTGGGCTTTACGGAAACCATGTACCAGAATGTGTTCACCCACATTGACCCGGTAACCGGTGCGGTGACCTATCGGGACGACATTATCAATGCTCAACTGGACGAGTGGATCCCCGCCTGCCCAAGCAGCGCTGGCGGTAAAAACTGGCATGCCATGAGTTACCACCAGCCAACCGGCTCTCTGATTGCACCACTGAGCCAGACCTGCCTTGATAACCGCGCGCGGGCAGTCGAGCTGGTTCCCGGCTCCGGCGGCCTCGCCTCCAACCGCCGCTTTTACGAGATGCCGGAAACCAATGGTAACCTGGGCAAACTTGCCGCCTATGATGTGACAACCATGACGGAATTGTGGAGTTACGAGCAACGCGCCTCATTTATCACCGGCGTGCTGTCAACCGCAGGTAATCTTGCGTTTGTCGGCGATCTGGACCGTCGTTTCCGGGCCTTCGATGCGGTAACCGGAGAGATACTCTGGCAGACGCGCCTGGGAACCGCAGTTCAGGGCCATCCTCTGACATTCAGCATAGATGGCAAGCAGTACATTGCTGTGACCGCTGGCAATGGCGGCACCAGCCCCCGTCAGGTTCCTAATGCAGTCTCTACAGAGATCAGACCGCCACGGACCGGTAACGCCGTGTATGTGTTCAGCCTGCCGGACTGACCGGCCAGGCAATTCCCAGTGAACTACCCGCTCCCTGACTGGCATTCATCAGGGGGCGGATTGCGACAATGGATACAACAACAGCAGCGTTGTCACCGCTGTCACTCCCACCACAATATTCATGGGAATGCCTGCTCGCAGGAAGTCGCTGAAACGATATCCACCCGGCCCATACACCATTAGATTGGTCTGATACCCCAATGGAGTCGCAAAACTGGCAGACGCTCCTATCATGATGGCCAGCATAAAGGGTTCCGGATTCAACCCAGCCTGCTGAGTAATGGCCAAGGCCAGCGGCACCATAATCACCGCTGCCGCATTATTGGTGATGGTTTCTGTCAACAAGGTGACCGCGGTATAAATGAGGACCAGCAACAACCAGGGGCGGCCGCCACTGAGCGCAACCAGATTCTCAGCCAGGGCTGCCGCAACACCGGTTTTTTCCAGGGCAGCACCCAACGCAAAAGATGCAGCTATGGTAATCAGCACAGGCACATCGAGGCTCTTCTCGGCCTGACTGACGCTCAGGCAGCCGGTTAGCATCATCGCACCGACGGCCAGCAATGCCGCGTTTAACATGCTGATCAATCCAAACCCGGCAGCCACGACTGCCGTTCCCAGAATAATCCAAGCCAATACCGCTTTTTCATGGCGCGGGGCTTCTTTTTCCAGATCATTGACGACCAGAAAGTCCTTGTTGTAGCGCTGCCGCGACACAAACGCAGGCCGAGCTTCCAACAACATGGTATCGCCGGGCTCAATGATGATGTTGCCAAGGTTACCCTCGATCCGCTCGCCGTTTCTGGCAAGCGCCAACACAATGGCTCCATAGCGGTCATGAAACTTGGAACTGCGCACCGTTTCACCAATCGCCGCGCACGACTGAGACACCACCACCTCCACTAATCGCCGTTCAGCGCGGTCTTCCGTCAACGGTGTTGCATTACCCATCGAGGCAGTCAGCCCATTGATCCGCAGCAAGTCAGTAATTGCATCGGTCTCACCTGCAAATACCAGTCGGTCAGAGGCCTGCAATCGTTCTTCAGACGGTGCGGCGGTGACCACGCTGTTGCCGCGACTGATCTCGACCAGATACAGTCTCTCCAGATTACGTAACCCAGCCTGTTCGACGGTTAGTCCAACCAAAGGACCGTGGGGATCCACCGCAACCTCCACGGTAAACTCACGCATATTGGCAAAGGGCTTTTGAGTGCTGCGATCAGGCAGCAGGCGTGGCAACACCAGAATCATAAACACAGCGCCCGCCAAGGCGACGGCCAGACCCACCGGAGTGATCGCAAAAATGCCAAAATCCTCACGTCCGGTAATTGCCACATACTGACCGGCAACCACAAGATTAGTGCTGGTCCCAATCATAGTGATGGTACCGCCAAGAATTGCGCCGTAACTCAAAGGGATCAGCAGGCGTGACGGTGCAATGCCAGTCTTGCGCGACCAGGCATTAACGGCGGGGATCATGGTGGCAACTACAGGGGTATTGTTCAGAAAGGCGCTCAGTGGCAGCACTGGCAGCAACAAACGCACAATGGCGCCCCGAGTGGTGGCAGGTTTACCTAGTAATCGATTGACCAGCAAATCGATGCCGCCCGATGCGTGTAATCCGGCAGCAACAGCAAACATCGCAGCGACGGTAATCAATCCACTGTTTGCAAATCCCGACAGCGTCTCAGTCGGAGTCAATACACCCGCGACACTCAACAGCGTCAGCGCAGCCATCAACACCACATGTGCCGCCAGGCGTGTGGTGATTAACACCGCCTGCACACCAACGGTAAGCGCCAATGACAACCAAGCTTGCCAATCCATGCCAACACCCACCTCAGGTTATAAAGTGGGCAAGTATACTGACGGCCTGCTTATTCCATTAAAGAATATTTAATACTATCTATATTCCATCTAAGAATTATTTGAATCGGGTAGCGAGCGTCCCGCGCCGGTAGTCGTCAAGCGCCTGCTCAATCTGCTGACGGGTATTCATCACAAAAGGCCCATATTGCACAATCGGCTCACCCAAGGGCTTCCCTGACAGCAGCACGACCCGGGTGTCGTTTGCCATCGGGGTCAACAGCACGGTGTCACCTGTGCGCTGCAGCCGTGCTAACTGCCCACGATTAACGGTTGTACCTGCCTCGCCCAGCGCTACGCTGCCTTCATACACATAAACCAGGACTGTTGTGCCGGCAGCCAGCACAATGTTATGAGCAATTGAAGCCGTTCCAAACATAAGATCTAGATACACCGGTTCGGTGTCCGGGCGATTGACGGTTCCCTCCAGAACCTGATCATCCAGCACTGCAGATCCTGCGATCAGCTTGGCTGTCACATCGTGAAACCGCACCACTGGTATGCTCGAAGAGGGAATATCGCTGTAGGCTGGCGATTGCATCTTGCTGTATGCAGGCAGATTCAGCCACACCTGAAATCCGCGCATCCGCCCCTGGGTCTGCTTGGGCATCTCTGAGTGGATAATGCCTGAACCAGCCGTCATCCACTGGACATCGCCGCTTTTCAGATCACCGACGTTACCCATGTGATCCTGATGCTCCATGCGTCCTTCAAGCATGTAAGTGATAGTCTCGAATCCCCGATGAGGGTGTGGAGGAAAACCTCCGATGTAATCATTCGGATCAAACGATCCAAATTCGTCCATCATCAGGAAGGGATCAAAGCGCGCCGGATCACCACTGCCTCCGAACACTCGCAACAGTTTTACACCATCCCCGTCAGACGACGGCCGGGCAATGACAATTTCTTCAACAGTCTTGACACTCATGATGTGCCCCCCTTAATGATTCGCCACATGCTAAACAGTTTATCGGTTGTTATGATGCAATTAAACGCCATGATTGATCTGATTATCCGATCAGTTTCGGCATCCGCAGTCCAGCGTCAGTTACGCCATTGCAAAATTGAACGAACAATTACCGAGTCCGGTATTGGAACTCTCCGGGCGCAAAGCGGTGCTGACGCCGGATGGACAGGTCATGTACCGCCGCGCCACCGAACTGCTACAGCAGGCGCTGGCGGCAGAGCACACCGCGGCTCAACTGGCAAAGGGCATAGAGCCCGAAGTGGTGATTGCGGTGGATGGACTGTTGGAGCCCGGGCAATTACTGCCGGTGCTGGACAATTTTTCCCGGACGTTCCCCATGACCCGGCTGCGCGTACTGGAAACTCAGCTATCCGGCACAGAAGAAGCTTTACTGG
The DNA here is from genome assembly GCA_945869725.1 of Klebsiella pneumoniae. Taxonomy (GTDB): domain Bacteria; phylum Pseudomonadota; class Gammaproteobacteria; order Pseudomonadales; family Pseudohongiellaceae; genus Pseudohongiella. Next base: position 23,202 of record CAMBPO010000005.1, read on the forward strand.
AGAGAAAAGCAGATATTGTGATCCTCCATCAGATACCGATAGGTCATATCGGAGTGCCACTCTGTGTCGTGAAAATGATCGCCGTGGCACACCCAAGCCACCCTTTGTCTGTATCGCCGTCGGATACCGGAATCAACGACTTTCAGTTACGCAGCTGGCGCCAGGTGGTTATCAGGGACAGCGGTCAACGGCGGGTGCAGGACGCAGGATGGCTGGGATCGGAACAACGCTGGACGGTCAGTCATTTCAGCACCAGCCTCAAAGTACTCAAGACCGGGCTGGCCTTTGCTTTTATGCCTTACGACTGGGTAAAGGCCGAGATTGACGCTGGCAATCTGAAACAACTGCCACTGAGCCTTGGCGCTGAGCGCCGGCTGCCGATGCACCTGATGATGACCGCAGCCGGGGATTGTGCCGGACCCGCAACAACCGCGCTGTTCCGGATGCTACGCGAACATTTCAAAACACCCGCTTAACGACGACGATCCATCACGCGGTCAAACAGCGCCCAATTGTCAGGCAACAGGTTCTGTTCGGCACTGATTTGAGCGCCAAACAACAGGTAATTGCGCTCAGCGTTGCTGTAGGGCTTCCATTCAGGTTGACCCGGTGCTGACGGCACACCGTGATGTGCAAAATTGACCCAATAATCCGACATCACATCACCCAGCCGGTAATCTATCGCGGTGGGCTGATTGCTCAAGGTATGAACCGTGTTAAACGCGTAGGCGATCTCCGATGCGTGATAAGCGCCAAGCTCCTGAGCCATAGGACCCGGTGGCCGGTGCGTGAAGAAATACAGATAGGCCGGCTGCTGGACATGCCGTGTCAGATTAGCCCAGGTCACCATATGCCAGCCAAACACGGAATCACGAAAACTGTCGAGGCTGGACTTGCGGATGTCGGCCGACGGGTAAACCTCAAGCACCATCTCTGCCAAATCGCCATAGATGGCATTCACCTGTTGTTCGTAGGCCTGCGGTGTAGCGGGCAGACTTGAACCCGCGCCCAGTGTTGTGCCCTCCTCGGCATTAAATCCAACCAGTATGGGAACGCTGTTCTGACGCCCTCCGGAGAATTGAACATAGGGCTGCTCTGGCAAGACCCAGCCATCCACGATGCCATCTGATCTGAAACTGTGCTCAGCTGCCGCGTCCAGCAGCTCTCTGGCAGGAACAGCCCGCATTGCAGCCAGATCGGCAGCCCCCATCAACTCTGCCAGACGCGTACCGGACGAACTGGCCGAGGCACCGGCAGACGTTTGCTGATCCAGCGCCACCCGCGTATCCATACGCGCGCCGCTTTGTGCGATGGCTTTATGGAACAACCCATTCGCAAGTGGACTTGCTGTCAGAAAATGCACGCTCCAGGCACCCGCCGACTCACCGAAAATGGTCACATTTGCGGGGTCTCCTCCAAAAGCACGAATATTCTCCTGTACCCAGCGCAGCGATTGTATCTGATCGAGGATGCCGTAATTGCCCGCTGAAAAATGCTCAGACTCTGCGATCAGCTCCGGGTGGGCAAAGTAGCCGAATACCCCCAAGCGGTAATTGACAGTCACCAAAACAACATCCTTCAGCGCAAGCTCGCTGCCGTCATATGTCTCGATTGCCCCGGATCCCCGGGTGAGTGCCCCGCCGTGAAACCACACCATCACAGGCTTGTTGGCATTTTCGTCAGCCGCTGTCCACACGTTCAGATACAGACAGTCTTCGCTGCTGACACGTGCCGGGCGGTAAAAAAATGAGCCTTCCGGATAGGGCTGCTGCATACAGTCCGGGCCAAAATCAGTTGCCAGTCGCTCACCCGTCCAGCCAGGAGCCGCCTGTGGGGCAGTCCAGCGCGCTTGCCCCACAGGCGGCGCGGCAAACGGGATACCTTTGTAGACTGAGACACGGTTATTGCGACTGGAGTACTCACCAATCAGTTTACCCTGCGCGGTTGTCACTACCGGCGCATTATCCTGAGCATGCACTGGGGCCAGAGCATGCAGGATCAGAAGCAGACACAGTGATTTGAATTTGATTGTCATAACAAAGCCCTTGATGGCAGATTTTTATGCAGGTGTCTTCTATAGCATGTTTTGAAAGGCATCGCGAGTTTGGCAAATCGCAGGTTTTTTATCTCCGGCTGGATATTTTTGACTGAATGTCTGCCAGTGTCTGTGTAAATGCGGCATCCAGCCTCACAGCCTCACTGGCCAGGCGTATCGCTTCTTCAGTTTGCCCGAGCTCCAGCATCAGCCACGCGAGGTTGTTGTGCGCAGCCGCTGACGAGGTATCAACCGCCAGCAGCTGCTCCAACACTGAAGCGGCATCCTGAACCAGCCCCTGCCCGGACAGATGATTACTCAGGCCCAATGACATCAGGTCACTCGCAGGCCAACGTTGAACACCGGCTCTCCAGGCTGCTGTCACAGACTCTTCACGCAAAATCGGTTCCGCATCAGCAAGCATTTGAAAGTAGCGGGTCTGATTGTTGTCAACCGGCATCTTTCCCGGGGGCAGGATAACCACCGCCCAATGTGCGGCGCGCGCCCATGTCCGCTCAAACACAGCCATCGGCATCTCATAGTCGCGGCGAGTACCCGAACGCAAGGTGAGGGTGCCATCGATCAGATCAAATCCGACTACCACCGCATAATGCCACTGTGGCCAGCGCGACAATCCAAGATTTTGCATCACCAAGACCGGCAGACCTGCCGCCACTTCCTGCAACATACTGTCCAGGGAGGCAGGCAATACATACGGCAGCCTGTTGTAACGGCGCGCTGTCGCCAGCATTTCTATCTGCAAAGAACCCTGGCGGGCGGGAATATACACTTGTGATACCAGCTCATCCGCAGTCACTTGCTGCTGGCTGTAGGCAAGCACGGTGGCCAGAGCGGCTGGGCCACATTGATAAGCCTCTTGCGGAAAAAAGCCGACATCGGCAAGCAACACCGGCGAACTCAATCGCCCCGGTTGTTGTTCTTGTAACAGCCTGGTTTGGGGTGCAGACAGACACGCCGACAGGCCAAACAACACCAGCGCTGCAACCAGACACAAGCGCACAGACTTGTGTTGCAAGCAGCAGCGCATATCAGAGACCCGGGAAGATGTCGGTGACCCCGGCAATATCCAGCAACATAAACACCACCAGCACAAAGATCAGCGTTTCAAGTGCTCCCTCTCCGGCAGGCAGCGTATCTATCTGTGCTGCAAGCGTCGCCAGCTCACTGGCCGTCAGGCTGGCAATGCGTGCCTGGGCATCAGCCACATCAACGCCCCTTGCCTCAAGCAGCGACTGTACCTCGGCACGATCCAGGAATGCACTGACGTGTGCACGCTGCTGATCAACACGGGTCTCCTGCACCAATTGCTGGGTAGTTACCATTGTGGAAGGGGCTGCCAGCGCTGCCGATTGCATCATGACGCCAGCCAGCAGTGCGGTCGCCAGCATTCCTATTGAAGCCATTTTGCTCAGAGTTAATTGCATTTGTTCATTCCTTGTTATCCGATGAAACCCTTACGGGCATGTCATTTGCCATCACATTCAGCCAGAGTCACCCTGACAACTCACGGTCGGTATTAACCTACAGGTTTGTCGGACAAGTCAAACACGCTGCCTGCGTGCCCGCTGCCGGGCTGGACGGGATGATTGCCATTCACAGCAGCGAATCACATAATGCCAACACTTAACGTTGCCAGGCAACGCTGCCGGAAAAGGTCACTCCTATGCTGTTGATACTAAAAACACGTTTGATATCCCTGGTTCTGCCAACCGTTTTTCCACAACATCTGTTGTCCCGTCTCCGGCGCCGCCAAAAAAACGCACTGCTGGCGATATTGTCAGTGGCGGGACTGTTCACAGTCTCTGCAGTGTTTGCGCAGCCGGTGGCGCTGACCAATGCGCGCATTATTGATGGCACGGGTGCTCCGGTTGTTTTTCCGGGCACCTTGATTATGGATCAGGGAAGGATTGTTGCTGTTGGCGCTTCGACGGATATCCAGGTTCCCGATGGTGCGCGCATCATCTCTCTGGAAGGCAAAACACTGATGCCAGGCCTGATCAATGCACATGGTCACGCTGGTGGCGTCCGCGGCCTGGAAACCGGCCACTACAGTGAAGAGAACCTGCTGCGGCAACTGGCACTGTATGCCAGTTATGGCGTCACCACTGTGGTGAGTCTGGGTGATGACGAAGAAGAGGGCTTTCAGCTGCGTGATAACCAGAACACCGCAGATCTGGATCGTGCCCGCCTGTTTGTGGCTGGCCCGGTACTTAATCCAGCCACTGTCGAGCAGGCGGTAACGCTGGTGGATCAAACCGCAGCATTAACTCCGGACTTTGTAAAAATACGCGTTGACGACAATCTAGGCCGCTCACCCAAAATGCCGCCGGAGGTTTACCAGGCTGTCAGTGCTCAAGCGGATGTTCATCGTATCCCCTTGTCCGTCCATACCTTTTATCAGCAAGACACCAAAGATCTGTTGCGCGCCGGAGCGGATCATATTGCTCACAGCATCCGAGACTCGCATGTCGATGAAGAATTCATCGGGCTGATGCTGGAGCGCAACATCTGTTACACACCCACGCTGACCCGCGAAGTATCAACCTATATCTACGAAAGTGAGCCGGAATTTTTCTCTGACGCTTTTTTTCTGGCCGGTGTTGATGCCGAGGTGCTGACCACACTCAGAGAACCCGAGCGCCAACAACGTATGGCGCAAAATGATGCGGCCCAGCAATACAAGGCAGCGCTGCCCATTGCGATGACCAATCTTAAATTGCTGTCCGACGCCGGCGTACGTATCGCTATGGGTACCGACAGCGGTCCACCCGCGCGTTTCCAGGGCTATTTTGAGCATCTGGAAATGTGGATGATGCAAGATGCCGGGATAACACCGATGCAGATCATCAAGTCGGCCACTGCCGATGCTGCCGCCTGCATGAACCTGAGTGATACAGGTTCATTGCTGCCCGGGAAGTGGGCTGATCTTCTGGTGCTCAGCGAGGACCCGCTGGAAAACATCCGCAACAGCCGCTCTATTGAGCAGGTCTGGATCGCGGGTAATCAATTACGCCGCCCGCGGTTCTGAAACAGCAACAAGACGCCAGGCTCTGCAGGTGCCGATACGATGTCCGGATAACCATCGGCATTCAGATCCGCTATCTGTACATCCGACATCGCACTGGCAGCCAGTGCATAACGCTGCCAATGCGGTGTTTCTGCCTGATAGTAGAAAACCTGCAAACCGCTTTCACCCCCGACAATGATTTCATCAATACCGTCCTGATTGAGATCAGCAATCTGCAGGACATGCGCACCTGAACCCGGAACTGGCACAATTTCCATACGCCAACCGCTGACAACCTCAGGTGCAGAACGAAAAACGTACAGTTGCGAAGCGGACGCTCCCAGTGCGGCCACAAAATCTGCCTCCGCCCCCGAAGGAGACGGCCCTGACTGTCCTGCAGCCACATCCACAAATCCACCCGAGCCGGATGCCTGCAGTAGTAAAAACTCATCAACAAACTGACCCCGTGATGCCAGTTCTGTGACATCAACACCCAAAGGCCCTGCGGCTAGCAGCTCCTCACGTCCATCGTCATCCCAATCATGGGCGCGCAGCCGGTTGATAGGTGGTGTGGATTCGAGCAGCAATGACATCGTGCTCCATCCTCGCGCTCGCGTAGGCGTGTAAACCTCAAGCTCTGGAGATGCAACCAGCACCCGATTACCGGTACCCGACAAGTCCGCCCACAGCAAAGCGTCAGGTGTAACATCCGTGCGGATGTTTGTCGCAGTCCAGGTGTCATGCATAAGCTCTCGCCCGGGATTCTGCAACCAAATGAGCTGATCACGTGTGCCCGAGCCAGGTATCGAAAAGCGCCCTGCCAGCGTCAAACTGGCCGGCGATCCTGCAGACAAACTGTGCGTGGCGATTGCAGACAGTTCATCGGCCATCAAGGGTATCTGGTACAACTGCCAGGATGGATTCTCAAACCAGTAAACCCGACCCGGGCGCCGGTTCATCAGCAATACATCAGCACGCAGATCACCACCAATATCCGCCAGCAGAAGCTGTCCGCCACCCGGCACTCTTGCTGCGAGCGGGTCAATCTGAAAGCTCGCTCTGGTGAAACCGGTGGCTTGACAGGCCGCCAACAACAGCAAGCCAACAACAGAAATCGCCGGTCGCACAAGGAAGGAGCGGGAGCAAGGATACTTGTCTGGAGAAGGTGCTGTCATAAGGTGAGGTGGAGCATAAAGCACAGCCCACGGCGGTTCAACAGGCTGTTTCTTTCTTGAAATCGACAGTGGTAAGCTGACTCAACTGGTAACACGAACAACCCTCACTGACATCAAACATGACACTCTGGAGACAACAGTATGGATGATTTCTGGAGCAGTAACAAAACCCAGAATTTTACTGGCGCGGTGGTACTGGTGATTGTGAGTTCTTTGTCGGTCTATCTGTTGGCTCAGAACGCTCAGCAATGGACGCCACAACTCACGCTGATCAGCGCCCTGTTTCTGCTGCACATAACCTGTTACTTCATCTTTACATCAGAATGGGCGCTTAACTCACGCAAACGATTGTTTATTCTGCTTTGTATAGAAATTACGGCAATTGCCTCGCTGTATTTTCTGGTCAGTATCAGTTTTGTCGCCATCCTCGGCATCATCTGGATCGTGCAGATCACCGAAACCTACCCCATACGCACTACCGGCTGGTTACTGCTGGGTGTCGTCAGCTTGTACACCATCAGTCAGCTGTTTCACTGGGGCGACTCCAGCCTGATGCTCACTATCACCGGCTCTATCACGCTGGGGCTCTTTCACTTGTTTGCAGTGATCGCAACACACAGAGCAAAACGTGAACAGGAATTGCGGAAGGAGACAGCAGCCTTGAACAGGGAGTTGCTGGCCACCCGGGAACTGCTAACCGAACACTCGCGTCAGGCCGAAAGACTGCGTATTGCGCGTGATCTGCATGATCTGCTTGGACACCACCTGACCGCGCAGATTCTTCAACTGGAGGTCGCAACACATTTGACTGACGGGCAGGGCCGGCAGAAAGTGGAGCAGGCATTGGCACTCGGGAAGCTGTTACTGAGCGATCTGCGCACCGCTGTCAGCGAGTTACGGGAAGACGAACCCGTCAACTTTATCGATGCCATGCACAAGTTGATCAATGGATTGCCTGGTATCACTGTTGACCTGAATTTGAGCAGCGTGCCAGGTGACACGCAAATAGCCGACACCTTGTTACGCTGCACTCGTGAAGCGCTAACCAATGTGCTGCGCCACAGTGCTGCTACGCGTTGTCATATTGATTTTCGAGCGGATGATATGTGTTACCACCTGCGGATCAATGACAACGGCACTCATAGCGGGCCGATCACGCCAGGAAACGGACTCAAAGGTATCAAGGAACGCATCGAAGAAGCAGGTGGCTGTGTAGACTGGTCAAATGAGCAGGGTTTCATTTTGCATATACGCCTACCCATCAACAGATTACTGACAGAGAAGTGTCCGCCCGTTACAACATCGCCCGCCTGACTTTGGCTGATACCCATTCGGAGACCACAACGGTTGCAAAAATCAGCACAAATACCGTGGCCACCTCTCCCCATGCCAGATTATTGATGGAGGCATTCATTTGCAGTCCGATACCGCCAGCTCCAACCAGACCCAGCGTCGTCGCTTCGCGGATATTGATATCCCAGCGGTAAACGCAAATACCTGCAAATGCCGGCATGATTTGCGGCCATACCGCCCAGGCTAATACCTGACCGCGGCCGGCTCCGGTTGCCGACAGGGCCTCGACCGGAGTCGGATGAATTTCTTCTATCGCCTCATAAAGCAGTTTCCCGACAAATCCGATCGAACGCAGCGCGATAGCCAACATGCCAGCAAAACTTCCCGGCCCGACAATGGTCACCAGCAACATTGCCCAGATCAGCGCATTAATGGATCGGGAACTGACAATAATCGCCAGTGCAACTGCACGCAGAGCTGGATGAGGGGTGGTGTTGCGTGCTGCCAGAAAGGCCAAAGGAAAGGCGATGACAATACCCATGACCGTCCCCACGGTCGCTATGTTGATGGTGTCCCACAAGGGCAGCATCAACGAGCCGGTGATACTCCAGTCGGGCGGAATCATGCGCCCGATCAGACTGGCAGCCTGCTCGTCCGCATCGTAAAGAAATTCCCAGATTGTATTTTCCGAGATCAGCGCCCAGCACCAGACAAACAACATGCCTCCCAGCATCCAGCCTGCCCAATGAGCATACTGTTGCAAAGGTTCACGCTTTTTCCAGACTGGCTGATCTCCGTGTTTTATCAGCGGCATTATTGTGTCCACTTGCGAACATACCCGGACAGGTATTCGCTGGTCATCACGATCACAATAATCAGCAGCAGAATGGCTGCAGAAGTATCGTAATCGTAGCGGTTGATGGAAGTATTCAGCGTGGCGCCAATGCCCCCGGCGCCGACGATACCAATGACGGCAGACTCGCGGAAATTGATATCCAGTCTGTAGAGTGACAAACCTATCAGGCGCGGCATTACTTGCGGCTGCACCGCAAAATTAACCCATTGCAACCAACTGGCGCCGGTTGCGCGAATGGCCTCCAGCGGCTCGCGCTGGGTATCCTCAATATCCTCAGCCAACAGCTTTGCCATAAAACCGATGGTCGCAAATGCCAGGGTTACCACTCCCGCCAGAGGACCAAAGCCAAACATGGCAACAAACAAAATGGCAATGATGATTTCCTGAAAAGTCCGCGACAAGGCAATGATGGTGCGACATACAAAATACACCGGCAATGGCGATATATTGCGCGCAGCGCCAAGTCCCACAGGAATGGCCAGCAGCACTCCGATCACCGTTGCCGCCAGCGTCATCGTCAGGCTTTCTTTGAGTCCGGCAAAAATTTCCCCGCTGCGCGACACAAAGTCCGGCTGCAGAAACGAAGCCATAAAAGCCAGACCCCGATCCATACCCTGAGCCACGCGCGCCCAGTTAACATCAACACTTAACCATGCGAGCACGATGTATAACAGCACAGACGCGTTTAACGCCCAGCGCCAGCGCGTATCACGTATCAACGGCAAAGGCTTCCAGATACCCTCCTTCAATAAGGCAAGGCGATGAGCATCGACACCTGAGTCAGGCAATGTGCGACTCATGGATGACTGCCTTGACCCATCGGCTTTAACAGGTCACCTGCCGAAGCTTCCGGCTCATCGGATTCTTCCTGGCCAGTCCCGGCGGCGGACCAATCCTCTTCACCATAAATATCCGTCAGTGTCTTTTCGTTCAAACCTGAAGGTGGGCCGTCAAAGACCAGCTTACCTGCTCGCAGACCTACAACGCGATCAACAAACTGTTGAGCAAGCACAACGTCATGAATGTTAATCACTGCAGCCAGCTGCTGCTCGCGGCACAACTCACAGATCAGGCGCATAATCTGTCGTGAGGTTTTGGGGTCGAGACTGGCGGTAGGCTCATCAACCAGCAGTAACTTGGGATTTTGCACCAATGCGCGAGCGATACCGACACGCTGCTTCTGACCGCCTGACAATGCATCGCCGCGCTTGTCAAACATGGTTTCCAGGCCCACCCGCTCCAGCAGATTCAGCGCCTGTTTAACATCTGACGATGGGAATTTACGAAGAAAACTGCGCCAGAAGCCCGTGTAGGCTAATCGTCCGGACAGCACGTTTTCCATCACTGACAGACGTTCAACCAGGGCATGGTTCTGAAAAATCATTCCAATCTGACGACGCGCCTGCCGCAGCTTTGCGCCGCGCACCCGTGTAATGTCCTGTCCGTCAAGCATCACAGACCCGGAAGTAGGCTCCACCAATCTGTTCACACAACGAATCAATGTACTTTTTCCGGCACCGGAAGGGCCGATCAGCGCCATGACCTGGCCTGCTGGCACCTCTAGAGTGATATCACTCAGCGCAAGATCACCCGTATCATACCGTTTGCTCAGCCCGGTCAATTTCAGCATGCTTTCCTCTTATTTTTGTTGGTCAATCGCAGTTGTAGACCGTATCGTTTGCTTCATCAATTTCTCTGACGACCCTCCAGTGTTCCTGGTAAGTAATCGGAATAAACTGTGCCATGCCGGCGTCAGCAAACTCGCGCTGCAAGGCACTGCCTTCCCAGTTGAAACTGAAAAACGCCTCGCGAATCTTCCTGCTTAACTCAGGCGTGAGGTTGTGCGAAACACCGTAGGCAGTTGTCGGAAAAGTCAGCGACTTATAAATTGAACGGTACTGGCTGGCATTGACGACGTCACGTCCTTCCATTCGCTTGAGCACTTCATTGGCGACGGCAGCCGCTTCATAGTCTCCATTAACAACGCCCAGTATGGAGTTGTCATGACTACCTGAGAACACCGTGCGATAGTCTGTTCCTGCCTGCAAACCAAATTCGTTCTGTAACAACGTCGATGGCGCCTTAAATCCCGAGTTGGAAGTTGGCGCCGTGAACGCCAGTTGTCGGCCTCTCAGATCTGCGCCACTTTGAATACCGCTGTCAGGGAAGGTGATGATTTCCATCTCATAGCCATAACTGCGATCTGCCGACGCCATCATGGCAAAGGGCACAAATCCGGCGCAATTCACGGCCACCGGGGTTGAGCCGGTATTAAAACCGGCGATATGCAAACGACCCGCACGCAAGGCCTCCAGTTGCGCAGCATTAGACTGCACTGGAAAAAAGCGCACTTCTTTGCCGGTGGCGCCTTCCATGTGCGCGATAAACTCATCCCAGACACGAGAATACAAAGCGGGGTCTTCAACCGGAGTGTAGGCAAAAACCAGAATCGAGGGGTCGCGCCACCGTTCAGAATCATCAGGCTGATCCGCCACCAGATCAGCGTTCATATCCTGATAACGCGGGGATAACTGGGCGCTGACGCTATTGCTCACAAGCATTATGCAGGCGCCGGATAACACCAGCGCTCCGGCTGATATCCTGTGTCTGACAGTAAACAAATGGCTCATGATGATCTTGCACTCGTTCCAGAACAGCCTTTAGGCGGCTGCAAAAATGAAGCCGATCATAACACCTGCCCGCAACGGGTCAACCATCACACCCGCCATGCATCATGCTAGGCTCATGGCCTGGCGACTCTGCTCGAGTACGCGTGTTTTATCGCCATCGTTAATCAGGCGGAAACTGTTGTCGCGCGGCGGTTCAAAATCCTTGAACAATGCTGCAGCACTGGCAGCACGAATCCCTTGGCCGCGCTGCTCAAGGCGCTTGATGATCATATCCAGTGGAGCATCTACCCAGACAAATGTCAGCTGCGGCAGGTGCTTTCGCAAGAAATCCCGATGCTTTTGTTTGTAGGCACCTTGAGTGACTATCAAGGGCAGATCAGATTGCTGTCGGTCTTTGATGTGCTCCAGCAGTTGTGAAAAATATTCATCCCTCATGCTATCTGTAAAAGGCCGCGCCTCGGTCAGCGCCAACTTCATTTCCGCTGTGATATCAATATCAGCGTGGTAAACAGGCCATCCGGTCTGTTGTGATATGACGTCACCCACATATGACTTTCCTGCACCGGAGAGTCCAAACAAAAACCAAACCGCCGCGCTTTTCTGTGTTGCTGTCATTCCGATTGGATCCCGTGAAGCTTTCCGTATTGTCCGACCTTCCCAATTGTGGCCTGACGTGGATTTTGGCAGGTGCCTGCGTGTATGATTCGTTACTTTCTCTAATCTATGACGGACATCACCAATGGGTAGATCTTACCAGAACCGCAAAGAGTCGATGGCCAAAACTGCGGCCGCAAAAACCAAAGTCTACAGCCGTTTTGCACGCGAAATATACATGTGTGCAAAAAGCGGAGGTACTGATCCTGATGGCAACTTGTCATTGCGCGGCATGCTGGAGCGCGCCAAAAAAAATCAGGTCCCCTCACATGTCATCGACAAAGCGATTGAAAAAGCCAAAGGCGGCGGAGGGGAAGATTTTTCGCCAGCGCGTTATGAAGGCTATGGCCCGGGCAACTGTATGGTCATTGTAGAGTGCCTGACAGACAACCCCAATCGTACCTTTGGCGATGTGCGTTTATGTTTTACCAAAACCAAATCCAGAATTGGCACACAAGGCAATGTCAGCCATATGTTTGATCATTGCGCCATCCTGTCGGTGGCTGGAACGAATGAAGACATCATCCTGGAAGCATTGTTGAATGCTGATGTCGATGTTACCGACATCGAAAATGAGGAAGGTCACATTACTGTGTTTGTTCCGCATACCGAGTACGCCAAAGCGCGACAGGCAATCCGCTCAGCGATGAAAGATGTTGAGTTTGAGGTGGATGAGATTCAGTTTATCCCGCAATCATCTACATCGGTGACCGGTGAAGACGTGCAGATGTTTGAAAAGTTTATGGACATGCTGAATGAACTGGATGACGTCCAAAACGTTTATCACAACGCCGTATTTGAAGAGTGAAGCCAACTCGCCGAGGCACGGTCATTCCGCGTGCGCATACCCGATTATCAGTCCAGATAATTGGATTGGTAAACCACATCGCCCATATGACGTATCTGTTGATCAATTACCCAGTCCATGGTGGTCAGCAAACCTTCAAATGAGTGCCCGTCGCGCTCGAGCGTTGCCAGTGTAAACGCTACGGCTTCCAATGTAGACAACGCGTGAATGCCGGGTTGCTGCCGAATGCGGTAACGCGAAGGTATGATTGGAGCCAGACTGTACCTTGGCAATTGTGCCAACCAAGGCAGCCGGTGCATTATCTTTCGACTCCGCCGCCAACTGGCATCAATAAATATCAAAGGCCTCTTTGGTAGTTCTGCCAATACTGACAGGCTCTTTGATTGCACTCCGGGATAAATCAAAACAGGACTTGAGGCGCGTAATTCTTCCAAAGCAGACATGCAGGTCGCACTGATATTGTCCGGATCAACAACAAGCAAATGGCAATTTGACAAAGACAACGCAGCGATGCGGGCAGTGCCAATCGCGTGGGCCGATTCCCGTAGATCCTGAATAATGTAAACCAGCCACTCATTTCGCAGTTGCGAGAGATGTGGACAATAACAGACTGGTATAGGACGCAGGCAGTTGCTGCAGATTGGACGAGGCATATCCATGCCTTCAACGAGGTATCTTGATTTAAAGCCGGCAAGCTTTTCAACTTGCCGGTCGTAACGGTCAAAACAGGCACCTGCGAACAGGCACCTGTTGGAAACATCACTCCATGCTGGTGCGTTCTTCGTCAGTCACTTCTTTGATGCTCAATTTGATACGACCACGTGCGTCCAGGTCCATGACCTTGACAACAACATCCTGGCCTTCCTGCAGATATTGGCTGATGTCCTCCACACGGTCAGAGGAGATCTGGGAAATGTGAACCAGACCGTCCTTACCCGGCAGAATGGTGATAAAGGCTCCAAAGTCGACAATGCGAGCGACTTTGCCTTTGTATAACTGGCCGACTTCTGCTTCGGCTGTAATACGCTGGATCAGTTCAATTGCTTTGTCACGTGAGTCTTTATCTTCGCCGTATATGCGAATGTTGCCATCATCATCAATGTCAATGGACGCGCCGCTTTCTTCAGTAATAGAGCGTATTGTTGAACCGCCTTTACCAATGACTTCGCGGATTTTGTCAGGATCAACTTTCATGGTCGCCATGGACGGTGCATTTTCATTGACTGTCGGTCGCGCCACAGCCAGCACTTTTTTCATTTCGCCAAGGATATGCAGACGAGCTTCAAGAGCCTGAACCAGCGCAGTCTCCATGATCTCTTCGTTGATACCCTGAATCTTGATGTCCATCTGCAGTGCGGTGACGCCTTTGGCGGTTCCCGCTACTTTGAAGTCCATGTCGCCGAGGTGGTCTTCGTCACCCAGAATATCAGTGATGACAGAGAAGCGGTCACCTTCCTTGATGAGGCCCATGGCAATACCCGCCACCGGTGCTGACAACGGAACCCCTGCATCCATCAGAGCCAGCGAGCTGCCGCATACCGATGCCATCGAGCTGGAGCCATTGGATTCAGTGATCTCGGACACAACACGAATGGCATATGGAAATGCGTCTTCGTTTGGCATCACTGCCTGTACACCACGCTTGGCCAGTTTACCGTGACCAATCTCGCGACGCTTGGGGCCGGACATAAAACCGGTTTCGCCCACTGAGAAGGGGGGGAAGTTGTAATGGAACATAAAGGCTTCTTTTTTCGAGCCTTCCAGTCCTTCAATCACCTGTGCATCACGAATCGCACCGAGTGTTGTAACAACCAACGCCTGAGTTTCGCCACGTGTGAACAAGGCTGAACCATGCGCTTTGGGTAATACACCAATTTCGATAGAAATAGGACGCACTGTGCGAGTGTCCCGACCGTCAATCCGGGGTGCGCCGTCAATAATACGGTTACGCACCACCTTCTTCTCGATGGATGCAAACACATTTTTCACTTCATCAGCGCTGACACCGTGTTCAGCGTTGGCAAACTGAGCAACAGCCTGCTCAAGCAGAACGCTTAATGCATCATAACGCTGCATTTTATCTGACACTTGGTAGGCATTGCCGATACTGTCGGAGAAAGCCATTGCCAGACCGGCACGCAGCGTCTCATTAACAGGCTCGGGATGCCATTCCCAAACTGCTTTGCCGGCTTCAGCCTTGAGTTCGTTAATTGCTTTGATCACTACCTGCATGGATTCATGTGCAAATAACACTGCACCCAGCATCTGATCTTCTGTCAGCTCTTTAGCTTCGGATTCAACCATCAGCACCGCTGAGTCAGTACCTGCAACCACCATGTCCAGCGCTGAACTGGCCAGCTCACTGACACGCGGGTTCAGCACATACCCATTTACCGCATCGTAACCAACACGAGCGGCACCAATCGGGCTGGCAAACGGGATGCCGGAAATGGCCAGCGCAGCTGACGCACCAATCATGGACGCGATATCCGGATCTTCATCTTTGCTCGCAGAAATAACAGTACAGACTACCTGCACTTCATTCTTGAACCCTTTTGGGAACAGCGGGCGCAGAGGGCGATCGATAAGACGGGAAACCAGAGTCTCCTTCTCAGTCGGACGACCTTCTCGTTTGAAGAAACCACCGGGGATCTTGCCCGCGGCATAGGTTTTCTCTTGGTAGTTAACTGTCAACGGAAAAAAGTCTGCACCCGGGGCTGCAGACTTCTTGCCAACAACAGTTGCCAGCACTTGAGTACCACCCATGGTGATCACAATTGCGCCAGTCGCTTGTCGTGCAATTTTGCCGGTTTCCAGTACTACCGTATCGGCACCGTACTGAAAGGTCTTTCTAACAATATTAAACATACATTCATCCTGTTTTTTATGAGACCCGGGCAGCATTGCAGCAACATCCCTTTTACCAAGAGTCTCTTCTCACTTTCTCATCGCCTTGAAATCGGTGTGCGTCTTAGCGACGCAGGCCCAGACGCTTGATCAGTTCAGCATAACGATCAGCATCTTTGCGCTTCAGATAATCGAGCAGCTTGCGACGGCTGTTAACCATGCGGATCAAACCACGACGTGAGTGGTGATCGTGGGTGTGTTCACGAAAGTGACCCTGCAGCAGATTAATGTTTTCGGTCAGCAGTGCAACCTGCACTTCTGGTGAGCCAGTATCGTTCTGGCCGCGGCCGTACGCTTCTACGATTGCTTGTTTCTGTTCGGTTGTTAACGCCATTTCTTAAAACTCCTGATTAATATGCATATAAAGTTGATAACGTCCTGTCACCCAGCGTAACCGTGCATATTGACAGTTACCTGGCTTGCTCCCTCATCAACCGGCGCGGCGCCACACGACCATCGTCGAGCATGCTGCCAATGCCGATAAATTCTTCATTATCGTAAAGTCTGACCAACTCACCTGCAGGTACCGGTTGCACCAGTACGGCCTGCCCTCGCCTGACACATAGCGCCTGATCTGAGCTCAGGCTGACGCAGGGCAAGTGGTCTATCGCCTGATCTGCCGGCCGTAACAAAATATCCAGTGCGTCCAGTCCACCTTCGGCAAAACTGGCTTGTAATGCAGCGGGTGTAATGCAGTCTTCGATCCGGAAAACACCGGCCTGTAAGCGCCGCAACTCACGCACATGGCCACCGCAGCCTAATGCCTCCCCCAGATCGTCGGCTATAGTACGCACATAGGTACCTTTGCTGCAACGAATTTCCAGAGACAGCTCTGTGCCTTCTGGCGTGTTTTCAAAATCATGCAGTATCAGATCGCTGACGGTTACCTGCCTGAGTTTGCGTTCCACTTCCAGCCCTGCGCGAGCCAGTTTGTACAGCGGCTGACCCTTGTACTTCAGTGCAGAGTACATGGGCGGGCACTGAAGTATCACACCACGAAATTGTGACAGGGCGTCAAGCACGATGTTTCGTGTGATAGCGCCAGCGGACCGGACACTGATCACAGTCCCCTCGGCATCCGCGGTATCAGTTCGTTCACCCAGACGAATCCGGGTTAAATAACCTTTATCCGCTTCCAGCAAAAACTGCGACACCTTAGTCGCTTCGCCAAAACACAGAGGCAACACTCCAGTAGCAAGCGGATCCAATGCCCCGGTGTGACCAGCCTTTGCCACCTGAAACAGATGCTTGGCTTGTTGCAGGCATGCGTTTGAACTCATACCCTGCGGTTTATCCAATAACAGAATACCGTTGATCGGACGGCCCTTCTGTTTTCTGCCGGAACTCAAACTATGCGTCCCCGTTCCGGCTCAGCTCCGGTTTCTTATCGGAGTCGGTCTCATCATGGTGTTCGTGAGTACTGTCTTCAGCAATCGCTTTGTCTATCAGCGATGACAGGTACCGACCTCGCGCAACACTGTCGTCATAATGAAACTGCAGTGCGGGAATCACCCGCAGGCTCATTTCCTTGCCAAGCAGACTGCGAAGATACCCTGCTGCCTTATTTAACGCTGCCAGACTGTCCTTGATTTCTTTCCGATCAAGCTCACCCATGTCTTTTAAAGCCTGCCCGGCACCAAAATCATCGCCATGCCGCCCCATGATGGTGATGTGTACGTTGGCATGCGCAAAGTCGCGGCTCACGTCCACGCCAGTCACTGACACCATTCCCACTCGCGGATCGCGGATCTCGCGCCGGATCAGATCAGCAAGCAGTCGCTGTATCTGATCCGCCACACGCTGAACACGAGGTGACACTTTGTTACTCATAGTTTACGACTCATTGTTTACAGCTCATTGCAGCGTACGAGCCACCTGAATGGTCTGATAAACCTCGATTTTGTCGCCAACCTTCACATCATTATAGTTTTTCACGCCGATACCACACTCCATGCCATTGCGCACTTCGCTGGCATCGTCTTTAAAGCGGCGCAAAGATTCCAGTTCTCCCTGGAAGATCACCACGTGATCGCGAAGGACACGGATGGGTCTGCTGCGGTATACAGTGCCTTCAACAACCATGCAGCCTGCCACCTGGCCAAATTTCGGCGAGTTGAACACATCGCGCACCTCAGCGATACCGAGTATTTCCTCACGTATCTCAGGGGACAACATGCCACCAAGAATGGCTTTGACATCGTCAATCACATCATAGATCACGTTGTAATAACGCAGGTTGACACCTTCGTTTTCAACCACTTCACGGGCGGTCTTGTCTGCTCGCACGTTAAAGCCAATCATCATGGCTTTGGATGTTGCGGCCAGATGCGCATCAGTTTCGGATATACCACCCACCCCTGCTGCAACCACATTCACTTCCACCTCATCGGTACCCAGTTTATGCAGCGAGCCGACAATAGCTTCCATGGAACCACGCACATCAGCTTTGATGATGACGTTGAGAATACCTTTGCCCGCTTTGCCGATACCGGCAAACATAGCTTCAATTTTGTTGCCCTGCTGCATGGCAGCGGCTTTATCTTTAATACGCTCACGACGGAAATCAGCCACTTCGCGCGCCTGTTTCTCATCAGCAACCACAACAAATTCATCTCCTGCCTCCGGGACGCCGGTGAAACCCAGCACTTCCACCGGAATAGATGGACCAGCAGATTTGACTGATCGGCCAGCCTCGTCGATGAGCGCCCTTACCCGGCCATACTCATAGCCCGCCAGCACGTAATCGCCAACATTCAGAGTACCGTTCTGAACCAGGACTGATGCCACTGGACCACGCCCTTTGTCCAGACGCGACTCGATTACAACGCCTTTGCCAGGCGCATCGCTGAACGCTTTTAATTCCAACATTTCGGACTGCAGCAAAATCGCTTCAAGCAACTCATCAATGCCGGTGCCGGCGTGAGCAGATACCTGCACAAACTGGGTATCTCCCCCCCACGCTTCAGAAATCACATTGCGCTGAGCAAGTTCATTCATGACCCGATCAAGATCGATGTTGGGCTTGTCGCATTTGGTGATCGCGACGACCATTGGAACGCCTGCTGCGCGCGCATGATTGATGGCTTCTTCAGTCTGTGGTTTAACACCGTCATCCGCCGCAACCACCAGAATAATAACATCCGTCGCCTTTGCGCCGCGTGAACGCATAGCGCTGAACGCCGCGTGACCCGGGGTGTCCAGGAAACACACCATTCCGTGATCAGTTTCAACGTGATACGCGCCAATGTGCTGAGTAATGCCGCCGGCTTCGCCCGCAGCCACAGAGGCTTTACGGATGTAGTCCAGCAGGGAGGTTTTACCATGGTCTACGTGACCCATGACGGTAACTACCGGCGCACGACTGACTGCTTCTTTACCACCAGCGTAGGCGATTGACTCGTATAGGGTATCTTCAATCGCATCGGCTGATACGAATTTGGCTTTGTTGCCAAACTCTTCTATCAGCAAGGTAGCTATGTCTTGATCAAGCGCCTGATTGATGGTGGCCATCACACCCATTTTGAACAAAGCTTTTATCAACTCTGCAGACTTGACCGACATTTTGGCGGCGAGATCACCAACGGCATTAGCCTCACCAATAACAATTTCACGCACTATAAACTCAGTTGGTTTTTCGAAGCCATGCTGTTTCAGGCGCGCCTTTTTGCGAGGACCGCCGCGTCGACCGCGCCCACCCTCATCGAACTCACCGTCTTCAAGCACAAATTCGTCTATACGCGGTTTTACGGCCTTCTTGGGAACAGCCGCCTTTTTCCTGAAATTGGATTTTTTATCCTCGTCCTTTTCGTCGCCTTCTTCTTTGCGAACAGGCTTGGCAGTGACTTTTGGTCTAACCGTCTGAGAAAGTGAGGGCTTTTCTCTGGCCAGCGCTGCGGTTTGGGCTAACAGTGCTTGAGCAGATTCAGACGTCCCCGGAGCTTCAGTTTTGACTGGCTCTGGTGATAACGGCGGGGAGACAAAAGGAGCTGAATCAAAAGGGCCGCCGGCGTCAATTACGCCTGAATCTTCAGTGGGTTGCGGACCTGCCTCTCCATTAGTAATCTCTGTAGCCTGCTCGAGCAATTCCTCCTCAATACCGGAAGCTTCGCCACCGGCTGCCTGCTCCGGTGTTAACTCACTGCGTTTGACGTACGTGCGTTTCTTGCGCACTTCAACACTGACCGTCTTGCCGCGACCCTGACCGGAGGAGGTCTTTAAGGTTTCAACCGTCTTGCGTTTCAGGGTGATTTTTTTAGGGGCAGCATCGACAGCCTCCGTCGCACCATGGCTGCGACGCAAAAACTGCAACAAGGTATTCTTGTCGTCATTTGAAATCGGATCTTCTGCACGCGTATGCGGCAAACCCGCCTCTTTTATCTGAGCCAGTAGCCGTTCCGCGGTAACGCCAATTGCTTTGGCGAACTCACCGACTGTTACATCTGCCATTTAACTACTCCTGTCTTCTCTTGCTGCCTGATCCGGTTAGCTGTCACCCGGCCCATCTGTTTAATCCGGGTATTACGCAAACCAGGGCGCTCGAGCCGTCATAATCAATTTGCCGGCGCGCTCTTCGCTCATGCCGTCAATATCCATCAAATCATCAATTGACTGTTCTGCCAGGTCTTCCATGTTGAGGATTCCTTTACCTGCCAGAGACATCGCTAGCGTGTCATCCATACCTTCCATATTCAGAAGGTCAGCTTCCAGCTGTGCACCTGACAAACCTTCTTCTGAGGCAATTGCTTGAGTGAGCAAGGCGTCTCGTGCACGATCGCGCAGTTCTTTGGCGATATCTTCATCAAAGCCATCAATACTGAGCAACTCATCTATCGGAACATATGCGACTTCTTCTAGCGAGGTAAATCCTTCACTGACGAGCAACTCGGCAACATCCTCATCAATATCCAGCTTGTCCATAAATACTGAAATGAATCCGCTGGACTCCTGCTGCTGTTTGCTGAGGGCATCCTCTACGCTCATTACATTTATCGCCCAACCTGTCAGCTCAGCCGACAGACGCACGTTCTGACCACTGCGACCAATCGCCTGTGCCAGATTATCCTCTTCGACGGCAACATCCATGGTGTGGCTGTCTTCGTCCACCACAATAGAGGCTACTTCAGCCGGAGCCATGGCGTTTATCACCAATTGTGCTGGGTTATCATTCCAAAGAATAATGTCAATGCGCTCATTAGCCAGCTCATTTGAAACTACTTGTACGCGTGAGCCGCGCATACCAACACATGCACCTACCGGATCAATACGTCCGTCATTGGTACTGACTACAATTTTTGCTCTTGAGCCCGGATCACGCGCCGCTGCACGAATCTCGATGATACCGTCTGCGATCTCCGGCACTTCAATCTTGAACAATTCAATCAGCATGCCCGAGGCTGTTCGGCTCAGGAACAACTGAGGACCGCGTGCTTCCTGACGCACATCCAGCAGCAAGGCGCGGATACGATCGCCGGTACGGAACATTTCCCGGGGGATCATCTGGTCTCTGGGCAGCATCGCTTCAGCATTGCCGCCAAGATCCACAAGAATGCTCTCGCGGGTAACTTTTTTAACTGTGCCGGAGACCAATTTGCCCATTTTGACGCGATATTCGGCAACCACCAGGTCTCGCTCAGCCTCACGCACTTTTTGCACAATGACCTGCTTTGCTGTTTGCGCAGCAATACGGCCAAACTCAGTGTTTTCGATTTTTTCTTCCCACACTTCACCAATGGTGATATCCGGGTTTTTCGCCTGAGCCTGATCCAGTGTCAGTTGGTGAGCAGGATCATCAAAATTTTCATCAGCAACGACCTCCCAGCGACGGAAGGTTTCGTACTGCCCTGACTTGCGATTCACAACAACGCGGCAATTGACCTCTTCGTCGTCGAACAATTTTTTGGTTGCTGTCGCCAGAGCCGACTCAATGGCTTCAAATATTACTTCGCGCGCTACCCCCTTTTCATTGGAGACCGCGTCTGCAACCATCAGAATTTCTTTACTCATCATAATAATGTCACCTTACACACGGGTTCATTGTTCCATCAGAACACTGCCGTATAACTTTCTCAGGCCGCGATGTTCGCCTTGTCTACCTGCTGGTAGGGAATGTCATACACAATGCCGTCCACGGTGATAGAAAGCACACCACTTTCAGCTTTTTCCAACTTACCTTTAAATTTGCGACGCCCATCAAGGGGTGTGCGCAATCTGAGGTTAACTACCTCACCCAAAAAACGACCAAACTGTTCGAAATCAAACAAAGGTCTGTCAAAACCTGGAGAGGACACCTCAAGCGTATATTCACCCGCAATAGGATCTTCAACATCCAAGATCGCACTTGCCTGCCGACTGACTTTCTCACAGTCCTCAATCGATATGCCATCCGGGCCATCAATATAGATGCGAAGCAATGAAGAATGGCCTCGCACGAGGTGCTCTATGCCCCAGAGCTCCAGGCCCAGCGCAGCGACAGCAGGGCGGAAAAGCTCTGAGATGTTATCTATTGTTGCAACCACGTTAACCACTTTCCTGAACTATGCGGATTTTTAAAACACAAATAAAAAGTGGGCCCTAGGCCCACCGCTTAAACAAACTGCTTGTCTCGTCGCAAACTCCCTAAGGAAAACTTGCGGCGGCGGCGCCTTGTCCTTGAATAAATCAAATCCGACGAACTTTCCCGACCCTGCCGAGAGATCTTGCGTGCAAGCATCAGCCGTAATAAAAAGCCCCATCTAGGGGCTTTTGAGCGGTACCCGGATAAACTCCCGACCGCAGGTTTGGTAGCGGGGGCAGGATTTGAACCTACGACCTTCGGGTTATGAGCCCGACGAGCTGCCAGACTGCTCCACCCCGCAATAAAGCTTGAAATCTGTATAATACGCCACTTCTGGCGCCATCAGCTTCTGGCAAAGCTTCTGTTTAAGGGCGGATATCTTAGCCCTGCCCCTGCAGTGCGTCAAGATATTAATTAACTTGATTTCCCCGGCATGAGTACTATCACTGCGCTCTAATTGGTGCCGAAGGCGAGACTTGAACTCGCACGACCAATGGCCACTACCCCCTCAAGATAGCGTGTCTACCAATTCCACCACTTCGGCAAATACCATTACGGGACTATAGGAGCCCCACTTACTGGCGACTCGACAACAGGAACTGCAGGCACATCAGAAGTTGTCGGGGTGACGTCAAGCTGCGGAATGTCCGACTGCTCGATCTCTCTCAGAACTTCCGGACTCACCAACGGATCGCCGCTGTCCAGACCACCACCCAGGCTGTACTGCTTGGCATAAATAGCCAGCGTCAGACTGGTAACGAAAAATATTACCGCCGCAATTGTAGTGGAGCGGGTCAGAAAATTGCCACTGCCAGAACTGCCAAAGACCGTCTGGGATGCGCCACTGCCAAAGGCCGCGCCGGCATCTGCGCCCTTGCCTTGCTGAAGCAACACCAACGCAATAATTGAGATGGCGGCAATCACGTGCACAACAACGATCAGCGTTTCCATATTTTAACTCACACTTTGACATATACGGACAAATTGATCGGCATTCAACGATGCACCACCTATAAGACCGCCATCGATATCGGGTTGCGCAAATAATTCCGGCGCATTCTCCGGGCTCACGCTACCACCATAAATAACCTGCAATGATTGCGCAGTTTCCTCGTCCTGCAGCGCTATCAACCTGCGTATCGCTGCGTGCATATCTTGAGCCTGCTGCACACTGGCGGAACGGCCGGTTCCGATAGCCCATACTGGCTCGTATGCAACAACCGCTCTGTTGAATCCGGAAACCCCGCATCTATCTGCAATCGCTGCCAGCTGACGGCTTACAACCTGTTCAGCCATACCCTGATCGCGTTCGTCCAGAGTCTCACCTACACACAACACGGGAATCAAACCCACCCTCTGAGCGGCTTCAAACTTTGCGGCTACAACCTGATCGCTTTCCGCCATCAATGTACGACGCTCGGAGTGGCCAACAATGACATACCGAACACGAAAGTCTGCCAGCATACTGCCTGATACTTCGCCCGTGTAGGCTCCACATTCATGCGTAGAGATATCCTGGGCGCCTAGCACTACCTCTACACCGCTTATCAGAGCATCAACCATCTGCAGGTAGGGAAAAGGCGGACAAACAACGATGTCGACACCATTCACGCCACCTGACAATGCAGGCATTAACCCGGAGACCAATTCTTTTACAAAGACGCGGTTCCCATGCATTTTCCAGTTTGCGGCAACCAGCGCTCGACGCATAATCACACCCTATTGTCCTGATGCGCAGACCGAGCTTCCACGGGGGCGCAACTATAACCACTTTGATCCGGCCTTGCAAGACAGAGCAAGCTTCGGGATCGCCGCAAAACAGCACTTTTTTGCGAACACTTTTAGACTGTGTCGCTTACAGACTTTACCACCTCGGCGATTTCCTGCGCGTGCTTTGCAACCGACACTTGATCATCACCTTCCACCATTACACGAACCACAGGCTCCGTTCCGGAAGGCCGCAACAACACTCGTCCACGCCCCGCCATTTTTGTTTCAGCAGCCCCGACAGCCAGCTTGACCGGCACGCTGTCCATAACAAGTGATTTGTTGGAAACACGGACATTGATCATAGTCTGCGGCATTTTGCGCATCTTGCTACGCAAATCAAACAAGCTTGAGTCTGTTTGAACCATTGCTGCCAACACCTGCAATGCAGACACAATACCATCACCGGTGGTGCCAACATCCAGACAAACAATATGTCCTGATGACTCGCCTCCCAGTAACCACGATTTTTTCTTCAGCATCTCCATCACATAACGATCACCAACATCTGTCCTTACAAAGGGAACATCCAGCGCCTCCAGCCCCAATTCAAGGCCCAGATTGCTCATCAATGTACCGACTACTCCCCCGAAGGCCAAATGGCGACGCCGACGATCGCGCGCGATGATGTAAAGCAACTCATCCCCATCAACCACATTACCAAGGTGGTCAATCATGATAACTCTGTCACCATCCCCGTCAAATGCGATCCCCAAATCCGCCTGCTCAGAAAGCACATGTCGGGCAAGAGTCATTGGCGAAGTAGAGCCGCAGTCTTTGTTGATATTTAGTCCGTTGGGAGAGACCCCAATCGACGTCACTGAGGCACCGAGCTCTGAAAAAACATTACCAGCGATGTGATACGTGGATCCATTCGCACAATCAATAACAACCTTCAAGCCTCGCAAGACCGTATTTCCGGGAGTTGTGCGTTTACAGTATTCAATGTATCTGCCGGCAGCATCAGTGATACGCGACACTTTGCCGATGTCAGCTGAACTCACTGTGGTTAGATCCTTGCTTAGATACTCCTCTATTGCCAACTCAGTCTCGTCTGGCAACTTGGCACCATCGCCGTCAAAGAATTTGATGCCATTATCAGGAAACGCGTTATGTGACGCACTGATTACGATACCAGCCTGAGCGCCAAACGTTCGGGTCAAGTATGCAATCGCTGGGGTTGGCATTGGCCCGAGCATATTGATATCAACACCGGCTGATGCGAGACCAGCTTCAAGAGCCGCCTCAAACATATAACCCGAAATACGCGTATCTTTACCGATCAATATTTTGCTGCGCTGACCACCGGTTTTTGCAAACACTTTTCCGGCAGCCCAGCCTAGCTTCAGCATAAAATCAGGTGTAATCGGATACTCACCCACGTGACCGCGGATACCATCAGTACCAAAAAACTGTTTTTCTGATTTGCTTCCAGATCCCACTTTTTTAACCTCTGAATTCCTTAATTGAACAGATTATAAACACTTCACGCGCCCGCCTGACCAGCACTTCTCGTAGCTGAAAGCACCTTTAATGCATCCACGGTATGCCTTACATCATGGACACGAATAATCTGCGCTCCTGCAATTGCAGCCAGCAAGGCCGCAGCTAGGCTGCCCGCCAGACGATCTGCCGGGGCGCCACCGGTGACGGACCCGATCATCGACTTACGCGATATTCCAACCAATAAAGGTGAACCCAGAGCGTGCATTTCGTGAAGCCGCGCCAGAATTTGATAGTTATGACTCAGCGTCTTCCCGAATCCAAACCCGGGATCCAGACAAATCCTGTCACTGTTGATGCCAGCTCTTTCAGAACATACTTTCCGGGAAAACAAGAACTCGCATACTTCTGCAACGACATCCTGATAGTAGGGATCGTCTTGCATCGACTGAGGCTGCCCTTGCATGTGCATGAGACAGACCGCCAAATTAGTCGCGGCAACAGCCTCCAACGCACCGGGTATCTGGAGCGCACGCACGTCGTTAATCATGCTGGCGCCCGCACTTGCGGCCGCGGCAATCACTGCTGGCGAACTGGTATCTACAGAAATTGGCAGATCAAAATTTTTACGAATGGCAGAAATGACGGGGATTACACGTTTAAGCTCCTCGTCGACACTGATAGGGGGAGCACCTGGCCGGGTTGACTCACCCCCAACATCAATTAAATCAGCCCCTGCAAGCACCATAGACTCTGCAGCTGCCAACGCTTTATCAAGGGAAATTTTGAAACGACGGGAAGCTGCTGCGGCTAATGCGCCGCCATCAGAAAACGAGTCAGGGGTCACGTTAAGAATACCCATGACCACGGGGAACGTTAAGTCAAGCCAGCGATCGGGCAATTTAAGCCCCGCCGCTGGCCTGAACACTGATGTTATTACTACATCGGACACTGACAGGCTCCCGCATCCAAACCAGCTGACAATCAATGCTCGCTTGCGGGGCCACCTATAGGTTTGTCGTGCATTACATCAGCAATGGTCGTTTCACTTTTTGAAGAGCCCGAACCACTGTTACTGTCTGACCAGTCAGCAGGCGGGCGCGGTTTACGTCCAGACATAATGTCGTTGATCTGCTCGGCATCGATGGTTTCATACTCCATCAGCGCATCTTTCATCAGTTCGAGCTTGTCTCGATTGTCTTCCAGCATGCGTCTGGCGCGGCTGTAACAAAAATCAATGATGCTCTTCACTTCTTCATCAATCACTTTTGCAGTCTCTCCGGAGTGGTGCTTTGGCGCCCCGCCCGCAGATCGACCAAGGAAAATCTCACCCTCATTTTCCGCATACATCAAGGGCCCGAGTTTCTCAGACAAACCCCACTTGGTAACCATGTTACGCGCCATTTCGGTCGCGCGCTGAATATCATTGGAAGCACCTGTAGTTACTCCGTCAACGCCCAGAGTCATTTCTTCAGCGATTCGCCCACCATACAGACTGCTGATCTGACTCATGATTGCCAGCTTACTGATACTGTAGCGATCCTCTTCTGGCAAAAACATGGTCACACCCAAGGCGCGGCCGCGCGGAATAATACTGACCTTATAAACTGGATCGTGCTCTGGCACTAGGCGGCCGACAATGGCGTGCCCGGCTTCATGATAAGCCGTATTAGTCTTCTCTTTTTCAGACATCACCATGGATTTGCGTTCAGTACCCATCATGATTTTGTCTTTAGCTTTTTCGAATTCCTCCATAGTTACCAAACGACGACCACCACGTGCTGCGAACAGCGCGGCCTCATTTACCAGGTTAGCAAGGTCTGCGCCGGAAAATCCGGGTGTACCACGGGCAATGACACTCGCGTCAACGTTATCTGCAATCGGCACTTTCCGCATGTGTACTTTAAGAATTTGTTCTCGACCGCGAATATCTGGCAACCCAACAACAACCTGTCGGTCGAACCGACCAGGGCGCAGCAGCGCAGGATCAAGCACATCAGGTCGGTTGGTGGCAGCTATGACAATTATGCCATCGTTGACTTCAAAACCATCCATTTCGACCAACAACTGGTTTAGTGTTTGCTCTCGCTCATCGTGACCACCACCCATACCTGAGCCACGGTGACGCCCCACTGCATCGATTTCGTCAATAAAGATGATACAGGGCGCCTGTTTCTTGGCCTGATCAAACATGTCACGTACACGTGACGCTCCCACGCCCACAAACATCTCGACAAAATCAGAACCTGAGATAGAGAAAAACGGGACTTTGGCTTCGCCGGCAATGGCCTTGGCCAGCAAGGTCTTTCCTGTTCCGGGCTGGCCAACCATCAGAATCCCTCTGGGTATACGCCCTCCCAAACGCTGAAACTTATCCGGCTCTCGCAAAAAATCTACCAATTCTTTAACGTCTTCTTTAGCTTCATCCACACCTGCCACATCAGCAAAAGTGACCTTGATCTGATCTTCGCCGAGCAACTTGGCTTTGCTCTTGCCGAAGGACATCGGGCCGCCCTTGCCGCCTGCACCTCCGCCCTGCATCTGCCGCATAAAAAAGAAAAACAGACCGATGATAATAAGAATCGGGAAACTGGCAACCAGCAATTGCGCCCACAAACTCTGTCGTTCAGGCTCTGAAGCTCGTATTTCAACTCCGTTGTTAAACAGGTCATCCATCAACTGATCGTCACCAATCATCGGGATAGTTGTGTTAAATCGGGTATTGTCAGAGCGCACGCCATTTACCGTAACACCCGCAATATTCACCGAAGTCACCTGCCCCGACCTGACTTCACGGATAAAATCAGAGTAATTGACCTGCGAGGTTACGGGCTCCTGGTTAATGTTGTTAAAAACAGTCAACAACACTGCCGCAATAACCATCCAGAGCATTAAATTTTTAGCCATGTCATTCAAGGGTTAATCTCCCTTTGCCGAGTTGAATTCGCGGGCGAAACCCGTTCGAATTCTGATTAAATTCGTAAGCGAATTGTAGCGGTGACGTCAGCCTTTTAAAGCCGTCCTTCTCTTAATGAGACCGTTACAAATTACTTTGCCATTCCCTCACTACCCCGGAAACTTTATTCAGGTCAGTTTTCAGCTTTCATTGACTTCCTGATTTGCCACGTCTCAACAGTCAGGAAACTAAAACCGGGGCGGACTATTATTTCAGTCGCCTTGATGCATATGGGGGCTGTTTTTAGATATTACAAGATCG
Source organism: Klebsiella pneumoniae (assembly GCA_945869725.1). Classification (GTDB taxonomy): domain Bacteria; phylum Pseudomonadota; class Gammaproteobacteria; order Pseudomonadales; family Pseudohongiellaceae; genus Pseudohongiella. The sequence continues at coordinate 51,568 of CAMBPO010000005.1, forward strand.
GTCTTGTTATTGTCCAAGATAAAGCAATTCGCTGGCACTCTGATTGTGACAGCCTTTGTTGAACCTTGCATGCTGGAGTACAATGCCAAAAATCTACTTTCTTATACTCTGGCAGCAGTTCGGTCAGATCACCCGCCACCAAATTTAAAACCCCCAAATGGGTATCTAGCCGGACATCTTATGAGCAGTCAAGCACTAGACAACAGACAATTACGAGCAATAGCGCACAAACTTAAACCTATCGTAACCGTAGCACAGAAAGGAGTTTCCGAGACTGTGCACAAGGAAATTGATCAGGCATTGGCACGCCATGAGCTGATCAAGGTGAAAATTGTGGTGGGCGACCGTGACTTGCGAAAAGAAGTTGCCGCTGAAATCTGTGATCAGACCCGCTCCGAATTAGTACAAAGCATTGGAAACATAGTTGTTCTTTATCGAGCCGCGCGACAGCCAGACCCAAAACTTTCCAACATACTGCGCAACAAAAACATGCCTGGCCTTTAAAAAGCCAGGTGGCGTTTTTCTTTATTTGTGCTACAAGTGCTCAACCTTGATGACTTCATAATAAATATCACCTGATGGCGCTTTGACCACAACCTCATCACCTACTTCCTTACCCATCACCGCGCGCGCAATTGGAGAGCCTACAGAAATTTTGCCAGCCTTAACATCCGCTTCGTCCTCGCCAACTATCTGATATCTCACCGCATCCTCGGTATCAAGATTTTCCATGGTTACAGTGGCACCAAAAATGATTTTGCCAGTGACAGGGAAAGAAGAGATATCGATAACTTCAGAATCAGCCAGTTTACCTTCAATCTCCTTAATGCGGCCCTCACAGAAACTTTGCTGTTCGCGCGCCGCATGGTACTCAGCGTTCTCGCGCAAATCTCCGTGTTCCCGCGCCTCAGCAATGGCCTGGATAATTGCCGGTCTTTTGACCGTCTTTAACTCATTGAGCTCAGCGCGTAATCTTTCAGCACCACCCATGGTCATCGGCACTTTTCTCATGTCTCTCTCACAGATCCTCTGGATCTTCCTGTTTTTAAAGTAAAAAACACCAAGAGGCTCCCACATGGAGAGCCTGTCAGCACTGTATTGTTTCATTCACATGATGCGTAACTTGACCAGGCTTGTCTATAGTGCTGGGTTACGGTCTGAGCTCAAACCACCATTCTTGGAATCAGTGGCTCTTTGGTAAACGAGCATGTAGCTCCTGTATCGTATAGACATTCAAATTGTCACCGCATTTTAGTGCTTCGCACACCGCACTCGCTCCGGCCAGAGTGGTCGTACAAAACACATCGTGGCGCAGGGCGGAACGACGTATGGCTGACGAATCCGCAATCGCCTGTTTTCCCTCGGTAGTATTGACGATCAACTGAATCTCCTTGTTCTTGATCATGTCGACGACATGAGGCCGTCCCTCAAGGACTTTGTTGACACGACTGACCGGCAATCCTGCAGCCTCAATAATCGCCGCCGTTCCAGTTGTCGCAACCATCTTGAACCCAAGCTCGTGGAAGCTGCGCGCAATATTGGTCACCTTGGGTTTATCAGCATCGCGCACGCTTATAAATACTGTGCCATGGCTGCTGATTTCTTCTCCGGCCCCCATCTGCGCTTTGGCAAATGCTTCAGCAAATGTTTCACCAACCCCCATCACCTCTCCGGTAGACTTCATTTCCGGACCAAGAATTGGGTCAACACCCGGAAACTTGTTAAACGGGAATACCGCTTCCTTGACTGCGAATGTCTTAGGAATGATTTCTTTTGTGTAACCTTGCTCAACCAACGATTTTCCAACCATGCAACGCGCAGCCACTTTGGCCAATGACACGCCTATGCACTTCGAAACAAATGGTACCGTTCGTGATGCCCGCGGATTTACCTCGATCACATACAAATGACCATCCTGATAGGCCATCTGGGTATTCATCAACCCAATAACCCCCAGCTCCATTGCCATGCTAGATACCTGTTCACGGATTTGGTCTTGCACGGCAACGGGCAAGTTGTAGGGTGGCAAAGAACAAGCCGAGTCGCCGGAGTGAACACCAGCCTGTTCAATGTGTTGCATGATTGCACCCACTACAACCTGCTGGCCATCGCTGACCAGGTCGATGTCGATTTCGATTGCCGCATTGAGGAAATAATCAAGCAGCACTGGGCTGTCGTTACCAACTTTAACGGCCGTGCGCATATAACGATTAAGCTCTTCCTCGTTATAGACGATCTCCATAGCCCTGCCACCCAGCACATAAGACGGGCGCACGACCAACGGGTATGAAATTTTTTCAGCCTCGCTAATACATTGCTCGACACTGCGGACGATGCAATTGGGCGGCTGTCTCAGGTTCAGCTTCTGAATCAATTTCTGGAAGCGTTCGCGGTCCTCGGCCAGATCGATAGCATCCGGGGAGGTGCCGATTACCGGCACACCCGCCTGCTCCAGACGGGTTGCGAGATTGAGTGGTGTCTGTCCACCGAACTGCACGATAACACCCGCAGGTTTTTCAACGGCAACAATCTCCAGGACATCCTCCAACGTCACTGGCTCGAAATACAGGCGATCCGATATGTTGTAGTCGGTCGAAACAGTTTCCGGGTTGCAATTTACCATGATGGTTTCGTAACCATCTTCACGCATCGCGAGAGCTGCATGTACACAGCAATAGTCAAACTCTATACCCTGTCCAATTCGGTTAGGACCGCCTCCCAGTACCATAATCTTCTTGCGGTCGCTGGGCCTGGATTCACATTCCTCGTCATAACAGGAATACATGTATGCCGTCGCTGAAACAAACTCAGCGGCACAGGTATCAACGCGCTTGTACACCGGTCGCACACCTAGTAAATGACGATATTCGCGCACACGTTGTTCGGACACACCCAGCAACGTCGCCAGACGCGCGTCTGCGAAACCTTTGCGCTTGAGCGAGAACAAAGCTGACTTGTCCAGACTCTCTAGGGAGTTCTTGGCAACCCTTAGCTCATCCTGAATAATGTCCTCGATCTGCACCAGGAACCAGGGATCAACACCGGTCAGTTCAGCAACTGACTCTACGGTCCAGCCCAGACGAAAGGCATCACCGATGTACCTTATCCGTTCACTGCCGGCATCTTTGAGCTCACCGCGGAGCTTGTCCATACTGTCGCTCAGCGCGGTATCCAGCACAGGATCCAGACCACTGATACCCACTTCAAGTCCTCGCAAAGCCTTCTGCAGCGATTCCTGAAAAGTGCGCCCGATAGCCATCACCTCACCCACAGATTTCATTTGTGTAGTGATGCGATCGCTGGCCTCGGGGAATTTCTCAAACGTGAAGCGCGGAATCTTGGTGACCACGTAATCAATAGTCGGCTCAAACGAGGCTGGCGTGGCACCACCGGTGATTTCATTGCTGAGCTCATCAAGCGTGAAGCCGCAAGCCAGTTTTGCCGCAACGCGCGCAATCGGGAAGCCTGTTGCCTTTGACGCCAGCGCAGAGGATCGCGAAACCCTGGGATTCATTTCTATCACTACAATACGCCCAGTTTTCGGGCACATACCAAACTGTACGTTAGAGCCGCCCGTCTCCACACCAATTTCGCGAAGCACCGCAATAGAGGCATTGCGAAGAATCTGGTATTCCTTATCGGTGAGAGTCTGCGAAGGCGCAACAGTTATAGAATCGCCAGTGTGAACTCCCATGGCGTCAAAATTCTCGATAGTACAGACAATAATGCAGTTGTCGTTTTTATCGCGAACCACTTCGGTTTCATATTCCTTCCAGCCGATCAGAGACTCATCAATCAGCAATTCTTTGGTAGGCGAAAGCTCCATACCGCGTGTACATATTTCAACAAATTCTTCTTTATTGTAAGCAACACCTCCACCACTGCCGCCCATGGTGAATGACGGGCGAATGATGCAGGGGAAACCCACTTCGTCCAGCGCAGCAAACGCTTGCTCCATGTTGCGCGCGATACCGTGACGCGGCGTCGACAAACCTATTGCCTTCATGGCGTGGTCAAACAACTCACGGTTTTCTGCTTTGTGGATTGACTCAGCACGGGCACCGATCATTTCAACATTGTATTTGGCAAGCACTCCATTTCGCTCCAGATCCAGCGCGCAATTCAGAGCCGTCTGCCCACCCATGGTCGGCAACAGAGCGTCAGGACGCTCTCTTTCGATGATCTTTTCGACAATCTGCCAGGTAATGGGTTCAATATAGGTTGCATCGGCCATGGCCGGATCTGTCATGATTGTAGCAGGGTTTGAGTTAACGAGAATGACGCGATAACCCTCTTCCTTCAAGGCCTGGCAGGCCTGCGCACCAGAGTAGTCAAACTCACACGCCTGTCCAATCACAATAGGGCCGGCACCAATGATCAGAATACTTTTTATGTCTGTACGTTTAGGCATAACTCAACCGTGTCTCTGTATGGGTTTGCTGCACGCTGTTCAGCGCGGAGCACGCTTTTGCATCAGATCAACAAATTTATCAAACAAGGGCGCAATATCGTGCGGACCCGGCGCCGCTTCAGGATGGCCCTGAAAAGCAAAGGCCGGTTTGTCCGTTCGCTCGATCCCCTGCAGAGAACCATCAAACAGCGAGCGATGTGTTGCACGCAAGTTCACTGGCAGCGTGGCCTCATCAACAGCAAAACCATGGTTCTGGCTAGTGATCAGCACCGTATTGTCATCCAGATTCTGTACCGGATGGTTAGCTCCGTGATGCCCCAGGCGCATCTTGATGGTTTGTGCGCCGCACGCCAGCGCCAGCAACTGACATCCAAGGCAGATACCAAATACCGGAATGTCGGTTTGCAGAATTTCTCTGATCGCAGTTATTGCGTAGTCACACGGCGCGGGGTCACCGGGGCCATTCGACAAAAACACGCCATCCGGCTTTAATGCCAGCACGTCAGCGGCAGAAGTCTGCGCAGGTACCACGGTTACTTTGCAGTTACGCTGTGCGAGCATTCGCAGGATATTGCGCTTTACGCCGTAATCGTAGGCAACCACATGAAAGGGGTTCTGGTGTTTCATCAGAGGGTGACCAATGCCGTGCTGCCACACTCCTTCATTCCACTCATAAGACTTGTTGACAGATACTTCTTTAGCCAGATCCATGCCCTTAAGGCCGGGGAAGGCGCGCGCCTGATCATGAGCATACTGTTCGCCTTTTTCTGCCAACAGATCCCCGCTTAGAATGCAACCGTTAAGCGGACCACTGTCGCGCAGATGGCGCGTCAGCCGTCGGGTATCAATCTCTGCAATAGAGACGACATTTTGTGCCTTGAGAAACGAATCCAGTGACATTTCACTACGCCAGTTGCTGACTATCATGGACAGATTGCGAATCACCAGGCCGGAGGCCCAGACCCGGTCAGACTCATTATCTTCCGATGTGATGCCGGTGTTGCCGATGTGGGGGTAGGTTAACGTGACTATCTGGCGCGCGTATGAGGGGTCGGTCAGAATTTCCTGATAACCAGTCATGGCCGTATTAAAAACAACCTCTCCACTGGATAATCCCAAAGCTCCGATGGCCTTGCCTCTGAAGATGCTTCCATCTTCCAGGGCGAGAACTGCTGAATTATTCAATGTTATCTCCCGGATAGACGACAGGCGAAAAAAAGCGGAATGAAAGCTTCGTTTCATTCCGCTTTTTAAAAATGCTGCGTCGTTGTGTGCTCAGTGGTAATCATACTGAGGGATAATTGTACGGGATCGTCCCCCGACGTGTCTACGAGTAAGACGCGCTGATCAGACAGACACTTTATCAACGTCATTCAATCCAAGCACATCTGCAATCGAATAAAGACCCGCAGGCCGTCCACCCAACCAGATTGCTGCACGAACAGCACCGCTTGCAAAGGTCATTCGACTACTGGCTTTATGAGTAATCTCCAGTCGCTCGCCTTGACCGGCAAAAATCACCGTATGATCGCCCACGATATCGCCGCCTCGGATGGTCGCAAACCCTATGGTCTTGCGATCCCGCTGTTCAGAAATTCCCTCGCGACCATAAACCGCGACATCTTCCAGGTTTCGGCCCAACGCTTCAGCAATCACTTCCCCCATACGTAACGCGGTTCCCGACGGGGCATCCTTCTTATGGCGGTGGTGCGCCTCAACAATCTCGATATCAACCTCATCTCCCAGTGCCTTGGCTGCCAGTTCCAGCAATTTCAGACTGATATTGACGCCGGCACTCATGTTTGGCGAAAACACAATGGGCACAATCCGGGCAGCCTCGCTGATCCGCTGTTTCTGTTCAGTCGTGAATCCGGTGGTGCCAATGACCATGGCTTTTCCAGCCTGGGCGCATTGCTCAATATGCCCGAGCGTGGCATCGGGCGAAGTAAAGTCGATAAGCACATCAAACTCTTCAAGGCATGAGGATAAGGAGTGACTTGCCTTAACGTCCAGGAAACCCACACCTGCAATCAAGCCGATATCAGTGCCGAGTTGCGGATCATCCGGCAACAGAATTCCGGCGCGCATCCGGGCGACATCTGCCTTGTCAACAACAGCCTGCACCAGCGTGCGCCCCATACGACCGGCCACCCCGGCGATTGCGATTCGAATCATAAACTGTCAGCCATCTTTGCTCAGAAATCCGGATCAGAATTCAATGACGGGAAGTATAACGTGTAAACTGCATGGCCAACAGCAAGCGAGTTCGCTAAGCTGAGCAGGAATCTCGAGGAATCACTACGAAACAAAATGAGCGAGCCGCCGGTCAACCGTCCCTTCATACTGGGTAATAATCGCAGGAAACGTTACGAATCGCTGGTAGATAACTTCTACCAGGACGTATTCCGTTATGCATATTGGCTGACGCGCAATCCTGCGATTGCTGAGGATCTGGTTCAGGAAACCTTCTTGAGAGCCTGGCGCTCGTTTGACAGCCTGCAAAGTGAAGACGCTGCCAAAGCCTGGTTGTTTACTATCTTGCGTCGCGAAAATGCCAGGATGTATGAGCGATACCGGCCAGAACTGGTTGACATCGATGATGTCTCCATCGAAGAAGACGACAGAAACGAACCCGATCAGCGCCAGACACTGTCCGAATTGCACAAGGCTATCATGCAGCTTGAGAAAGAATATCGAGACCCGCTGATGCTGCAAGTTGTTGGCGGCTTTAGCGGGAAAGAAATTGCAGAGATTCTCGATCTTAATAACAACACCGTCATGACACGCCTTTTCCGGGCCAGAATCAAGCTCAAGGAAATCATGAATCCGGGCGCTGTTGGCGATGAAAGCGGTCATGAAGCACAGGAAGAATTGTGTTAAACCATAACGAGACAATACAACAGTGAACAAGGCTAATAACAAGCCAGAGGCCCACAACAATGGATGACCTGGAGTTTCACACACGGGCACATACCGACCCGTTTGACGAAGAGCCTGATTTTCTGAATGCACTGTCAGGCCGGGAAGACAGACAGAGTCTACTTCATGAATTGAGGCAACTGGATAAAAGTATCCGTGCAGCATCACAGAACATTGACATCCCGGTGAGACTGCGGCAAAAACTGGAACTGCCGCCCGCTGAAACCCGCTCATGGCTGAGCCAACGAGCGTACGCAATTGCCGCAAGCCTGCTGGTGAGCGTTGGATTGGTTGTCAGCACATTACAATTCCGACCTAGTGCCTCTGAGCTGGCACTTCACGACGCCATGCTGCAGCACGTTCATGACGAAGCGCCCCGATACGAACAGAGCACAACACCCATTTCATGGTTTGAAGTTGAAACAGTCCTCGCTGATGCCGGAGTGAGCCTGCAGCAACCGACAGGCGATGAAACCCTGATCATTACTTTCGCGAAGGTATGTTGGCTTGGCGGCTCGCTGCGTGGAGCGCACCTGGTGACGATGGGTAAAGACGGACCAGTGTCGGTAATTCTGGTGCGCTCACCCCCGCTTGGGCGCAGCCTGGATGTCAACGACTCCCGTTTCCAAGGACGCATTGTGCCGTCAGATGACGGCAACATGGCTGTGATCGGAGAACGAGCTGAGGAGCTAGGACGAGTTGAGCAGATTATTTCCAGCAACGTGGAGTGGTCGATTTGAGCAGACGGGCGCTGCTCAGAACAACGCCGCGTCCATCGCCATAACAACATCACAGCCCGCGCGGATTTCCTCGGCTACAGACTTGTATCGCGGCATCATCTTGTCCAGATAAAAACAACCCACATGAATCTTGGCGCGGTAAAAATCAACGTCTGAGTTTGCATCCGCATCCAGTGAGCGCCTTGCTACACTGACCATTCTTGCCCACATAAACCCGTATAAAATCAGGGTCATCAGATCAAGATAGGGAACAGACGCTGCGCCCACTTCATTGGGCTTATCAGCGCTGGCGTCACGCACACAAGTGGTAGTCTGCAACAGAACATGCAAGGCCTCATCCAGCACTGAAACAAATCCCGCCACACTGCCATCTTTTTCGCTGGCAATAAAAGACCTGACATCCTCTACCAGCACGTCAAGCATACCTTCGCGATCAAAAACGACCTTGCGGCCCATCAGATCCAGCGCCTGTATACCGTTGGTGCCTTCGTATATCTGAGCAATACGCGCATCGCGTACATGCTGCTCCTGGCCCCATTCGCGCACGTACCCATGGCCACCCAATACTTGTTGACCCAGCACACATGCCTCAAAACCACGATCGGTAAATGCCGCTTTGGCAATAGGAGTCAATAAAGCGACGAGTTTAGCGGCGCGTGAGCGCACCTGTTCATCCGGATGAAAGTACACCATGTCAAGTTGGGTACCCACATAGGCTGCTAGAGCACGCGCCGCTTCAGTGTTAGCACGCATGGTCAGCAACATACGCCTGACATCCGCGTGCACAAGCAGTGAGTCGGCGGGTTTGTCGGGTGATACCGCTCCGGTGGCTGCTCGCCCCTGCAATCGATCCCGTGCGTACGAAGAGGCGGTCTGATAAGACGCATCGCCCAGCCCCAGCCCCTGCAAACCGATCGTCAATCGCTCGTAGTTCATCATGGTGAACATACACGCCAGGCCTTTGTTTAGCTCGCCTACCAGAAAGCTTTTGGCTCCATCGAAATTCATCACGCAGGTAGCCGATCCTTTCATACCCATTTTGTGCTCAATGGAGCCACAGCTGACGGCATTTCTTGCACCAGGCGCACCACTGACATCTGGCAAAAATTTTGGCACCAGAAACAGAGAAATCCCTCGCGCCCCGGCAGGCGCATCTGGCAGTTTTGCCAGCACCAGGTGAATAATGTTTTCTGTCAGGTCATGCTCACCACCGGTGATAAAAATTTTGGTACCGGTCAGCAGGTAACTGCCATCAGCCTGGGGAACGGCCTTGGACTTGATCATGCCCAGATCGGTTCCAGCATGAGCCTCGGTAAGGCACATGGTTGCGCTCCAGGTACCTTCATACAATTTTGGCAGGTAGGCCTGCTTGAGTTCATTACTTGCATGACGCGCGATCGCGAGGGAAGCGCCTGCGCTTAACACCGCATACAGTGCCAGAGAGCTGTTGGCAGCCATCATCATTTCTTCAAAGCAGACAGCTAGGGTTTTGGGCATACCCTGGCCGCCGTATTCCGGGTCACCCGCCAGGCCAATCCAGCCTCCTTGCGAGAAGGTCCCATAAGCCTGTTTGAAACCATCGGGCGTGGTTACAACACCCCCATTAAACTGACACCCTTGCTCATCACCGTGGCGGTTCAGCGGTGCCAACAAGTGTTCAGCCACCTTACCGGCTTCCTCAAGTACAGAGTCGATAAGCTCTGCGTTTACTTCTTGAGTGCCCGGCATTTGAGATAGCAGGTGTTCTGCCTGCAATACTTCGTGCAATACAAACTTCATATCTCGGATAGGGGCTTTGTAAACAGTCACAGTCACACTCCGGCTGAAAAACAGCAATCACAATTATCAGCGGTGTATTACCGCAGGTCCGCGCGTAAATTAGCTTTAGTTGACGTTAACGTCAACGTCAACGTCAATGGCCAATCAAACGCGCCCCTGCTTGTACGCCGTTATCGTCATACCGGCTCATCACATCACCAGCAGTTCTTCTAGTGCCAATGATTCGCTGAACCACTCAACAGATCTAAACTTTCATGCCAGCATCTTCTGACCGGTATTGTAGTGACCGCTTTGCGGGCAATACTTGCAGTACTCAGGACAGGCGCCCGTTTTGATCGATAACAAAGTCCTGGCCCGGCCAGAGGAATATGAGGAATCCATCCCGGCCAACGACTAAAGTGTGTTTAAGAGGGGCGCCACTCTTGTATCCAACCACTCATTGTCAACCATATACACTATTTTTGATTTACTAATGGTCGATTTTTATACAATACTTAAAACCTGTTTCAGCAAGGCGGCCCCGGTTTTTATACCGGCGCAGCACTGCCTGTGCTGCAAAATTCCCGTGAACCGTTCATTGGCTTTGTGTGAGGCGTGCGAAGCTGATCTGCCTTGGCAGCCACCTTCATGCAGTCGTTGCGGCTTGTGGCGAGCAGAGGGACTGAGCCGAAGGCGGTTGAACAATGATAATAACTCTCAGTTTACCTGTATGAATTGCCAACACCTGCCGCCCCCGTTTGATTATTGCTCATCCGTCTTTGCCTACGAGTCGCCAATTTCAACCATGATAAAGCGATTTAAAGAACATGCCGGTTTTCATGAGGCTCGCTGCCTGGGGGACCTGCTGCACGCTTCGTTCAGGCAGTCCTATGCCGAACAGGAGTGTGCCGCGCCTGATTTCCTGCTCCCTGTCCCCTTACATTCTGCCCGGCTGAGAAAGCGAGGGTTTAATCAATCAGCCATGCTGGCCAACAGCATCTCCAAGCGCACTGCAATTCCTGTGTTGTCGAACGCCTGTAACAGACGTGCCAGCACTCACACTCAACGCGGCCTCAATGCCACCGAGCGGCACGAGAACATGCGCAGAGTGTTTGAGGCTGGCAGTCAGATTACTCAAATCAGTCAGCGGCATGTCGCCATCATCGATGATGTCGTCACCACAACTGCAACAGTGAGCGCCATGGCAGACATCCTCAAATCGCATGGTGCTGCAAGAATCGATGTCTGGTGTGTCGCACGCGCCAACTCCTTTTGACCAGAAATCCGCCAGCCGCAAAAGAGCATAAGCATCCCGCAGTGCCGGAAAATAGGATCAATTACCTAGCGCAAATTGGTCATACTCATTAGCTGGAGCCATAAAGGAAGCTAGATGAATGTTGGCAGTCATTAGCCATTGCTGAAGTGAGAGTGCCTAGGGCATTTTGAGTTTTAGAAATGAAACACCCTGTTGACTAAGGCCGTCAACTCGGCTGTTTTTCAGAACTGGTACTTGATAGTGCCGTAAGCAACGCTGCCCGCCGGCTCAAACATATTGTTTTTGCGAACAACCGACGGCGCCTGCAATCGTTGGTCAAGCATATTCCTCACGCCCAAGGAGATAGATGCATTACCCTGACGCCCAGCTCTGACGTTATAACCGTAACTAAGATCAAGTGTGGTCATCTGACCGACCAGTTCACTCAGGTCATCAGCATTCATATTTTCGAGATTCAATAAGCCCAACTGATCAAGTGTGCCAGAATGACTGGTCACTGCCGTGGCGGTGTGATTACCGATCTGCCAGCTCAAGGTCAGACTGCTTGCGCGCTCTGGCATCAGGGTGATAGAAGATCCGGCGCCCTCACCAAGCACGCCGATCACGGCGTTCTCACGAGCCACCGAGGGAATCCCCGTGTTATAGAGATAACTGGTATTGGTACTAAGCACCAATTGACCAAAGCGCGGCGACTCCCAGACATAGGACGAACTCAAATCCAAGCCTTGTTTGCCAGGAGTAGCACTCAGATCCCGGCTCATTAATACAGGTTCCAGACTGACATCCAGCACACCAAAAGTATCTTCTCTGGCTTGCAGCGCAGGAAAAGCCTCTAGCCGCAAATCAGGACTCAATGAGGCTGGCTCAGGCTCATCTGAGCGCCGAACAAATTGCATAACAGTGGACACAGCATTGTCTGCAAAGCTGCGAATGACTGATTGTTGCGCTGGTCTGTCTGCCGCAACAACAGAATCCGTATCAGCGAGGACTGAAACAGGAAGCACACAAATAGACAATGCAAACAGGCATTGCCGTCCGAGCCTTATGCTTTTTCTGTCACGTGTCATGAGTGTGATGCTATGCCTAAAAGTTTGTATCAGGGCCAAGCAGTATACATGCTTAAAGCATGTGATCAAGCACCCCTTTGAAGGATGCTGATATGTTCTTGAACAGATAGTGAATCACGCGGGAATATGAAATCAGGCCAAATCTGCAGCAAAGGTTGCAGAACAAACAGCCTTTGCGTCGCCCGGGGATGCGGCAAAATAAGTCGTTCCGATTCTATCCTTTGCTCACCAAAACTGATCAGGTCCAAATCAATGATTCGCGCTTCATTACGGACTCCTTTCCGGCTACGCCCAAAGCTGGTTTCAATGCCCTGCAAAGCAAGCAGTAACTCGCCAGGAGAAACGCCGTTTTCGGGACATAAAATAGCCACTGCATTCGCAAATGGCGGACTCCCGGGCGGGCAATCAACCGGTTCAGTGACAACGGTGTCAGAGACCAGCAAAGGGGAGGAAGACAGCAATTGCAAAGCGGGCAATACCGCTTTCAGGTTATCTAGCGGGCTGCCATTTGGCCCTGACAGATTGGACCCAAGGGCAATGACTGCCAGTGGCACAACCCGCAGATGCGGGCTATGCCGATACAGATCATCGATGGTATTCAGCAGAATACTCATGCACCGCATCCACAAAGGCGCTGACATTTGCAGGATCAACATCAGGCGTGATGCCATGACCCAGGTTAAACACATGACCATTGCCGGCACCATACGATGCAAGAATTCTTCGCACTTCAGCACGGATACTGTCAGGTGTTGAGTAAAGAATCGACGGGTCCATATTGCCTTGCAGCGAGACTTTGGTCCCAATCAATGAGCGGGCCCGTCCTATTTCGATGGTCCAATCCAGACCGACACAATCACATCCGCTGTCAGCGATGTCCTGCAGCCAAAGTCCGCCATTTTTTGTGAATAAAATGACGGGCACCTTCCGGCCTTCAGACTCGCGGGTCAGTCCGGCCACTATTTTTTTCATGTAGGCCAGTGAAAACTCACGGTAAGCCTGTGTTGTCAGAATGCCACCCCAGGTATCAAATATCTGCACAGCCTGAGCGCCAGCTGCGATCTGTGCATTCAGATAGGCCGTTACTGATTGCGCTAGCTTATCAAGCAGCAGATGCATCTGTTCCGGCTGGTTGTACATAAATGCCTTGGCATGTCGGAAATCCTTACTGCCACTGCCTTCAATCATGTAAGTTGCCAGCGTCCAGGGACTCCCTGAGAAGCCGATCAATGGTACTGATCCATTCAACTCGCGCCTGATTAATGAAACAGCATCAGTGACGTAACCCAGGTCGCGCGCCATGTCTGGGATTGGCAGTTGCTCAACATCGGCTGCTGTGCGAACGGTTTTGTGAAAGCGCGGGCCTTCTCCCTCTGAAAAATAGAGGCCCAGTCCCATAGCATCCGGGATTGTCAGAATATCCGAAAACAAAATGGCAGCATCCATCGCGTATCGACGCAGCGGCTGCAAAGTCACTTCACAGGCAAGCTCAGGCGACTGACACAAGCTCATAAAATCACCGGCTAATTTGCGGGTTGCCCGGTATTCAGGCAGATAACGTCCCGCCTGCCGCATCATCCATACGGGTGTCACATCCACAGGCTGTCCTGTTAATGCTCTCAAGAATCTGTCATTTTTTAGTGCGGCCACTGGCAGCTCCTTAGCGGTTGCAAAACAATTACTCATTTAACGGGTATCGACCGGCAAAGACCTGATAAGTCTCAAAGACACAGCGTGTTGCCAGCCGTCAGGGTTTCGTCTAACAATGCTGGCGCGATGCCGGACTCCAGCACCGCATTACCGATACTGCGCAGCAAAACAAACCGGATCTTCCCGGACTGCACTTTTTTGTCCACGGACATCAAATTCAGAAACTGATCAGCCGTCATTGACGATGGCGGCGCGACAGGCAGACCGGCCCTGGCGATCAACGCGCGCGCACGCCTGGCATCTACGGCGTTCAACCAGCCGATTCGGTGCGACAGGTCTGCCGCCATTACCATTCCGGCGCCCACCGCCTCACCATGTAACCACGTGCCATAACCCATGGCGGCTTCTATTGCGTGACCAAAGGTATGTCCAAGATTGAGCAAGGCGCGCAGCCCACCTTCTCTTTCATCAGCCGCCACAATGCGGGCTTTTTCCTCGCAGCAAATACGCACTGCATACGCCATCTTGTCGGCATCCCGGGCCATCAGCGCGTCAATGTTATCTTCAAGCCAGGAGAAAAAAGCCGAATTTCCGAGCAATCCGTACTTGATGACTTCAGCCAAGCCGGCCTGCAACTCCCGTGTTGGTAAACTGTTCAGCACGTCAATGTCTGCCAGCACACACTGCGGCTGATAAAAAGCACCAATCATGTTTTTACCTAGCGCGTGATTGACGCCGGTTTTGCCACCTACCGATGAATCTACCTGCGACAATAATGTTGTCGGAATCTGAATAAAATCCACACCGCGCTGATAAATTGCCGCAGCAAATCCAGCCATATCCCCGGTGACACCACCGCCCAGCGCAATCAGAGTTGTGCCGCGCTCATGCCGGTGCAGCAACAGCTGATCAAAGATCAGATTCAGAGTATCGAGGTTTTTTGTATGCTCTCCATCGGGCAGCACAATCACATCGCAGTGCTTGCCTGGCAACATAGCCTTGAGACGGTCAAGGTAAAGAGGCGCAACCACATCGTTGCTGACAATCAGCACTTGCTGACCGCGTATATGAGGCAGCAATAAGTCATCGCGGCCCAGCAACCCGGACCCGATGTAGATAGGGTAACTGCGCTCTGCAAGTTCAACTGTCAGCGTATGCATGGTTCATGTGTCCGGTCAGAAAACTCTGTCAGTTGTCATCGCCTGCATCTGGCTTCTCAGTCAGATGATGCAGAATTTCGGCGACCACGGCACGGGGGCCTCGTCGACTGGTATCAATGGTGATATGAGCCGTTTCAATGTAAAAAGGTTCTCTGATTTTCATCAGCTCACGGATTCTGGCCTGCGGGTCAGCGGTCTGCAAAAGCGGTCGATTGCGGTCTTTGCTTGTGCGTTCAAATTGCTGCGCCAGGGAAGCTTTCAGGTAAACAACCGTGCCGCGTTCATGCAAATTATGGCGGCTTGCGGCAGACAAAATAGCGCCTCCGCCTGTCGCCATGACAATGCCACTGCGCTGAGTTAACATATCTATCATCCGCTCTTCACGAATACGAAAGCCTGCCTCGCCCTCAACGTCGAATATCCACGGGATATCTGCACCGGTAAGCGCTTCAATCTCACGATCAGAATCAAAGAACGGCTTACCCAGAGCAGATCCCAGCATGCGCCCAATGGTACTTTTCCCGACCCCCATGGGACCGATCAGAAATACATTATTGTGCGTTACCATGACCAAAACCGCCGTCGCCCGATCAGGGCACTCTCAAATTCAAGGGCGCAATCTAACCTGTATGCGCGAGAAAACTCAAGATAAAACCAGAATCCGAGTGTCTGCTTTGACGTTTCAACGCAGTATTGTCAACCCCTGAACAGGGCTCTCGGAGATAATCTCAGGTGTTATAAAAATAAGTAATTCAGTGCGATGCTGCGTATTTGTGCTACGCCTGAACAACCCACCAAGCACCGGCAAACGGCCAAGTCCGGGTGTCGCAGCGTCGGCTCTTGTAGACTCTTCGCGAAAGATGCCGCCCAGCACAAGTGTCTCGCCATTATTAACCAACACACTGGTGCTGATGGTATTGGTATTGATGGCAGGAACGTCTCCGCTGCCCGAAGCGACGGAGTCCTGCCGGATATTCAGTCGCATGATAATGCGACCATCCGCCGTGATCAAAGGTGTCACATCCAGGGCCAGCACTGCGTCAACAAACTCGGTTATCGACCCTCCCGCTGTACCACCCGCCTGAGCCTGATAGGGAATACGAACGCCTGATTGAATTAGCGCCGCCATATTATCCTGTGTGGTGACCCTCGGGCGGGCAATCAGCTCAGCCTCCCCGGCACGCTCTAGTGCGGCTATTTCCAGATCAAGTAACCGTTGATCATCCGCGCCAGTTACCCTTGCCAACGATGCGAGCTGATGATCTGCAGTAAGACTAAGGATGTCAGCACCGGCCAACTCTGACGGCTCAATGCTTTGTGTTGAGGCCATCAGCCCCCAACGCACGCCGAGTTCACGGCCACTGTCCAGCGTGGCACTGACAATTCTCGCCTCGATCAATACCTGCTTGACCGGCACATCGATGACCGTCAGCAACTCTTCAATCGCCTGCAAACTGGCGCTGTTATCTCGCATGATCAACGTATTAGTGCGTTGATCAACTCTCGCGGAACCACGTGCGGACAACAATCCAGTCGCGGATTCTGCATTTTCGACGGTTAACAGCTGCAGCACAGCCTGAGCGTCTGCATAGTTGAGCTGCAGGTAGCGCGTCTGCAGGGTTTCCTGTGTCTGATGACGAAGTTCTATCTCGGCATCCTGTCGGGCAAGTTGCTCCGCGCTGGCAACCGAGAGCACGTTACCGCGCAGACGGAAAGCCAGATCGCGCCCCAACAGCACCATATCCAGTGTTTGCTCAGCCGGCAAATGCTCAACATGCACACTCACCACACCGCTGGTGTCTCCTGAAAGCACCAGATTCAGTCCCAATTCATCAGCGATGATCTGCAATGCCTCTGCCAAGGGCACGTCGACAAAATGGAAAGTGAGCAAACCATCACCAGCCACTGAGTCAGCCCGGGCACTCAACACCGTCAGCATCAATGACAGCCACAATATCAGTATGCCTCTGCAGAGACAGTTATCTGTTCGAAACACGTTGCAGCCGCCCCTCGTTGTCCGTGCGCAGATACACAAGGCTGTTGCCGTTGTCTCTGAGAATGAAGCCTTTTGCCTGCCTTCCAGGAGCAAGATCAACAAGCACTGCGCCAGACGCTGATGTTACCCCCGGGCTCGCCAGATCCGGCTGGAACACGAAATCGTCATCAACATACAAGCCTGTCTCAACCTTGATGCTCATGGAGAGCTCGTATCCTGCATGATCAGCCAGCACCTGCAGATTCAGACCTTGCATGCGCGCGTGATAAATGGTCTGGCGGATTTCTGACCAGAAGTCCACCAGCGCACTCATTGAAAGATGCGCGCTGATGTCAATGGCCAAAGCGCCATCGACGTCAACCTCACCGGGACGAATGTACTGAAGACGCACATGATTTGACCGGGCAATTGCGCGAATTAGGTCAAGCAGATAACTGAGTTCCGGTTTACGGCTATCAATGTGCTCTCCAATATCTGCACCAAAACTCTGTCGCCACAGCGCCAATTGACTGGTGTTGAGCTCTTGAATCGAAAATTCGATATCCTGCAGTTGCACCACCGACTTGGCGAATGCCACCTCCCTGTCCCTTGGCAGCCACTTCATCAGAGAGTACCAAAGCAACAGCACTGACAGCAGATTGATCACCAAAAAAACCACGATCAGCAGCATCCGCTCAGACCGACCCAATCGGCCAATTCGGGAAAAAACTGTGTGATTAACGATCTGCATGATGCCCGTCCGCTTCTGATGACAACTGCTTCGAAATCACAAACTGGTACTTTCCGTTTGTGGCCAGCTCAATCTGGTGGTCTTCCTGTTGTGCCAGAGCCTGATGTTTTAGATGCCGGAGGGTGCTGGCATCATCAGACTCTCCCGACAGTTGCAGTTGCTGGCCATTCCACTGCACCTTGCTTATCCGTACTGCATTATCCAGCCGCCCCCATTCCTGCATTCGCGCCTGCCAGTCGGCATTTTGTTGCCAATACGTGTGTCGCGCCTGCAGCCTCTGATTAATTGTCAGGCGCGTCTCATAAGCCTGCTGCATAAACTGCTGCCGGGCCGCAGCGCTCGACAATTGCTGCTGTAATAGCGTTATGCGCTGCTCTGCTAGGCGATGCTCCGTAAAAAATTCCTTCAGGGTAAGAATCACAGCGAGGGCAGTTAAGGCAAGTATCACTGCTAGCGCTTGTAATGTCCGGCGCAGCCGTTGGCTATACAAAGTCTGTCGCCATGGCAATAAGTTCATGGACATATCATTGGCTCTTGCATTGCCAGCGCAATTGCAGGCGCCAGTATTGTCGGGTGTACCGATTTTGATTTCAGACAAGCGTTATCAACGGGCCAGTCTGTAAATGGGTCTATGCTTTGGGGGTTGCTGCCAAAGAACTGCCTGATCAACTCACTCAGGCCGGACGTTGCCGCTCTTCCACCATACAACAGAATCCGCGCCGGCTGAGTGAGCATCTCTGACATACGATACTGTTGCAGGGCTCTGCGCATGATGAGCAGAAATCCCGAGCAATCAGCCCGCATCTGTCCGCCCGACAGCGGGTAACTGCGCACGTATCCAGGAACACCAGCAGTCATGGCACAAAGACGAACGGAACTGAAGCCGGCATCAATGTAGAGATGAAGTGAGTTGTCAGCGTCAAGCAGGTGAGCCATCTGATGCTCTCCTGCCCGCGGGGAGCTTGCCGCGGCCATCACCATCACATCGATGGCAACCTGCGCAGGCATCCGGCGAACGGCTCGCAATGGCTGCAGACACTCCTGCATCAGCGCGTCAGTACAAACTGCGGTCAGCCACATCCTGGTGAGCTGATGTCCTGCGTCAGAGTCCCCGTCTGCTAGGGTTACCGGGCAATAGTCCATAAACAGACCTTGCTGGTCTTCCTGCGGCAAGTGCTTTTCAAGATCCAATCTGAGCGCCAGATCAACCTGCTGCAGGTCCAGTGTCGCCGGGAGTTTTGTTTTTCGGAACATCACACCTGCGCAGTGAATGGACAGAACTATCCTGGGCTGACTCAGCCGCAACCAGCATGGCAGCGAACCCAGCATGCTGCCCAGCGTTTTGCCAGGATTGTCGGCCACCGGCACGCTCTTGCCGCACAGCAGCAGCCAGCGATGCTGACGTCGACGCAGCACTGCAAGTTTGATCGCATAGCTTCCTATATCAATTCCGATAACGGGTGTTTTGCAGCGTGACATCGCCATGCCCTTCCCTGGTCATGTCTGAGGTAATGATGGTTACACAACTGATTTGTAGTCCATACAGCACTCTTCTGCCGGAATATTTTCTGGGGCAATCCATCAAAATGAGGGCTATAATCATGCACTTGACAACACACGCCGGAGTTGGCGGTCTACTGTAAACAACTGGTCGTCGCCGCAGGACTGCATGCTCATGACGAAATTCATCAAATTCCTGTTCTGGTTCGGCATCTTCTGCCTGAGCGGGATATTGATGGTGGCATCAGCCGCCTACCTTTACCTGTCCCCACAATTGCCCTCTGCCGAGACTTACCGGCAGGTGCAGCTGGAGACGCCGCTACGCATTTTGACCGCTGATTTGCGGCTGATAGAAGAAATTGGTGTGCGTCGCGATCCGATCAGCTACGAGGAAATTCCTCCGATGATGGTCAACGCCGTTATCGCCAGTGAAGATGCGCGCTTTTACTCGCACCCAGGTGTTGATTTCCGCGGCTTGGTTCGTGGCTTTTACGGGTTTGTCCGCGGCGTTAATCTGGGCGGTGGCAGCACCATTACCATGCAGCTCGCCAACAATATCTCGTTCGACAGCGATAGCGTGTACGCGCGCAAACTCAAAGAAATACCGTTTGCACTCAGGCTGCAGCAAGAACTTACCAAGGAAGAAATTCTCACGCTGTATCTGAATCTTGTGTTTTTTGGACAAGGCGCTGAAGGCATTAGCTCAGCAGCGGCGGTTTACTACGGCAAAACAGTTAACCAGATGACCATCGCTGAAATGGCGACCATGGTGTCTCTGTTGCCATGCCCTTCGGTCTGCAATCCGATCACCGATCCAGAACGCGCGCGGGTTCGCCGAGATGTGGTGATCAACAAAATGCTGGCACAAGGCATGATCACGCGTGAGCAATCTGCACAGAGCCTGGTGGAGCCGATTAATGCCAGCCGTCACCTGCGCACCATTGAAGTCAATGCCCCCTACGTGGCTGAAATGGTTAGGCAGCAGTTATATGCCCAGTATGGTGAAGATATCTATCGCCTCGGCATTGAAGTCATCACCTCCATTGACAGCCGGCTGCAAAATGCTGCGACATCAGCATTGACGAATGGTCTTGAAAACTATTACGACCGGCGCCACGGATATCGAGGGCCGGAGGCCAGATTGCCCACGCCGGGTGATGACCGGCACGAACGTTGGTTGAGCGAACTGGCCGTCAGGCCAGATTACGGAAATCATGTTCCCGGCGTCGTCAGCTCAGTCAATGATCGTTCCATCGATGTGATGTTACGAGACGGCTCGACCGTGACCGTCAACTGGTCAGGACTGGAATGGGCTAGGCCCTTTATAACGCGCGATAATGCGTGGCCAGTGCCCACACAGGCCTCTGACGTTGCACGCACCGGAGATGTTGTGCGCCTGCGCAGAAGTAGCGCCGGGGAATGGCAACTTGGGCAAGTACCGGAACTGCAAGGTGCCATCGTTTCAGTCTCACCGGACAATGGCGACATCCTGGCTCTGGTGGGCGGATACGACTTTAGCTTCAGCCAGGTAAACCGGGCGATCGCTTCACGGCCGCCAGGCTCGGGCTTCAAACCTTTCTTGTATGGTACTGCGCTTGAAAGCGGATTTACCGCGGCATCGCTGATCAACGATGCACCGTTTTCCCGCGGCGACTACCGTCCACAAAATTACGAGCGCAATTTTGTCGGCCCCATCACCTTGCGTAACGCCATCAAAGATTCCAGGAACGTGCCGGCCGTGCGCCTGTTTGATCAACTGGGCTGGGAAAAGGTGTTTGATTTTGCAGGCCGGTTTGGATTCCGTACCGAGAACTTTCCGCGCAACGACCTGACCATTGCCCTGGGTAGCCAGGACGTACAACCTCTCGAAATGGCCAGTGCTTACGCCATGATTGCCAATGGCGGACAACGGATCCAGCCCACACTGATCAAAAAGATTAAAACGGTGCAGGGTGTGGTTTTTGAAGCACAAACGCCCGCGCCTGCAACAGTGACCGATCCCCGTGTCGCCTACATACTCAACACCATGCTGCGCAGCGTGGTTGAGGCCGGCAGTGGCCGACGTATCGCAAGGGAAATTGATCGACGCGATCTGATGGGGAAAACCGGAACCACCAACGGACCGGCGGAACTGTGGTTTACTGGTTTTAATCGCGATATCTCCACCAGCGTGTTTGTCGGCTTTGATACCCCTGAAGCGCTGGGCGAATCCGAGCAGGGCGCCACGGTTGCTGTCCCTATCTGGATCGACTACATGAAACAGGCACTTGAAGGACGACCCGAAAATACAATGAGTCGCCCGGACGGATTGGTCGACCGCCTGATCGACCGAGAATCCGGCGAAATCGCCAGACCAGGGCAGGCTGATACCATGTTTGAAGTGTTTATGGCCGAGTCAGCGCCTGCAGAATTGCGCAACCAGCAGCAACCTCGAACTCCGGACCGGGATAATCAGAACACGCTCTCCACCGAGATCATATTCTGAAAAAATTTCGCCCACAAAAAAGCCCCGATTTCCGGGGCTTTTTTTAGCAGGTCAGGGTACTGACAACTTACTTGACTATGCGGCTGCCAAAACGCTTGTTGAAGCGATCAATACGGCCTGCGCTGTCTAGAATCTTCTGTTTGCCCGTGTAAAAAGGGTGGCAAGCTGCACAGACATCGACCAACATGTCTCGGCCTAGCGTCGAACGGGTGTTGATAACGTTGCCACAACTGCAGGTAGCTTTGATAGCAACATACTTGGGATGAATATCGGCTTTCATGGTATATCCTCGTAAATTACTGGTATCGCCGCGCGCCACCAAATGAAATCTGACGCGCACCATACCTGAGCAAGTACCACATTGCAGACAATCCCGAATTGGATTGGCCTTTTGTGGCTATTGAAAAAAGGGCGCCATTGTAACAGACAATAGCGACTAAGCAAGAGAGCTTAACCGGGCTGGTTTACCTGCGCGCGGATGCGTTCATGGTTACGCACCGTTTCCCGCATAATCTGCGCCAGAATATCCGTCAGCAGCTCCGGGTTCAGCTGATGCGCCTCACACAATTTGCGGATGCTGGAGAGCTTTTCCTCTTCCCGCTTGGGATCAACAGAGTTCAGACCCGCACTCGCCTTGAGCTCACCCACTTTTTGAGTCAGCGCAAAACGATTTGCCAACAGCAGCACCAAGGCATGGTCAAGGCGGTCAATCTGCTGCCGCAACGAGAGTAACTCTTTCAAAACCTCGGACTGGGCATCGTTGCTGTTCAAGATAGCTCCTGTTGTTAACGCAAGATCAGCCACCTCTGAACGGTGGTTGTTTGACCAGGAGTATAATGGAAGCCTCGCCCGGCTAAAACCAGTTATAATCGCCGACCATCAAATGACATCCGGCCGGAACCGCACTGACCCATGCTCGTTGACCTGCGCCTGTTTATTCATGTCTGACTCAAATGCTGCCATGCCGGATTCGCTCGCCATCGTCCGTGTTGCGGTTCCTACGCCTTTGCGTCGCAGCTTCGATTATCTATTGCCAGCAGCACTGGCCTCAGAACATCCCGGCATTCAACCCGGCATTCGTGTGCTCGTGCCCTTTGGCAACAGAGAGCTGACTGCGGTTGTACTGCAACTGGACTCAAAGTCCGAATTGCAGACTGACAAACTTAAGGCAGTCATCAGTATTCTGGACAGTGAACCGCTGATTCCCGCGCACTTGCTCAGTCTTTGGGTGTGGGCGGCAAAATATTATCAGCACCCTGTTGGTGACGCGCTGCACACGCTGATGCCGGCGAGCCTGCGTGGCACTGCATCAGCCAAAATCAAAATTCGCGCCATCGACAGCCAACAATCGCAAACCAGACACACCTACCCGGCAGAGC
The DNA here is from genome assembly GCA_945869725.1 of Klebsiella pneumoniae. GTDB lineage: Bacteria > Pseudomonadota > Gammaproteobacteria > Pseudomonadales > Pseudohongiellaceae > Pseudohongiella. The sequence goes on from CAMBPO010000005.1 coordinate 74,639, forward strand.
AACAACAACTCCTTAACTCTGCACAACAAGCTGCCTGTGACCAGATTACCGGGGCCCTTGGTCGATACCAGGGTTTTTTGCTCGACGGTGTCACCGGCAGCGGCAAAACAGAAGTCTATCTGCAAGCGATTGCCCGGGCGCGGGCGCTTGGTAAACAGGCCTTGGTGCTGGTGCCGGAAATCAGCCTGACACCTCAGACACTGGCCCGGTTTCAGCAGCGATTTGGGGAACCCATCGCAGTCCTGCATTCCGGTTTAACAGCAAGGCAGCGTTTAAATGCGTGGCTGGCCGCGTCATCAGCGCAGGCTGGCATTATTATCGGGACGCGGTCTGCCGTCTTTACACCCATGTTGGCACCGGGTCTGATTATTGTTGACGAAGAGCACGATGGCTCCTTCAAGCAACAGGATGGCTTCCGTTATTCAGCACGAGATCTGGCCGTGATGCGCGCATCGGCAGAACAGATCCCGATTGTGCTGGGCTCTGCAACGCCCAGCCTCGAGAGCCTGCTAAATGCCTCGTCAGGGCGCTATAGCCGCTTGCAACTGCCTGAGCGAGCCGGCGTGGCAAACAAACCAGCCTTTGTACTGGTTGATACCCACACCCAAAACATGCAACAAGGGTTTTCTGCACTGTTGCTGGATCACATCCAGCGCCACATCCGTGATGGCAATCAAGTATTGGTGTTTATCAATCGTCGTGGTTTTGCTCCCCTTCAGCAGTGCGGCGATTGTGGCTGGACTGCCGAGTGCACGTTCTGCGACGCACGTCTGACCATCCACAAAAACCCCCCGCATCTGTGCTGTCACCACTGCGAACGGCGGCATCCGATTTTTCGTCACTGTCCTGACTGTGGCGGTAAATCCATGCAGGCGGTCGGTGTCGGCACTGAACGAAGTGAAGCCTTCCTGCAACAATGTTTTCCGGACACGGATGTCATCCGCATTGACCGCGATGTGACTCGCAAAAAAGATGAACTGGAACGTTTGTTGGCCAAAGTTCAACATGGTGGCCCCTGCATCTTGGTGGGCACACAAATGCTGGCCAAAGGACATCACTTCCCAGATGTGACATTGGTCGCCGCACTTGAAGCTGACAGTGGACTGTTCAGCGCAGACTTCCGCGGCCAGGAGTTTATGGCGCAGCTGCTGACACAGGTCGCCGGCCGGGCTGGGCGCGCTGACAAGCCTGGCGAGGTGTTGATTCAAACCCGGCATGCAACGCATCAAAGCCTGCAGCTACTGATTAACCGTGGTTATCATGCGCTGGCCGATCAATTGATGCTGGAACGGCAAAGTACCAGCATGCCGCCCTTTACCTATCTGGCCTGTTTACGTGCCGAAGCCATCAACAGTCAGGCGCCGATGGAATTTCTGATGAAAGCACGTGCCTTGATTGAACAACACTGTGCCTCACAACTTCCGCATCAGGCCATCATGATCAACGGCCCGTTGCCTGCGCCCATGGAAAAGCGTGCCAATCGTTTCCGCCAGCAATTGCTTGTCCGTGCCCATCAACGGCACGACCTGCAGCAATTGCTGGGCACCCTGTGTCTGCAACTGGAAGGCCTGAGCAGTCAAAGACTCGTGCGCTGGTCGGTAGATGTTGACCCACAGGATATGATGTAAAGCCCGGATGCGTGTATTATCTGCACCCTTGACTGAGCAACAGCCTTTTTGAGGATAGACCGCCAGATGGAACAGGATTTCGCAAAAAGACGCACCCGCACACCACTGGCTGAACCTTCCGCGGTAGCACAGCCATCCAGCCTCGGATTACTGTTGACGGGGCTGGTTACCGGAATTGCCGTCGGGTTGTTTATCGCACTGATGGTTTACCTCTCAGGGGCATTGCCACCAGCACCCGGTCATGTTGTTGCGCCGGACAGTCGCGAGATCGAGACACCCGACATTGCAAGCGCTGACAGCGAAGGCGGACTGACCCAAGAGCAACAACGGGAAGCACAACGTCTGCAACTGGAGTTTTATCAGGAGCTACCTAATTACGAAGTGGTGGTCAATGTGACACCCGTTGAAGGGGCTGTGTTGCGCAATCCCGCGGTTGCTGTCGCCAGCACTGACAGTAGCCCCCTGTTTGAGACTGAAACCGCGCTTGAAAACAGTCCTGTAGTGACGGATGACACCAGCGCGGCAAGCCCTGCTACTGACAACACCGAGACGCAAACAGCGGCGGCCATCCCCGTTGATGTGACAGATCCGGTCTCTGCTGCTTTGCTTGAAATCAGCAACAGAGCTCCCGTGGTCCCTGCTGTTCCTGTGCAAGCAACGGCGCAAGCATCTGCTGAGGCTGACATCAGCCCTTCCTTTATGCTGCAAGCTGGCGCATTTCAACAGCAGGCCACAGCCAATACTCAACTCAACAGATTGTTGGGGCTTGGGCTCAATGCCCGCATCCACGAGGAAACCTTGCCCGGCCGTATACTCTACTTGGTGCAGGCAGGGCCTTATGACTCTCGTGATGACATGTTGCAGGCCGAACGCGTGTTACGCAGCAACAGCATCGACAGTATGAGAATAACCCCGAGCCAACCTTGAACACAGGCTGGCAGTCCCAATATCCCTGACAGCAGATAACTCAGTCCCACATTTTCCAAGGAGAAGCGCGTTGGAGCAGTTTCGCGGTACTACCATACTATCCGTGCGTCGTAACAATAAAATTGTGATTGGCGGCGACGGCCAGGTGTCACAAGGCAACACCGTGCTAAAGGGCAATGCCCGCAAAGTCAGGCGCCTTTACAAAGATCAGGTTCTTGCAGGATTTGCCGGTGGCACAGCCGATGCATTCACCTTGTTTGAACGCTTTGAAGAACAGCTGGAAAAACATCAGGGTAAACTGGTGCGCTCCGCAGTATCCCTTGCAAAGCTCTGGCGTACCGAGCGCTCATTGCGCCGCCTTGAGGCCCTGCTGGTGGTTGCTGACAAGGATGCGTCACTGATCATTACCGGTAATGGCGATGTCATCGAACCCGAAGATGGCCTGATGGCAATCGGATCAGGCGGATCATTTGCATTGTCTGCAGCGCGGGCTCTGTACTTCAACACCGATCTCGACGCACGCACTATTGTTGGCAAGAGCCTAGGTATTGCCGCAGACATCTGCGTGTATACCAATCACCAGCACGTTATTGAAGAACTCGAATACTAATCGGTTGCCGCCCAATTTTTCAGGACTACTTGCATGACCATGATGACTCCCAGAGAAATCGCCTCAGAACTTGACCGACATATTGTGGGGCAAAAGGCTGCCAAACGCGCCGTTGCCATCGCATTGCGCAACCGCTGGCGACGTATGCAACTGGGGGCTGATATCCGTCAGGAAATCACCCCCAAAAATATTCTGATGATTGGTCCGACTGGCGTGGGCAAAACCGAAATCGCACGCCGGCTCGCCAAACTGGCCAATGCGCCGTTTATCAAGGTTGAGGCAACCAAGTTCACGGAAGTCGGTTATGTCGGCCGCGATGTTGAATCTATCATTCGCGACCTGGTGGATATTGCCATCAAAATGTTGCGTGACGAGCAGATTCGCAAAGTCCAGCACCGCGCCGAAGAAGCCGCTGAAGATCGTGTGCTTGATGCGCTGTTGCCGCCACCGCCACGGGCACCCAATGCCGCCGCCGAACTGTCAGGCAACGACCCTCAATCCGCCACACGCCAGATGTTTCGTAAAAAACTGCGCGAAGGCGATCTAGATGACAAAGAAATCGAAATCAGTGTTGCGGAAGGTCTTGGCGGTGTAGAGATTATGGCGCCCCCCGGCCTTGAAGAAATGACCAGTCAACTGAAGTCCATGTTCTCTTCCATGCAGCATGGGCGAAAAAAAACCCGTCGCATGCCCGTCAAAGCGGCGCTGCGCCTGCTCAGAGAAGAGGAAGCGTCCAAGCTTATCAATGAAGACGAATTAAAGGCTCTCGCCATTGAAGCGACCGAACAAACCGGCATTGTGTTTATCGACGAAATAGACAAGGTTACCGAACGGGGTCAGACCGGTCATAGTGGCGTCTCGCGCGAAGGTGTACAGCGCGACCTGTTGCCATTGATCGAAGGCTCAACGGTGACAACCAAATACGGCAGCGTCAAAACCGACCACATTCTGTTTATTGCATCCGGAGCGTTTCACCTGTCCAAACCCTCGGATCTGATCCCTGAACTGCAGGGACGACTGCCCATCCGCGTTGAGCTCGAGGCACTGACTGCAGAAGACTTTGAGCGCATCCTGACTGAACCCAATGCATCGCTTACAGAACAGTACCGAGCGCTGCTCAGCACTGAAAACATGCACATCCGCTTTACGGCTGAAGGCATCAAATCGCTGGCCAAAACCGCCTGGGAGGTCAACGAGCGCACTGAGAATATCGGCGCCCGCCGCCTGCACACGGTGATGGAACGCCTGCTGGAAGAAGTGTCGTTCAGCGCATCTGATCTTGGTGTGGGCGATCAGAAAGAGCTGGTCATTGATGCAGAGTATGTTGAGAAGCAACTCGGTGATCTGGCCCGCAATGAGGATCTGAGCAGGTTCATTCTCTGATGTCAGACACCAATCAATCAGCCGCAACACTTGCGCCGCAACCCACGGGCATCCGTTTGCGACGCAAAAGTGCGTTACTGGAATTGAGTTATGCCGATGGCCGGGTGTTTGAACTGCCTGCCGAGTTGTTGCGCGTTTATTCGCCGTCGGCTGACGTCAAAGGTCATGGCAAAGGCCAGGCTGTACTGCAGGTCGGCAAACGCCACGTCGGCCTCAGCGGCATAGAGGCCATGGGCAACTATGCCGTCCGTCTGGACTTTGACGACGGGCACAACTCAGGCATCTTCAGCTGGGATTATCTTTATCTGCTGGCAACTCAACAGCAGGCTGTCTGGCAAGATTACCTGAACCGCCTGGAAGCTGCCGGCAAAAGCCGCGATGCGTTGCCAGCAGGTACACAAGTCATTAACATTGTGGACCCCGCGCGGCCCATCTGAACAGCGCAGGATGACATCTCTCAAACCTCAATACCGGTTTAACCGGCAGCAAGCGGCGGCCTTATGAGCAACACTCCAGACTCCGGGCAGCACTCAGAAAGTCAGGGTGCAGAGTCAAAAACCCATTTTGGTTATGAGCAGGTCAGTCCTGCGGAAAAAACCCGCCGCGTCGGGCAGGTGTTTCATTCCGTTGCCAATCGTTATGACGTCATGAATGACCTCATTTCAGTCGGCACTCACCGCATTATCAAGCGCCTGACGGTTGAACTGAGCGGCGTAAGACCCGGCCATACCGTGCTGGATCTGGCTGGCGGTACCGGCGATTTCTCTATGCGCTTTGCACCGCTGGTTGGCAGCACGGGACAGATTGTTCTGGCCGATATCAATGACTCCATGCTCAAGGTTGGACGCGATCGGCTTATTGACAAGGGTATTACCGGCAACGTCCAGATTGCCCAGGTCAATGCTGAAACCTTGCCGTTTGCAGATGAGACCTTTGATTGCATCGTGATTGCTTACGGACTGCGTAACGTGACCGACAAAGACAAGGCGCTGCGCTCGATGTACCGCACACTCAAACCGGGTGGCCGCGCGCTGGTGCTGGAGTTTTCCAAACCAGTCAATCCGGTGCTCGGCAAGGCCTATGACGCCTTTTCAACCTTATGGCCGGTGGCTGGCAAAGTGGTGACCGGTGACGCTGACAGTTACAAATATCTGGTTGAGTCGATCCGCATGCACCCGGATCAAGAAACGCTGAAGACCATGATGCAGGATGCCGGCTTCCGCGACTGCAAATATCACAACCTGATTGGTGGTATCAGCGCCATCCACGTGGGATACCGCTAATGTTTTCCGCCGCTCTGAGCCAGATTATCGAAACCGGGCTCAATGGACTGCTGCGCAGGGATCCCCATCTGCTGAGCAGTCTCAACAAGGTGGCTGCAGGCAAAAGTCTCAGATTAATCAGCACCCGTCACGGCACAGATGACGGGGCATCTGCATGGCAATTGACACTGATCATTACCCCCGAAAAACTGCATGTGCACAGTAACTCCGCTGACCATGCAGACACCTGCATCTCCGGCAGTCCGCGCGCATTGGCGGCACTGCTTTTCAGCAACGATCCGGCGGCCGCGCTATACCATCCCGAGATTGTGCTCTCGGGCGATATTCATCTGATACAGACAATACACAAAACACTCACTGCTTCCGGCACGCGCTGGGATGATGTGCTGGCACCGATGCTTAAACCGCTGCTGGGCGACAGTGGTGTGTCGGTGCTGACAAACGCCGTCAATGTCAGTGCTGGCGTTGTCCGCAACGCCGGTCAGTCCTTACAGTTGAATGTGCGTGATTATCTGCAGGAGGAGTCTGGTTTGTTGCCAGCCCATGCGGAGACAGATGACAGCAACACTCGCCTGGATTCGCTGCGGCTGCGAATTGATCGGCTGCACGCAAGAATCGATCTGTTGAGGCAGAAAATCTGACGTCCGGAGGCTTGTTTAGTCTGCGCCCGTGTTGTGACAAATTGCCGCAGCGCCTTGTAATGCGCCTGCAGGGTGGGATAATCCAGCCAACGATGGCAAGCGTAATACCGTTACAACGTTTATGAAAGCATTTATGACGGTACCTGCACTGTTAAGCGCACATTCAGTCAGGTTTGCACACAATAAAATTCAGCTTAATCCGGTCAGATGGGCAAACCGGCATCACCCTTAAAAGTACAGTATCAACGCTCAGGAGAGTATCCGCATGAAACGAACCGATGGATTTAGCCTGGCAACCGCCGCAGCGGCATTGCTGATGTCTGGCGCCGGTATGGCAGAGCTCGACGTAAATCAGACCAACCCTGATGACCCCATCAAGATTAGCGTCTGCCAGAATGTCAGTGGCGAAGGGCAAAGCGCTTGCAAAGGTTTTGGCAACGATGCCAGTGCTGGCGCCAACAGCTGCAGCGCTGCTGGTTTTGTGGCAGTCACCAGCGGCAACGGTGCTTTTTCAGCAGCACTGTGCCAGGTACTGGGTGGCACACAGGCCGCGAGCCTGACCGCCAAGCCTGACTTTACGCTGGGAGAAACCGCTGTCAGCGTAACTTACTGCAACGATGTGTTCACCTGCGCCGGCCTGAGCGCCTGCAAGGGTAATTCCAACGCCGCCTGTGCGGGAAAAAACAGCTGCCACGGCATAGGTTTTGTGGGTGTGTACTCAGGCAGTGAAGAGCTGTCCAATGCATTGTGTGAAAAACTGGGTGGCAGCGCACTGTCATCCCTTTAATCAGGTGTGAGCATGCTCGGATTCGGGCTGGGACTGCGCAGTCAACACTATGACTATGTGCTGGAGCATCAGCCGGCGGTAGACTGGTTTGAACTGATCACAGAGAACTATCTGGCGCCTGGCGGGCGTCCCCGCGCCATCCTGCATAAAATCCGTGCACACTACCCGGTAGTGCTGCACGGGTTGTCGTTTAACATCGGCAGCAACGAAGCGCCGGAT
>CAMBPO010000006.1 GCA_945869725.1 Klebsiella pneumoniae
CCATCGCCACGCGACACAAAGTACAGGGCGGTTCCAGGATTTGGATTAAGACTGGCTCTGATTGAATCTCTGCCGCTCAGCGCGATCGGAGTTGGAGGTAAGCCATTAATGCGATAAGTATTCCAAGGGGTTGTTGTTTCAATGTCAGAGCGGCGGATGTTGCCCGAATAGCTATCGCCCATTCCGTAGATTATGGTTGGATCCGATTGCAGGCGGATGCCCTGCTGCAAGCGCCGGACAAACACTCCCGCAATATCCGCCTTCTCTGCCTGATATCCTGACTCCTTTTCAATGATTGAGGCCATGATCAACGCCTGCCAAGGCGAATCGTAAGGTAGGTTCTGTGCTTGCTGATGCCATTCACTTTCCAGAACCTCACGCAGTTGAAGATGAGCGCGCAGAAGAATGGCTTCGTCGGTTGTATCGCGTGTATAGAAGTATGTATCCGGAAACAAAGTTCCTTCAAGTGCAGGAAATGGCGACTGCAGCAGAACTGATAGCTCTTCATCCGTTTTGTCACGCAAGGTCACGCGAATGGTTTCCTGCGCCCATAGATGCTCAAGCGCCTGACGAGCAGTCCAGCCCTCCACCAAGGTGACCGGATACTGTACATTGCGGCCGGACATCAAAAGGCTCAATAAGGTCACCGGTGTTAGTCCGGGTGTTAACTCATATTCGCCGGTGCGCATTGATCTGTCGATCTCTTGCCAGCGCGCCCACAGCACCAGAATACGCGGCCATCTGAGCACGCCTTCTTGTTCCAGTCGACGCGTCACCTGAGTCAGCGATCGACCAGGCTCTATCATGATGATCATTGGCTGATTCAGGCTAATCGGCGTCTCAAGATAGTTTTTAACAGCGTAATAAGCTACCGATACACAAAGAATGATTGATATCAGCACAAGCAGAAGCAAGCGGAATACGTTGCGACGCACAAAACTGACCGGTTTATTCAGCATGGTGTGTCAGCCTGTTCACAGGGGAAAATCATCACTCAGCCACTGCTGCGCCATCCGCGCCATGGTTGTGGCGCGAAACTCATGCGGTTGCTCTCGATCACCAGCATCAATCAGCCTCAGTATCGGCCAGACTCCAAAAACACTGTTGCACAAAAATGCTTCAGAGCCTTGTGTCAGCTCATGATGCTGAATAGTTCTGACAACGACCTCAACTCCATTAGAAGCAAACAACTCGATCAGCCGGTTGCGCATCACACCATCAATGCCGCAACGAGTCAGCTCCGGCGTACACAGCTGATTTTCAATAACAACAAATACGTTACTGCGGGTACCTTCGATGAGGTTAGAGTCCAGGTCCAGCATTAACCCTTCGCGCACAGTGGGTGCGTGCGAAGCTGCGTCCGATAACTCACGGCTGGCGAGCACCTGATCCAGGCGGTTAAGGTGCTTGATGCCTGCTGTAACCGGGTTTATCGAGAGTGGATGACGGCAAACAATCACATCAATACCGTTTTTTGAGTTACGGACAATATCGGGGGCAGGCGCATGCCATTGAAATAACACTGTGGGCCGGATTGGTGAGGGTGGCGTGTATCCGCGCCCACCAGTGCCCCTGGTGACAATCACTTTAAGGATGCAGTCAGTAGATGGTGCCGAGGCAATGATTTCGGGAATCAGGCTGTCCAGGTAATAGAGGTCCAAATCGATACCAAGGACATCACAACCGGATAGCAGGCGTTGCCTATGCGACTCCCAGAGCAAAAGTCGGCCTGAGAAGAACCGGATCGTTTCAAATAGCCCATCGCCGTAAAGCAATCCGCGATCATGACTGGAAACAGTCTCTGAGAAATTCTGACCGGACACTGTTTGCGGAGCCGGGCTCATGGCTCCTCCGTCAAACGAACCGTTTAAAAATCAACGAACCATTGGTTCCGCCAAAACCAAATGAGTTGCTGAGAACCGCATTAAGGCGGACATTTCTGCTGATGCCTGGCACATAATCAAGATCGCATTGCGGGTCGGGATTATCCAGATTGATTGTGGGCGTAATCACCTGATCGTGAAGTGACATGACACACACGATGGCCTCAACTGCGCCCGCTGCGCCGAGCAAATGCCCCAACATCGATTTTGTTGAACTGACCGGCAGGTTTCCGGCATATTGGCCAAATACCGACTTGATCGCCTGGGTTTCAGCGATGTCTCCGGCGAGCGTAGAGGTGCCATGTGCATTTATATATTGAATATCTTCAGGATTCATGCCCGCACTGTGCAGGGCATTGCGCATGCACGTGGCTGCACCCCTGCCGTTCTCTGACGGCGATGTTATATGAAAAGCATCTGCACTCATGCCAAAGCCCGAGAGTTCAGCATAAATTCGAGCGCCTCGTTTACGGGCATGTTCGTACTCTTCCAGCACCATAATTCCCGCACCGTCACTGAGTACAAAACCATCGCGGTCTTTGTCAAAGGGTCGGCTGGCGGCTTGCGGATTGTCATTACGAGTGGAAAGTGCCCTGGCGGCGCAAAAACCACCGAGTCCCACCGGAGACGTTGCCATTTCGGCGCCACCTGCCAGCATCAGGTCAGCCTGGCCTGACGCGATCATTTGGGCTGCGAGGCCAATGTTATGTGTACCGGTGGTACATGCCGTGGTGACCGCAATGTTGGGCCCCTGCAAGTTATATCGGATAGAGAGTGTTCCACCCAGCATATTGATTATTGAGCCGGGAACAAAAAATGGAGAGACCTTTCTGGGCCCACTGACTCTGATGAGCTCGGAGTTAATCTCAATGGCAGTGATACCGCCAATACCTGAACCTATAGCAGCACCAAATCTGGCTGGATCAAAACTGTTTTCTCCATCGAGACCGGCATCCTGCATGGCTTGGGCTCCTGCCGCTACGCCATACAGAATAAACACATCCATGCGCTTGGCATCTTTAGCCGGCATGTACGGTTCACTGTCAAAATTCTTTATGGATCCGCCAAAGCGGGTGCTGAAAGCAGAAGTATCAAACTGCTCTAGAATATTGATACCGCTTTGAGCCTCTTTAACGGCATTCCACGTCGTCGTGACATCATTTCCCAATGGAGAAACCATGCCCAGACCGGTTATGACTACTCGCCTGCCATTCAACGCGCATCTCTCCACAGAATAAACAAAAGCTACCCCAAGTAATTGCCCGGAGTAGCTTCTATTTGTAAAAATCCTATAAACGGAATGCTGTTACAGGTGCTGGTTAATGTAGTCTATGGCCAGCTGTACCGTGGTGATTTTTTCAGCGTCTTCGTCTGGAATTTCAGTCTCAAACTCTTCTTCCAGAGCCATGACCAATTCAACCGTGTCCAAAGAATCAGCGCCGAGATCTTCCACGAATGAAGACGACAGTTTTACATCTTCTTCTTTAACGCCAAGCTGCTCGCAGACAATTTTTTTCACTCGTTCTTCAATGCTGCTCATAACTTTTATTAGCTCCTAGTACCAATGTTTGTCACACATTCCGATTAATTGGTTATTATTTGATCTACCGGATTAATCTGAAACGCAAGTTTACATGTATTTTATTGCGCTTGTAATCTTTAACTGGAAAATAAATATCTTGACCGATAAAAAACACTTATATTTCAAAATGTTAAAAACAACTTCTCACGTCATTTTAGATAGAATTACGCGCGAATATGTAAGTTTTACGCCATGTACATGCCACCATTAACATGTATCGTTTCGCCAGTTATGTATGCTCCTGCATCTGATGCAAGAAAACCCGCAACCGCACCGATTTCCTCAGGTTTTCCAAATCTCGCTAGCGGGATTTGTAACAGCATGGTTTCAACCTGCTTTTCAGTCAGCGCACGAGTCATATCCGTATCAATAAATCCGGGTGCTATCGCATTTACTGTAATGCCACGCGACCCGATTTCGCGTGCCAGAGACCTTGAAAATCCCTCAACAGCAGCCTTGGACGCTGCATAGTTTGTTTGTCCCGGGTTTCCGCTTGAGGCAACAACCGAACTGATGTTGATAATTCGCCCCCACCGCGCCTTGGTCATTGCCTTGACTGAACTGCGGCAGATTCGATACAGGGATGTCAGATTAGTGTTCATGACACTTTCCCACTCCTCTGCCTTCATGCGCATCAACAGATTATCGCGGGTGATTCCAGCGTTGTTAACCAGAATCAACGGTGTAGCACCAAATTCCTGTTCAATACGCGCCAACACTGAATCAACCGCTTCCGTAGAACATACATCCAGACAAAAGCCTGAACCTTTGATTGCAGATTTGGCAAATAATTCCGTTATCGCTTTTGCGCCGTCTTCACTGGTGGCGGTACCGGCTACTGTGGCACCCATTTTCCCCAGTTCCAACGCTATCGCACGACCAATGCCTCTGCTTGCGCCTGTCACCAACGCTACTTTTCCGCTCAAGCTCATTGTCAGCAAACTCCTGATTAAAGTGTCATTTAACAGATCTTTTTATTGGTATCAAACACGACTACTGATGTGGGACAAGGCATCAGAAAGGGCCTCAGGTGACTCTGCGCTGAAGGTCTCAATCTCTGGATGCACACGCTTGATCAAGCCACAAAGCACCTTACCGGGGCCACATTCTACAATTTTGCCAACGCCGAAGTCGCGCATGCAATAAATGCTGTCGACCCATTGCACGGGCATATATAACTGTTTAAGCAGATTCTCTCGTATATCGCTTGGCTCTTTGGTTGCACGGCCATGAATGTTCTGAACAACGGGGATCGATGGTCGTTTAAACTCAACCAACGCGAGATCGGCAGCAAGCTGATCAGCGGCCGGTTTCATCAATGCGCAGTGAGAAGGCACACTGACATTGAGAGGCAAGGCTCTTTTGGCGCCGGCCTCCTTCAAAGCTGACATGGCGCGCTCAACGGCAAGCTTGTCGCCGGCTATCACTGTTTGACCGGGCGAGTTAAAGTTCGCCGCTGAAACCACACCATCTCCCGCAACTGACTTACAGATATCATCTATTCTGTGATCGTCCATACCGATTATGGCAGCCATTGCCCCCGTGCCGAAAGGAACGGCCTTCTGCATGTAAAGGCCACGCTGATGAACAAGTTGCAACGCATCACCAAGACCTAGAACCCCCGCGCAGACCAGGGCGGAATACTCTCCCAGACTATGGCCTGCAAGCATTTCGGGTAGCGGCCCACGCTGTTGCTCCCAGATCCGCCATACCGCAATCGATGAGACTAGCAGTGCTGGTTGAGTAATGTGTGTCTGGTCCAGCAATCCATCGGGATTGGACTGGACGATGTCCCACAAGTCCATACCAAGCACGTCAGATGCCTCAGAAAAAGTCTCCTCTACCACAGGATATAGCAATGCAAGTTCGCTGAGCATGCCCGTCTTCTGAGAACCCTGACCCGGAAATACAAATCCAAATTTTTGCATAACTAGCTCTCATCCTGTTTCAGGAAAATTATGCTACACCGACCGTTTTATGCATCCGTGCAGTAATCAATTGAGGAACATTAAATGCCAATTGTTGGAACGCATGCTCTATGGCCTGCTCAAAACCTGCCCAGTCAGAGTTGCCATGGCTCTTTACAATGCCCCCCTGAATCCCGATCAAAGTGGCACCATTATATTTTGATGGGTTAAGCACGCGACACACATCTCGAAAAAATGGTTTCATACAAAAACCGAATGCACGGTAGTACCATCGCCTACGAATGCTCTGATGCATATGATTTTCGATGACCTTTACAGCGCCTGCGCTGGCCTTGATGGTAATGTTGCCGGTAAAGCCGTCACATACGATCACATCAGCAATCCCATCAAAAATCTGATTCCCTTCAACAAAACCAACGTAGTCAAAATCATTACAAGCAGCAAGTAATGTTGAAGCCTGACGAATTTCCGGCGTCCCTTTATGAGCCTCAGAACCGATATTCAGCAGAGCTACGCGCACGCGTGGTTTACCAGAAACGGCACCGACCAGCACACTACCCATGATTGCGAATTGGATCAACTGATAGGTGGTGGTATCGATATTGGCCCCCACATCAAGAACATAGGTAAAATCGCCTGCCCGCGACCCTGGAAGCATGGCAATCAAAGCGGGCTTTTCAATACCTTGGATATTTTTTAAAAGTTGACGGGATGCGAGCATTAGGGCGCCGGTGTTGCCGGCACTGATGCACGCTTGTGCAGTTTCGGATCGTACCTGTTCAATAGCAAGAAATTGCGACGAGTCGCGGCCACTTCGCAGGATGTTATCCGGCCGCAAGGTATCAGCAAATACTACAGAGGTATGAAGAATTTGAATTCGGCAAAGCTCCGATCGCGATAACCCCTTGAGGTAAATCTTGATCAGAGACTCATCACCCACTAGCAAGAATGTGACAGAAACATGCCGGCGCAAAATAGACAAGCAGGCCGGCATCGTCACTGCGGGGCCGGAACCCCGCCCCATGACATCAATGGCGATGCACCGGGTGTCAGTCAAACTTATTCGTCACCAAGATTCAGAACTTTTTTGCCCTTGTAAAAACCATCAGCAGTAATGTGATGGCGGCGATGAACTTCACCTGTGGTTTTGTCAACTGACAACGTTGGACCAGTCAATGCATCATGACTTCTGCGCTGGTCGCGACGAGCGCGGGATTTTTTGTTCTGTTGAACGGCCATGCTTTGTACTCCTGTCGATTAATGCTGAAATTTCAATCTACAAATAACTGAAATCAAATTTATTTTTCAGATCTTGATTTAAGTCCGACCAAGGCTGCAAACGGATTCTTCCGAGCTGACTCTGATTCAATTTGTTTCTGTATCGCCAAATCCTGGGATTTGTTTACATCCACACATCGCTCATGCATCGACACAATCGGCATAGCGAGGATCAACTGTTCTTCAATGATATCTGCGGGAGATAACAACTCATCTTCACCACACATCCACGGATCAAATCTGTCAGGCAACGCCTTTGATTGAGCGTCTGTGGTCACTAGGACAAGATCAATTTTGTCTTCAACATGCAACGACATTGGTTGCAGACATCGCTGGCAAACTACACTGACATCCGTGATCACATTCCCGATAATCCTTGGCCTGCGCTCCGTATCCACTTCAAATAACAAATCTGCGATAACAGTGCCTTCTTCATCAAGCAAACTTTCACAAAGTCTCTGTAATGAAGCGACAGGCAACTGACCCTTTAAGTGCATCCTCTGCCTGAATACCTTTTGGGGATCCAGAGTCTGCGTAAGTAAAGAACGATGGATTGGGGTCTCTGTCATAGGCGCGCAATTCTAGGGGCACAGAGCCTTGATGTCAAAAAAATAAATGCTTTCCGCATATTTTTCGGGTTCTTACGATTGATTCGCGGGTGTCAGCTTTTCAATCAGCGATTGCATTGTTGCAGGCATGGACGCAGCAAACTCTTTTCTGGAACCAGTTACCGGATGTGTAAACTTGATTGAGGATGAGTGCAGGCATAAGAACCGATATTCATTTAACGACCCAACTTTATTGTGGGTATATCGCGTATCCCCAACCACCGGATGCCCCGCAGACTGAGTATGCACTCTGATCTGGTGTGTCCGTCCAGTAATCAGTGTTGCTTCGAGTAAACTTGCCTCAGACCAGACCTTCTTTAAATCGAACAACGTGATTGATGGCTTACCTGTTTCATCAATGGTTGAATAACTCTCAGCATCACTGGGATGATGTTTTAACAAAGGTGCGTCAACACGGGTGATCTGTTTTGGCCATTGACCATGAACTAGCACAAGGTATTTTTTTTCTACATGCCCTGCTTTCATTTCGTTTTGAATAAATTTCAGTGCCTTACCAGTCTTGGCTACCAAAAGACAACCAGACGTCTCCTTATCAAGACGATGCACCAACTCACGATAACCATCACTGCCAGCCATAGACCGGAGCGCTTCAATCAACCCAGCCTTTATGCCAGAACCACCGTGCACAGCAAGTCCCGAGGGTTTATCAAGCACAAGCAGATGTTCATCCTCATACAAAATGGCATCTTGTAATCGTTCCACAAGGCCCGCGCTCGGGGCCACCAAGGCTTCCTGTTCTGCCAATCTTAGGGGCGCTACTCGAACAACATCAGCCTCATTGAGCCGCTGATCCGGTTTACATCTCTTTTTGTTTACCCTGATTTCACCTTTGCGGATTAACCGGTACAAATGTGACTTCGGCAGACCCTTCAGGCGGGACAACAGAAAATTATCCAGGCGCTGGCCATCAGAATGTGCTGTAACATCGAGCAGTTGCACACCCGTATTGGCTGTTTGCACGGGCATGATCGAGGACTGAGTGTGGCCGCTCATAATGTGACTACCTTGGTGAAACTGGCGCGCAGTATAGCACTGCGCGCTCATCTATACCGGCAGCACCGTGGCAATTGGTGTAAAATCCGTGCAGTTTTTGCTTTCCACCTGGAGCTGCCATGCTGACAATCAAAGAATCCCTCGAAAATACTGTCACTGACGCATTGGTAAAGGTTTGCGGCATAAAAGAAGCCAAAGGACAGGTCATCTATGCATCTAGGCCGGAGTTTGGAGATTATCAAGCAAATGGAGTGATGGCAGTGGCACGGCAACTACGCCAGAATCCAAGGGATCTGGCAACAAAAGTTATCAATGCATTGAGCGGCAATAAACTGATTGCGCGTGCAGAGGTGGCCGGCCCAGGCTTTATCAATATCTTTCTGAGTGACGACCTGCTGGCAGCAAAAGCCAGCGCTTGCCTATCAGACCCCAGTGCACTGATTGTGCCAAGCCAGAATACACAAACCATTGTGGTCGACTATTCCAGCCCCAATCTTGCCAAAGAAATGCACGTTGGTCATTTGCGGGGCACCATTATCGGAGACTCAATTGTCAGGATCCTGGACGCGCTGGGACACTGCGTCATACGACAGAATCACGTTGGCGACTGGGGTACTCAGTTTGGCATGCTGATCGCCCACATGAACTCCTTGAGCAGTGCTGACAGGGCGCTCTCCAATAATCTGGCAGATCTGGAAGGCTTTTACCGTGCAGCCAAACAACGCTTTGATACAGAAACAGGCTTTGCAGATCAGGCGCGCGCTTACGTTGTTAAACTTCAACAGGGTGATGCGGATTGTATGGCCGCTTGGCAACGCTTTATCGAGGAGTCCTTGCAGCACTGTGAAGAAGTCTACAACCTGCTATCCGTTGGATTAAAGCGCAATGATCTGCGGGCAGAAAGCTTCTATAACAAAGAGTTACCAACTATAGTTGAAGATCTTTATGACAAAGGTTTGCTTACCGAATCCGATGGTGCACAATGTGTTTTCCTGGACGAATTTAAAGGCAAAGATGGTAGTCCGTTACCTGTGATTATCCAGAAGAGTGATGGCGGATACCTGTATGCCAGCACCGATCTTGCTGCTATACGCTATCGCTCCGACAACCTCGGAGCTGACCGGGTCCTGTACGTCGTTGATGCTCGGCAGAGCCTGCATTTTCAGCAGGTGTTTGCTGTTGCGAGAGCCGCCGGTTTTGTCCGACAGAACTGCAAACTGGAGCATATCGCCTACGGCACCATGATGGGCGAGGATGGCAAACCCTTCAAAACACGAAGTGGCGATATCGTTAAATTGCGCGAACTGCTTGCAGAAGCTGTCTCAAGGGCACAGGATCTGGTTACAGAAAAGAATCCGGATTTGTCCGATACGGAAAAAGCACTGATTGCCAACACCGTGGGAATAGCATCCGTGAAGTATTCGGATCTCTCCAAAAATCGCACCAGTGATTATGTTTTTGACTGGTCAAGTATGCTGTCATTTGAAGGTAACACAGCACCCTACCTGCTTTATGCGTACGCACGTATTCAAAGTGTGCTACGTCGTCTGGAGGAGGAATCCATCTATCCCGGCGACCATATTCAATTGCAGCAATCCGAGGAGCGTTCACTGGCTGTCAAAATTCTGCAATTTGCAGAACTCGTTCAACTACTTGGCGAAGACTGCTACCCAAATCAGCTGTGTTTGTACCTGTATGAGTTATCAGGCCTGTTCATGAAATTCTACGAGAGCTGCCCTATTCTTAAGTCTGAAGGTCAGGTCCGCACAAGCAGACTTGCACTAGCCAAACTCACTGCGGTGACACTCAAAAACGGTTTGAATCTTCTGGGGATAGAGCCGCTGCAACGTATGTAACAGCGGCTCAGTATGTAGCATGTGGATATCAGTCACATAGCTCAAGCAGCAGTTTATTCAGCTGGCGGCTGAACCGTGCAGGATCTTCCAGCTCGTGACCTTCCGCCAGGCTTGCCTGATCAAATAACAAAGAGATCAAATCACCAAATCGATCCTCATCCGGCTCATGCTCCAGTTTGTTGATCAGCGGATGTGCAGGATTGAGTTCAAAGACAGGCTTTGTCTCAGGGACACTTTGACCAGACGCCTGCATGATTCGACGCATTTGCGCCCCCATATCATCCTCATCAAGCGCGAGACACGCGGGGGAATCAGTCAGGCGATGGCTGACACGCGCCTCTTTAATGCGCTCACCAAGACTGGCTTTAACGCGATCAAGCAACGGCTTCATTGCCTGCTCGCGCTTTTCCTGCTCAACCTTCTCCGCTTCGTCATCCAGACCACCAAGATCCAATTCTCCCCGGGTGATGTCCTGCAACGACTTGCCGTCGAATTCATTCAGATGACTCATCAGCCATTCATCAATACGATCGGACAACAACAACACTTCTATACCTTTCTTGCGGAAAATTTCCAGATGCGGGCTATTGCGCGCGGTTTTTGCCGAATCAGCAATCAGGTAATAGATCTTGTTTTGTTCTGGCTGCATTCTTGAGACATAGTCTTCAAGGGCCTGATCCTGCCCTTGGCAGTTCTCGTGCGTACTGACAAACATCAATAACTTGGCTATGGTATCGCGATTGGAAAAATCCTCACCAGGGCCCTCTTTAAGTACCTGGCCAAACTCCGCCCAGAATTTTTTATACTTGTCTTTATCGTCTGCCTTTAACTTTCCAAGCATATCCAGCGCACGTTTGGTTAATGCACTGCGCATGGAGTCAACAGCCGGGTCTTTTTGGAGAATTTCGCGCGAAACGTTCAAGGAGATATCGTTAGAATCAACAACTCCCTTGATAAAACGCAGATACAGGGGAAGAAACTGCTCCGCCTGATCCATGATAAAAACCCGTTGCACGTAGAGTTTCAGACCACGAACACCATCCCGGTTCCACAAGTCAAAGGGAGCACGACCCGGAACAAACAGAAGACTGGTGTATTCAAGCTTGCCTTCAACCTTGTTGTGGCTCCAGTTAAGCGGTTGTTCATAGTCATGAGAAATATGTTTATAGAACTCGATGTACTCATCTTCTTTGACGTCTGATCGGGGACGCGTCCAAAGCGCCTTGGCTGAGTTAACAGCCTCAAACTCTGGCGCAACAGCCGGCACATCCTCTTCTGTATCTGCTGAAAAATTCTGTTTGGGTAACAACACCGGTATGGCGATATGATCAGCATACTTTTTGACAATCTGTCGCAGCCGGAAAGCATCCGCAAACTCCAGACTTTCTGGCCTGAGCTTAAGAATGACAGTGGTTCCTCTGCTGATCTTTTCGACAGTTTCAACGGTGTAGTCTGATTCTCCCTGCGATATCCAATGCACTGCTTCTGCAGCATCCACACCGGCCTTCCGTGTCAGCACTTCCACCTCGGAGGCAACAATAAATGCCGAATAAAAGCCGACACCGAACTGTCCAATCAACTGCGAATCTTTTTTCTGATCGCCACTGAGATTATTCAGAAATTGCGCCGTGCCTGAACGTGCGATAGTGCCCAGATTACTGATCACCTCGTCGCGGGACATGCCGATACCATTGTCGGAGATCGAGATGGTTCCGGCGTCCTTGTCAAAACTGATCAACACCTTGAGATCTGCGTCATTTTCAAATAGTTCCGGTTTTGAAAGGGACTCAAATCGTAGCTTATCAGCAGCATCAGATGCGTTTGAAATCAACTCACGCAGGAATACTTCCTTGTTGCTGTAAAGTGAATGAATCATCAGCTGCAGCAACTGCTTGGCCTCGGTTTCAAATCCTCTTGTTTCCCTTTTTATCTCTGTCGTCATACAAGTAACCCCTGCAAATTTATTCTGGCAATAGCATAAAAAAACCCGGTGAACCTTTCGGTTACCGGGCTTTTATGGGGACATACTCCAACTTTTTCAAGCCGGTAGCATGAATACTCTATCGAGGACGGTAGTACGCAATCGATTCTTCTTTGCGTGTTTGCAAAGCCGCATGTCGATCTTTGGAGCTTTGAACAAATGTGACAAACTGCGCAGCATTATTCTGACCAGCAGCTCGAGCACTTTCGGCAGCAGCCAACGCTTCATCAAAGCGATCCAACTCGACCAAAGCGCGTGCCAGAGACAGTTGAACTTCACCACGATTCTCCAGACCACCACGTTCAAGTGCTGTCTGCATCGCAGTTGCTGCATTGGCATAGTCACGATTCATCAGATACACATAGCCAAGATAATCCCATGACTCACCGTCGTTAGCCAATTCAGTCAGGCGCTGAGCTGGCTCCAGAGCATCTACAAACTCACTTGCCATAATGTACATCTGAGTCAATCGACGCAAATTGGCATCGTTTTCTTCGACAACCGCTTTTTCAATGCCGTCTTCGAGAACTTTGATACCACGTACGGGTGCATCAACGCCTGCCAAGGACTGAGCAAGATTCAGATAATCGCCTTCACTTGCAAAATATCCTTTCCTGTATGTCAACTCCAAGGTTTGAACTCTCTTGGCATCATCTTCCAGGTAGCCATAGATTGCTGCCAAATTTCGCCAGTCTGATGCTTCATCAAACAAACCGACCATTGTTCTAGTCACTTCAAGGGCGTTCTCGTAGTCTTCGAGTTCGATATACATCAAGTTGAGCAGACCGTAGATATTCTTGCCCAGTTCGCGACCCTCTGCACGCAACATGTCCATGTGACTGATCAAATGGGGTATTGCCTGCGGATAGTCTTGTTTGTTGTAGTACGCCAAGGCCAGGATCTGGAATACAGTCGCGTTTTCTTCAACAGAGAGCTCTCTCCACTGATTCAACGTAGCCACGGCTTCGTCATAGCGCTCTTCTGAGGCATAGAGCTGCCCGAGCGATAACAGTGCTCGCAGACGGGCATCTTCCCTAAGATTCACAATTTCCAGAATCCTTTCAAAGGTCGCCATGGCATTAGGAATATCATCTGTTGCCAGATAATAGTTGGTGTAGAAATTTAACAACGTTGATTTCTCGAAATCGTTCAAGGTATCGTAACGTTCGTTTAGTTCATCCAACGCAGTCTTCGCAGATACAAGATCCGGCTGATCAGCGGGATCTTCAGGTGTCATCAGCGCTTGAATCTCCGCAATTGCACGGTACACACGATCACTCAATGTGTCAGAGCTGCGTGTCGGTGGCGGTTGCCGCTGACCCGACTCTTCACCTTGTGCAGCCTGCTGTGCGTGCACGGGCTCAGAAAAAGTCGCCTGAAGCACAACAGCAGACGCTGCCATCATACCTGCCATCACCAAACCTTTAAGTTTCGAATATGAAGTCGCCATTTATCACTCCTCCA
The DNA here is from genome assembly GCA_945869725.1 of Klebsiella pneumoniae. Classification (GTDB taxonomy): domain Bacteria; phylum Pseudomonadota; class Gammaproteobacteria; order Pseudomonadales; family Pseudohongiellaceae; genus Pseudohongiella. Next base: position 13,595 of record CAMBPO010000006.1, read on the forward strand.
ACTGGTAACGGAAAACGTACTGAACATTTGGAACTTCAACCGGTTGGCCATTCACCACACGGGGCTGGAATCGGAACCGTTCTGCAGCACGGACTGAAGACTGATCAAACATACCCGCTGGCTCAGCGTCTACCACAATAACATCACGTACACCGCCCGTTTCAGTCACAGTGAACGATACCTGAGCCCATCCTTCGATTCCACGCTGAGCAGCACGGGTTGGGTAGGTTGGTTGAATATTGACCAGCGGCAGCATTTCACCGTCAGTTGCACCCAGACCTGCAGCACCAATATCTAAATCAAGATCGACATTCACAACATCACGACTGATATTCAGATTGCTATCACCGTCCATGTTGATATTACGATCCGGCGCTTCGGGCGGTGGCTGATCGATCTGCTCGATTTCTTCAGGGCGCTCAACTTCGCGCACTACTTCCATCACGATCTCAGGCATGGTCGCGTCTACAATCCGTACAACATTCACCCGCTCTTCCATGTCGCCACCAGTGGCAATCAACGCCTGCATGAAGTAGAACAGTGAGATAGTAACAGCAGCAGCCAAACCAAGCGAAATAACCCAACGAATTGCAACCATGGTCAATTCTCCGTTGAAATCGAGACAGCAGCGATATTTGCATCGCGAGCCGCCTGAAGAATAGTCATGACATGCTCGTTCTGCGCCGCACGATCACCCTGAATAACAACTGACGCGTTCGGGGTTTCTGCAAGCCTTCTTTCAAAACGAGATCGTATAAAACGTGGATCAAGCTGTTCACCGTCTATCCAGATCTGACCATCATCACTGATAGCAATAAGTATCAAATCCTTGGATCGGGCTTCCGCAGTCGATGCTTCCGGCTTGGATACATCAATACCGGCCTCTGTGACAAACACTGAGGTGACGATAAAGAAGATCAGCAGGATGAAGACAACATCAAGCATTGGGGTCAGGTCGATCTCCCCAGCCATTTCGTCCTCGCGTTTCCTCATTAAACCTGTTTTCATTATTTTGCCTTTTCGGAATCTGTAAAGTTGACTTAGGCCATGTTGTCTTCAAGTAGCGCCAGATCACGGTCAACACGATGTCTGAGCCAGTTGTAGGCAAAAATGCCGGACAGAGCGCCTACCATGCCAGCCATGGTCGGAATGGTTGCCTTAGAGACACCACCTGCCATCGACTTCGCATCGCCACCACCCGTCAGCGCCATTACGAAGAACACCTCGATCATGCCTGTCACCGTACCCAACAGTCCGAGCAAAGGACACACCACTACCAGCGCCTCAATGATCGGAAGTGTCGACCTAAGATCCAGAGACACTTCAGAGATCATCATGTTACGTATCTGATGTGCGCGCCAGGAACGGGTCTCGGACCTGCCCGCCCACGCCGCAAGGGTCTGTTTAACCCTTTTGGAGTGAGTGGAGTGCAAGTACCAGATCCGCTCGAATATCAGTGACCATTTAACAAGCAGCAGTATTGCAATAACCCACAATACGTCTCCGCCCCTCGCCATAAAGTCTGTTATCGCTTCATATCCATCGAGCAGTGCAAAGTACATGCAACCCCCTTATGCCTTGCTCGAAGCGGCTTCGGATTTCTTGGCAATAATACCGGTAGCCTGTTCTTCCAGAATATGGATGATGTTGTCGCTTTTACTCTTGACCCATGCGTGCATGAGGATACAAGGAATCGCTACAACAATACCCAGTACGGTTGTCATCAAAGCCATGGAGATACCACCTGCCATGATTGTCGGGTCACCGGCACCATATACAGTGATCTGCTGGAACACTTGAATCATACCGGTTACCGTTCCCAACAGACCCATCAGGGGGGCAATGGTGGAAATGATCTTGATGATTGTTAGCATGCGCTCCAGCGCAGGAGTTTCTTGAAGGATTGCCTCACCGAGTTTGAGCTCAAGAGTATCTGTATCCACATTTGGATTGGACTCAGCAACCAACAGTACACGACCCAGCGGGTTGTTCTTGTTTGCCTTGCCTGACTTGACCTGCGCACTCACCTTGGCCGATACCAGTGTCAGTACAAAAGAACGGAACAATCCAACCAGAATACCGATGATACCCAGACCGATAATCGCAAATCCGATTTCACCTGAGTTATCACGAACCTGCTCAGCTGCTGTCGGGAAGTTGATCAGGTTAGCCATCAAGCTGCCACCCAAGGCGCCTGTTGGGTCAATACCCACTCTGAGAATACCTGATTGTGCGTTTTCCAGTGCTGCAGCACGACCCACAACATCAGCGTTGGGCTGGCGTGGCAATACTTGCAGGTGACCAACCGTGCCGGTGTATGACAGATAGTCACCGTTAGCGATGGCGTTAAATGAACCAATACGAGTAATCGTGCGAGTCTCTTGTTCGCCGGATGGCAATCCCACGATGCCTTCGTACTTGACAACACGACCTGATTCAACCAGCTCCTGCTGCATGTAGAACCAGAAACGCTCGATTTCATCTACTCGAACTTGCTCGGTATCGCTGGACACACGAGCGATAAAGTTGTCAAGGAACTCATCACGGCCTGGATATTGAGCACTGACTAGGGAGTTCTCAAAAACTCCGCGGAAGTCGCCCGCTACACCCTGAATGGTACCTAACAGCTCGTTGAGGTTAGCCCGAACCTCACGCAACTGAGCGCGACGCTCTGTCAACAGTTGACGGTTGGCGTCAAACACACCTTCCAGTCGAGCGTTCTCAGCCTCTTCTTGAGTAATAGCAGTGCGGGTCTCTTCCAAGATCTGCTGCTGCTGGTCTACCTGCTGCTGAAAACGCTGTTCGCGTTCACGGGCATCTTGAGACTCCAGTACTCGATTTTCTTCAACGTTACGGAGCAACTCGCCAAGATTGGCTGCTGGTTGCTGCGCAAAAGCCTGTGTTGACACGGCAAGGAACAGCCCTGTAAAGGAAATGCCTGCTAATTTAATTATGTTTTTCTTCACTGTGCTAACTCCGGCGCAACAATTGGTAGGTCAATGATTTCAGGTGCAACCATGCCGCTTGACACGTTGATTGCAGAACGGACAGCGTTTCGATATTCAGCCGCATCCAGTGTTACCCACTGACGTGCCTGAGCATCCCAAGCGCCGCTGAGGTTACGGTCTTTGGTCTGGAAGACTAATGAAACTCTACCGACACGCAGCACGTCTACATCACGCTCAACACCATCAATTGTCAGCGTTGTTGCGTAAGTTTCGTGTGTGCGGCCGTAGGCGTTTTCAGTCTGGAACAGCACCAGGATCTGACGGAAACGCTCAGATGTTGAAACATTAGGATTGTCGATCGCGTCACGCACGAATTCAATGCGCGCTCTGCGAGCATCCAGGTGGAATGGCATGTCCAGTTCAATGAACTGCTCCACACCTGCAATCATTCGATTCATCAGCAATGGCAACTCTTGTGTCACGTTTCGCACTTCAGCAACTGACTCAATAATGGTATTGAGTTCCTGCTCCTGAATTGCGACCTGACGACGCCAGTTGGCATTCAGCACCAACAACGCCTCAAGGTTATCACTTTCGAGTTTGAATTCTTCGAACAGGGAGCTTGCTGAGTTCGAGAGGCGGTTAATATTTGTTTGAGCCTGAGCTGATACCTCAGTGGTCTCGGCAACTACATTTTGTGCCCGGTCAAGATCGCTGGTATCAACGTCCTGAGCCTTGGCCGTTCCGATCACCAGCAGCGACGCGAGTGGAACCAGAACTTTAGAAAATATTCGACGGTTTTTCATGTGCCATCCTGTTATTTTATTAAACACCCCGGCGCAACACCGGATGTGACATCTTCGCTTCTTCTTTATTACCCATAACCTGCCAGTAACAGGAGCCGAACGATCTGACTGTCCGGAGGTAAATCCCAAAACAACAACAATCCTTCAGTGCTCTCAGCTTTGCACAAATCAAGCCATCAAGTTACTAATCAACACGAATCTAGCGTACGTGAGTTGATAGGTAACAAATGCGACCCGGATGAAGCGATTTGGCGTAAATTCAAGGCTCCCTGCCGAATTCTCGAGCCAAGACTAACACAGGATGTTTGAATTTTTGAACCTCCCGAAGGAGAATTTTTTCGCCGAACCCTTGCTCTATGCGGCCTTCGCACTGATGCAGGTCACGGGCGCGTGAAGCGCCCGCCACTGGTGCATCACCAACCAGTTACTTCCTTTAATGCCTTGCCTATATCTGCCAGGCTGCGAACGGTGCGCACACCTGCATCCTGAAGCGCTGCGAATTTCTCATCCGCAGTACCTTTTCCGCCTGAAATAATTGCGCCAGCATGACCCATACGTTTGCCCGCTGGGGCAGTCACACCGGCTATGTAGGACACAACAGGCTTGGTGACATTGGCTTTGATATAGGCCGCGGCCTCTTCCTCAGCACTGCCACCAATTTCCCCGATCATGACAATCGCTTCTGTTTTAGGATCCGCTTCGAACAGCTTCAAAATATCAATAAAGTTTGAGCCAGGGATCGGATCGCCACCGATACCAACACAGGTAGACTGGCCAAAACCTGCATCTGTGGTTTGTTTGACAGCTTCATAAGTCAATGTGCCGGATCGGGAAACGATACCCACCTTACCGGGCAAATGAATATGACCCGGCATGATGCCAATTTTGCATTCGCCAGGCGTGATCACTCCCGGGCAGTTTGGTCCGATCAGACGCACTCCCAGTTCATCACACTTGACCTTGGCATCCAGCATATCCAGCGTTGGAATACCTTCCGTGATACAAACAATCAGCTTGATGCCGCCATTGGCAGCCTCAAGGATGGAATCCTTGCAAAAGGGTGCCGGCACGTAGATCACGCTGGCATGAGCGCCCGTGGCTTCGACCGCTTCACGCACGGTGTTGAACACTGGCAAACCCAAATGGGTCGTGCCACCTTTACCTGGTGTTACACCACCGACCATTTTAGTGCCGTAGGTTATCGCCTGCTCGGAATGGAATGTGCCCTGAGAGCCGGTAAAACCCTGGCAGATCACTTTTGTGTCTTTGTTTATCAGAATACTCATTATTTACCCTCCGCAGCCTTGACGACCTGCTGAGCAGCATCCGTCAAACTTTTTGCCGCGATAATGTTCAGACCGCTGTCAGCCAGTACCTTGGCACCCAGTTCGGCATTATTGCCCTCCAGACGCACAACCACTGGGACTTTCACACCCACTTCTTTAACTGCTCCAATAATGCCTTCAGCAATCATGTCGCAACGGACAATACCGCCGAAGATATTAACCAGAACCGCTTTAACATTGGTGTCCGACAGAATGATCTTGAAAGCTTCGGTTACGCGGGCTTTGGTAGCGCCGCCGCCCACATCGAGAAAGTTGGCGGGTTTGCCGCCATGCAGGTTAACGATATCCATCGTTCCCATTGCCAGACCAGCACCGTTGACCATGCAGCCGATATTTCCTTCCAGTGCAACATAGTTGAGTTCAAAACTGGCAGCATGCGCTTCTCGCGGATCATCCTGCGAGGGATCATGCATAGCCTTCAGCTTTGGCTGACGGTACATGGCATTACCGTCGATGGTGATCTTGGCATCGAGACAGTGCAGATTACCGTCAGTCTTGATCACCAGCGGATTAATTTCCAGCAGAGCCAGATCGTAATCATCGAACAGTTTTCCGAGGCCCATAAAAATCTGGGTAAACTGCTTTATCTGGTCGCCTGACAGGCCCAACTGGAACGCCAAATCACGACCCTGATAGGGCTGTGGGCCTACCAGAGGATCAACAGTTGCTTTGAGAATTTTTTCAGGGGTGTCATGAGCTACTTTCTCAATCTCGACACCGCCCTCGGTAGAGGCCATAAACACAACACGACGTGACGAGCGATCCACCACAGCGCCGAGGTAAAGCTCTTTGGCGATATCGGTGCAGGCTTCAACCAAAATCTGGTTTACAGGCTGACCATTTGCATCGGTCTGATAAGTCACCAGACGTTTGCCCAACCAGTTAGCCGCGAAGGTCTTGGCATCTTCGCGATTTTTGATCAGCTTGACACCGCCGGCCTTGCCCCGACCACCTGCATGTACCTGGGCCTTAACGACCCACATATCACCACCTATCTTGTCACAGGCCTCGGCTGCAGCTTCGGGTGTATTCACCGCAAAACCTTTCGACACCGGGAGCCCGTACTCAGCAAACAGCTGCTTTCCCTGATACTCGTGTAGATTCATTTGTTATTTCCTCTGAAAAAAAAGCGCATGAATCAGTTGCTCTTACGTTTATTGACAGCGTGAATGGCATGTCCACCGACGGCCAAAGCTGCTTCGTGTACTGCTTCCGACAAGGCCGGGTGTGAGAACATAGTTAATGCGATATCTTCGGCACTAGCGCTGAACTCCATTGCAATGACAATTTGTTGTACCAGGTCCGCGGCACTGGGTCCAAAAATGTGGCAACCCAGAATCCGATCAGTTTTGGCATGAGCGATCAGTCTAACCAGACCCACTGACTCGTTGGCCGCCATTGCGCGACCATTGATGCTGAATGGGAATGTACCAACATTGTACTCAACCCCTTCATCTTTAAGTTGCTGCTCAGTTTTTCCAACCCAGGCAAGTTCCGGATGCGTGTAGATGACAAACGGTACCAGGTCATAATTCACCTGCGTCTTTTTACCGGCGATGCGCTCGGCAACCATCACGCCCTCTTCCATGCCCTTGTGAGCAAGCATCGGACCTCTGACCAGATCGCCGGCCGCCCAGACACCCGGAACAGCGGTGGCACATTGTTCATTCACTTTGATGAATCCACGCTGATCAACTTCAACACCACAGTCTTCTGACAACAAACTAGCTGAACAGGGACGCCGCCCGACTGCAACAATCAACTTGTCAAAAACGATTTCCTGCTCACCATCCTTATCGGTGTAAGACACTGTCACTGTTTTGATTTTTTCTGAACTAATTTTACTGGCGGTCACTTTGCTGGAGAGCTTGATATCCAGCCCCTGCTTTATAAATTCTTTATGTGCCTCTTTTGCAAGCTGCGCATCAACAGACGGCAAAAACACATCAGCGGCTTCAAGAACAGTGACCTGCGCGCCCAGACGCGCCCAGACACTGCCCAGCTCCAGGCCAATAACGCCGGCGCCGATCACGCCCAATCTTTTTGGTACTTCAGTAAATTCGAGCGCGCCCGTTGAGTCGACAATAATGTCCTGATCAACCGGTGTGGGTGGAATTTTGATCGGTTCAGAACCTGCAGCCAGAATTATATGATCGGCTTCCAATTCCTGCGTCGAACCATCAGCGGCGGTGACCAACACCTTTTTTCCTTTCAGAAGTTTGCCTGTGCCCTGGATACCCTCGACCTTGTTTGCCGCAAACAGACCTTTAACACCTTGAGTCAATTGCTTGACGATGTTTGCTTTGCGATCGATCATCGCCGGAACGTCAATGCCCAGCTTATCCATGGTAATGCCGTGGATAGCAAAACCTTTTTTGGCTTCAGAATACTTGTGTGATGAATCAAGCAGTGCTTTGGAGGGGATACAACCAACGTTTAGACAAGTTCCGCCATAAACCGGATCGTTTTTGTCATCATGCCACTTCTCGACACACGCTGTTTTCATTCCCAACTGTGCACATCGAATCGCGGCAACATAACCCGCTGGCCCGGCGCCTACCACTAACACATCAAATTTTTTGCTCATTTTAGTTCCCTGTCAAAAGGCATTCAGTTACTGACTCGTCAAACGCAAGCGCCACAGCCAGTTTAACAGCTGTGGCTCACGCCGAGCGCAGGCCGGACAAGCACATCTTGCTTAGCTATGTCTGGTGAATCTCAAATCTCCAGCAAGATGCGAGCAGGATCTTCAAGCAGATCCTTGATGGTCACCAGAAACTGGACAGCTTCTTTGCCATCAATCATGCGGTGATCGTAAGAAAGTGCCAGATACATCATGGGCAGAATTTCGACTTTACCGTTAACAGCCATCGGGCGCTCCTGGATTTTGTGCATCCCCAGAATGGCAGTTTGTGGCGGGTTGAGTATGGGTGTTGATAACAGTGAACCGAACACACCACCATTGGATATGGTGAAGGTGCCACCCGTCATTTCATCGATAGAAAGTTTGCCATCCTGCGCTTTTATTCCGAATTCGCGGATCTTGCCCTCTACCTGGGCGAGGCTCATGTGATCGGCGTTACGCAGCACAGGTACCACAAGACCACGGGGAGATGATACAGCGACCCCGATATCCTGATAGCCGTGATAGACGATATCACTACCATCGATGGAGGCATTGACTGCTGGATATCGTTTTAGTGCTTCGACACTGGCGCGCACAAAAAATGACATGAATCCGAGACGAACGCCGTCGTGAGCCTTTTCAAACTGATCTTTGTAGCGGGCTCGTAGCGCCATAACGGGCGCCATATTTACTTCATTAAAGGTTGTCAGCATTGCTGTAGTTTGTGACGCCTGTAACAGACGTTCAGCTACTTTGGCACGTAAGCGGCTCATCGCCACACGTTCTTCGACACGGCCTGATGACAGATCAGCACCTGCGGGCATTTCACGAACTGAAGGCGCTGCACGCGGCGCATCGATGGCAACCAGCACATCTTCTTTGGTGACACGACCGGCTTTACCAGTGCCGCTGATCTGATCAGCTTTCAGGCCATGCTCCTCAGCAAGTTTCTTGGCAGCAGGACTGAGAGCTGGAGTTTCAGCGCTGACGGGATCGACACGCGAAGCTGCAGCTGCGACAACGGCCGGTGCTTCGCTGCCTGCGCCTTCTTTCACCAAGGCAATCAATTCATTGCTGACAATTGTGTCGCCGGATTGCTTGACAATTTTCTCAAGGATGCCGTCAGCGGGTGACACTACTTCTATAACCACTTTATCGGTTTCGATGTCTACCAGCAGCTCGTCGCGCTTCACAGCGTCACCGGGCTTCTTATGCCAACTTGCTATGGTGCCATCAGGCACGGATTCAGGCAGCTGTGGTGCTTTAATTTCAATAGACATGTTTAGTCCTTTATGTACAAAAATTTGTTTTTTTAGATCCTGAGATTATATTTACGAAACAGCCTTACTTAACCTGACCTAGCGCCAGCTCAAGGAATGCCCGCAGTTGTTGGTTATGCAACTCAGGGTATCCTGCGGCTGGTGCTGCTGACGCTTCACGACCTGCGTATCGCAGGTTCACCGACAGTCCAAGCGACTGAATCACATTACGCATGTGGTGCTGGCTTGAAAACCAGGCACCCTGGTTCATAGGCTCTTCCTGGCTCCAGACAATATCTGAAACATTGGCATACTGCTTGATCGCTGCTCGCAGATCATCCTCAGGGAACGGATAAAGTTGTTCCAGCCGGATGATAGCCATGTTCTTCAACCCACGATTGCGACGTTCGGCACGAAGATCGTAATACACCTTTCCTGAGCACAGAATGACACGATCGACCGCAGATGGCTGAATATCACTATCTGTTTCGCCAATAACCACCTGGAATGAACCGTTTGCCAACTCTTCAAGAGTGGCCGTTGTTTCCTTATGACGCAACAGACTCTTGGGCGACATTACCACAAGGGGTTTGCGCAGCGGGCAAAGAACCTGCCGGCGCAACATGTGGAAGACCTGAGCCGACGTAGTAGGCAGGCACACCTGGATATTTTGTTCCGCGCACAGCTGCAAGAAACGCTCTAGGCGCGCGGAGGAATGCTCAGGCCCCTGTCCTTCGTAGCCGTGTGGGAGCAACATAGTCAGCCCGCATAGTCGCTGCCATTTCTGCTCACCACTGGTTATAAACTGATCAATAACGACCTGCGCGCAGTTGGCAAAATCACCAAATTGCGCTTCCCAGATCACCAGTGCATTAGGTGCTGTTGTTGCGTAACCGTATTCGAATGCCAGCACCGCAGCCTCAGATAACAACGAGTCGTATATACTGAACATCTTTGGATCACTGACCAATGATCTCAAGGGTACATATTCGTCTTCGCTGTTTTGATCTCGCAACACCGCGTGACGATGCGAGAATGTGCCGCGGCCCACATCCTGCCCGGTCAACCTGACGCGATTGCCTGTGGTAAGAATACTGGCATAGGCCAGAGTCTCGGCAAATCCCCAGTCAATAGGCAGCCCACCGGCGGCCATTTTGCTGCGGTCATCTGCAAGCTTCTGGACCTGGCGATGCAAAGTAAGGCTTGCAGGCAGCGTCGTGATCTTTTTAGCCAGAGCCTGCAAAGTTTCAAGCTTGATGCTGGTGTTGTAATGCGAAGACCAGGTGTGGCCAAGATAAGGGCTCCAGTCGACGAACATTTCGACATTGTGCTCTTTGATCAAACTCTTCACGACGTGGGAGCCCGTATCCAATGCGCTACGGTATGAAGTATTAAGTTCTTCAACTTCAGAGGCCGTTACTACCCCTTCGGCTATCATCCGATCAGCATACAACGCGCGTGTTGTCGGCATCTGCCGGATTTTGTTGTACATTACCGGCTGAGTAGATGATGGCTCATCGGTTTCGTTGTGACCGCGGCGGCGGTAACAAACCAGATCGATAACAACATCTTTCCTGAACTCATAACGGAAATCGAGCGCCAGTTGAGTGATAAATAAGACGGCTTCCGGATCGTCGGCATTAACATGGAAAATAGGTGCCTGCACCATTTTTGCCACATCGGTACAGTACTCAGTTGAACGCGCATCATCGCGGCGATTGGTTGTAAAACCAACCTGATTATTAATGACAATATGAACCGTGCCACCTGTCCCATATGCGCGTGTCTGAGACATCTGGAATGTTTCCATGACCACTCCCTGGCCCGCGAATGCCGCGTCACCATGGATGCTCAGTGGCAACACCGTGTGCCCCAGCGAGTCCTTACGCCGATCTTGCCTTGCGCGCACAGAGCCTTCCACAACCGGGGATACGATCTCCAGATGCGACGGATTAAATGCCATCGCTAGGTGTACTTCGCCACCGGGCGTCATGATGTTTGATGAAAACCCTTGATGATATTTGACGTCGCCTGAGCTTTTGTATTTTGCCCGACCTTCGAACTCGTTGAACAGATCTGCCGGGTTTTTGCCCAGAATATTGACCAGCATGTTGAGTCGACCGCGGTGCGCCATACCGATGACAACTTCTTTTACACCATAACTACCAGCACGCTGAATGAGCTCATCGACCAATGGAATCAGGCTCTCGCCACCTTCCAGACCAAAACGCTTGGTTCCCGGATATTTGGAATCCAGATGTTTTTCCAAACCTTCAGCGGCACTCAGCCGCTCTAGAATATGACGCTTTACATCAGTTTTAAACGCAGGATTACCGTGCTTGGGCTCGATGCGTTTTTGAATCCAGTGCTTTTGCGCAAGATCTACGATGTGCATGAATTCATAGCCGATCGAACCGCAGTAAATACGCTCCAGCACATCAACTATTTCGCGCAGCGTCGCCGTATCGCGATTGATTTGAAGTGATCCGGTCTGAAATACGGTGGAATTATCGGCAAGTGAGAGGTTGTGAAAATCGAGTTCCAGGTCTGGGACTCTTTCCCGGTGCATCAGGGACAAAGGATCAAGCTTGGCCTTCTGATGGCCGCGAACACGGTATGAACTGATCAGGTGCAGAACTTGAACCTGCTTGTTCTCATGTTCGGAATTAACAACGGCATCATTGCTGAGGACAGGCTTGAATCGACTGGTTTTACCGAGTACTTTGAAGTACTCCTGAACTTCCCGATGTGAAACATCAACTGAATTTTGTTCAGTTATTCTGGGCAGGGTGTCAAAGTAGTTTCGCCACTCCTCTGATACCTGACCAGGATCTTTGAGGTACTGATCGTAGAGTTGCTCGACATATTCAGCATTGCCACCTGAAAGATGACCGCTGCTCCACATTAACTCCATTATGCTGTTGTGCATTTTATTGTTTCCCGGGTTGACAAAACCGGCAGACCGGAGAGGGCCTCGTGAGCCCGTCCGCCGCCGATTCTTTTTAATATAATATTGTCAGACACCACGCTGCAGCAGCATATGGCGGATATGGCCAATTGCTTTTGTCGGGTTCAGACCTTTCGGACAAACTGCCACACAGTTCATGATTCCTCTGCAACGAAAGACACTAAATGGATCTTCAAGTCCAGAAAGTCTTTCTTCGGTTGCCTTATCTCGACTATCGGCCAAAAAACGATAGGCTTGAAGCAAACCAGCTGGCCCGATGAATTTATCTGGGTTCCACCAAAACGATGGGCAATTTGTGCTGCAGCAGGCACAAAGGATACATTCGTATAAACCATCAAGTTTTGCCCGATCTTCAGGCGTCTGCAATCTTTCAATCGCAGGGGTCGGGGTGTTGTTAATCAGGAATGGTTTCACCTTCTCAAACTGTTTGTAGAAGATGCTCATGTCGACGACCAGATCTCTGATCACCGGCAGTCCGGGCAACGGACGCAACACCAGCTTGCCGTTTTTAACCACGGAAGAGACCGGTGTGATACACGCCAGGCCATTGGTGCCGTTGATGTTCATGCCGTCTGAACCACAAACACCCTCCCGACAGGAACGCCGGTAGGTAACGGATGTGTCTTCTCGTTTGATCAATTCAAGAACGTCTAGGACCATAAGATCGCGGCCTTCGGGCAACTGGATCTGATAATCGCGCATGGACGGCTTGGTATCTGTTTCAGGGTTGTAGCGATAAACACTCACTAACACGATGATTCACCTTTGTTCAAAGTCATTGACACCTGTGCGCAGGCAGCAAAATCATTAATAAGTTCTGATCATGGGCTCAAATTTCTCTACAGTCTTCGGAGAGAAATTCACTGCTCGCTTGGTAACCTTCCGATCAGTAGGGTGATACAGAGAATGGCAAAGCCAATTCTCATCGTCACGCTCCTGATAATCCTCGCGAGCGTGAGCACCACGGCTTTCAGTTCTCGCGCCTGCCGCCAGGGCGGTAGCTTCTGCAACTTCAAACAGATTCTCCAGTTCCAGAGCTTCGATTCGTGCTGTGTTGAAGGCATTGCTTTTGTCAGACAGATGCACGTTGGCAATACGTGGGCGCAGCGCTTCAAGCTTCTTTATACCGTCGCTCATAAAATCGCCGGTCCTGAATACACCAAAGTGATTTTGCATGATGGTCTGCAGCTCCGCGCGAAGTTCTGCTACTTTTTCACCACTTCCAGAGCTATTTAATCGATTCAGCCGCGCCTGTGCCTGCTCGATATCTGATTCCGATGCTTTGCGATATTCAATGCCTTGAGTAAGCATACTCTCGATGTGCTTGCCTGCCGCACGACCGAACACCACCAGATCAAGCAATGAATTGCCACCCAACCGGTTAGCACCATGTACAGAGACACAGGCTGCTTCGCCGACCGCAAAAAGACCATGAATCAATACGTCTTCACCTTTGGCATTTTGCCGGATAGCCTGGCCGTTTACGTTTGTAGGTATTCCGCCCATCATGTAATGACAAGTTGGAATAACCGGAATGGGCTCTTTAATAGGATCCACGTGTGCAAATGTGCGAGACAATTCCAAAATGCCTGGCAGCTTCTCGTTCAATACCTTTTCACCGAGGTGGTCGAGTTTCAATAGAACGTGATCGCCGTTGGGGCCGCATCCTTTGCCGGCGATAATTTCCTGAATCATGGATCGAGCAACAACATCCCGACCGGCCAGATCCTTGGCATTCGGAGCGTAACGCTCCATGAATCGCTCACCATCCTTATTGATCAGATATCCACCTTCTCCACGACAACCTTCAGTCACAAGTGTGCCTGCGCCGTAAATGCCTGTGGGGTGGAACTGCCACATCTCCATATCCTGCATGGGATATCCGGCGCGAAGCGCCATGCCCACGCCATCACCGGTATTAATCAGGGCGTTAGTGGTAGAGGCGTAAATTCGGCCAGCACCACCTGTTGCAAGAACGGTTGCTTTCGCGCGAACGTATACCGTCTCTCCGGTTTCGATACATATCGCGATCACACCAACAACAACGCCATCCTGATTGCGCACCAAATCAGTGGCATACCATTCATTAAAAAAGACTGTTTCGTTCTTCAGGTTGCCTTGATAGAGCGTATGCAACAAAGCGTGCCCGGTCCTGTCTGCCGCGGCACAGGTGCGAGCAGCCTGACCGCCTTTGCCAAAATCTTTTGACTGCCCACCAAAAGGACGCTGGTATATACGACCATTTGCAGTACGCGAGAACGGAAGCCCCATGTGCTCCAATTCGAAAACCGTCTGTGGACCTTCACTGCACATGTATTCGATTGCTTCCTGGTCTCCGATGTAATCGGAACCTTTAACGGTGTCATACATGTGCCACCGCCAATCATCATTAGGATCATCGCTGGCGATCGCACAGGTGATGCCGCCTTGGGCAGAAACAGTATGAGAACGGGTCGGAAAAACTTTACTAATAACCGCAGTCTTATATCCAGACTGTGACAACTGCAGAGACGCACGCATGCCGGCACCACCGCCGCCAACTATCAATGCATCAAACGAAATCGTACGCATACCGCTCATTTAAAGACCCCACAGAATCTGAACACCCCAAACGAGGTAAACGAATATCAGCAATACACATGCCGCTTGGAATAAAAACCGGATCACTGTGCCCTTTGGCCCCAACAATCCCTCGGTCAGGTAATCTGTTGCGACAGTCCACATGCCTATCCACGCGTGTGCACACAAAGCCAGCAATGCGGCGATGCTCGCTACTCGCATCCAAGTTGCGCTGAATAACGCCTTCCAATCTGTATAACCCAAATCTGGTGACAGCAGCATGTAAACTAGAAGTCCAACAAAATACAGCCCGAGAATGACCGCGCTGACGCGCTGAACCACCCATTCGGAAACGCCACTGCGTCCAAAACTGGTGACATTTCTTACCATAGCCATACCCCCGCTAACACAATTGCCATCACCGATATAACCACAACAAGTTTGGCGCCAGTTTTGGCTCCCTCCAGGGTTTCACCGATACCCAAATCCATCACCATGTGTTTCACTCCGGCAATCAGGTGATACAGAAGTCCGGCAAGGATTCCCCAGACGACCACCTTGACCAGCGGCGCAGCAAGCCAGTTCTGAACGTCCGTGAATCCACTCTCTGATTCCAAAGAAGCCGATAACAACCACAGCAACACAAAAACTCCGCCAAACACTATGACGCCTGAAATTCGATGCAAAATTGATGTGATTGCAGGTAGGGGTAGATGCAGGGTTTTGAAATCTAGATTTACAGGTCTGTTGTCTTTCACAATTCGCCAATTTATAAGGAGCCCGCTAACGGGCGCAGTTAGTGTTTCGGGCACTGCCTGATCAGCTGATCTTTTGCAATCCCCACCACCGGAGTGTCTGAACCATCTGTGCTGTCTGTACTTAAAACCCGCTGCTTCGGTTCAGTCGCTTCGTCAACGAAACTAGTATCACTTGGGCACTTAGTTTGTGGTCGCAGAGTATATTCCCATAGTGTGGCGATTACAATAAAGCAGTCCACCTCTGAAGCAGCCTGCCCGACTTAAATGACAATGTAATGTCAATCGCAATATTTTAAAAAAGCTGCGAGTGAACACGCTCAGCTTTGTGGTAGAGTACCGCCTCTAATGCTGGCGGCCGGATCAAACAATCAAAAATGACGGCTTAAATTCTTGATCCGGATCCTTTTCGGACCTTAATTGCCAGAAGCAGAAAGATTATCAGTCAGGAGTGGAATATGAGTGACAACAAAGCCCGCATCAGCCTGGCTGGCAGCCAGGATTTGATTGAGCTACCAGTTTTGAAGGGCAGTATAGGCCCCGACGTTATTGATGTTCGAAGTCTGGTCTCCCACGGAGTTTTTACCTACGATCCCGGATTTATGTCGACTGCATCGACGGAATCGTCTATCACTTTTATAGATGGCGATGCGGGTGTGTTGCTGCATCGCGGTTACCCAATCGACCAGCTTGCCGATCACTCTGATTATCTGGAAACCTGCTATCTTCTCTTGAAAGGTGAGTTGCCCAACACGACTGAAAAGAAGTCTTTTGTGGCGGAGATAACACGTCACACCATGGTCGATGCACAAATCGCACACCTGCTAAACGGCTTTCAAAGAAACGCTCATCCGATGGCAGTGCTAATTTCACTGACTGGCGCACTTGCCGCTCTTTACCACGAAGGCCTTGATGTTGATGACCCGGCACAGCGCCGATTAGCCGCTATCCGGTTGATCGCCAAAATGCCAACGCTTACAGCAATGATATACAAACATTCGATTGGCCAACCCATCATGGGACCTGTCAACGCTCTAAGTTATTCAGAAAACTTCCTGCATATGATGTTCGGGGTACCTGCCGAAGGTCCGTCTGTAAGTCCGGTTCTTGCAAAAGCCATGGATGTGATATTCCTACTGCATGCTGACCATGAACAAAATGCCTCAACGTCAACAGTGCGGCTTGCCGGTTCAACTGGGGCGAATCCTTATGCGTGCATCGCGTCTGGCATCGCAGCGTTGTGGGGCCCGGCACACGGCGGGGCTAACGAAGCAGTGCTGAAGATGCTGAATGAAATCGGCGACGAATCCCGGATAGAAGAGTTTATCGCCAGAGCCAAGGATAAAGACGATCCTTTCCGACTGATGGGCTTTGGTCACCGCGTGTACAAAAACTTTGACCCGCGCTCCAAAGTGATGCGAAAAATTTGTGACGAAGTTCTGGCGGATCTTGGGGTGGAAAATGACCCTCTTTTCCGGATAGCGCGGCGACTTGAAAAAATCGCACTCGAAGATCAGTACTTTATAGACAGAAAACTGTACCCCAATGTCGATTTCTACTCAGGCATTATCCTTAAAGCGATTGGAATACCCATGAGCATGTTCACGGTTATTTTTGCACTTGGGCGAACCCCCGGCTGGATTTCACATTGGAATGAAATGCTGAGTGGTGCATACAAAATAGGACGACCCCGCCAGTTGTACAAGGGCGCGCCAAGACGCGATTATCCGGTGGCCTGAAGCTTATCCAGCGGGCTTGACCAATCTCAAAACCCCAAAACAAAAAAAGCCGATGTTGCAGTCGGCTTTTTTGTTTGTCACTTAAATACATAATTTGGTGGAGCTAAGCGGGATCGAACCGCTGACCTCAACACTGCCAGTGTTGCGCTCTCCCAGCTGAGCTATAGCCCCTTATTTCTGCTACCTGTGCAACCTGGAAGGGCCGGCTGAGTAGGCCCTGCTGCAAAGACCGCGCATGATAGGCATGCCACTTTAATATGTCAATGCCTTGATTCTTTAATGAAGTCAGGCTTGCACCGGCCTCACATAATTCTCCAACTCACGCAAAACTCTCTCCAGGTCCTTGGCCTCTTTTTTGGAGACACCACCTAATATATCAATCGCATATCGAAGACGGGCGCGGCTTATATCCAATCCGAGAATGAACATAGCATCAATCACTGATGTTGATACCGCCTTACCAGTAATTGCGATGAACAGCGGGAACAACGTTTCTCGAATCTTGATATCCAGAAACTGAGAGAGCGTCTGACAGAGCTGCTCGACGCCTTCTCGTGACCACTCAGGTAACTGCTCAAGTTGCCACACAGTCAATTGCAGAATTTTTTTGCAGTCATCTGATGTCAGTTGTTTGTGCTTAAAATCAGCATCAGAAACCGGCAGTAAGCCACTCAGAAAGAATCCCGCCAAAGGAATAACATCACTTAATCGCTCCACCCTATCCTTCAGCAACGGGATGATTCGCGAAATCCTCACCGGATCGAAAGCCCATTGAGAAAATGCGGCCACGAAGTCTTCAGCGTCAAGATTCTCACGTATATACTTTCCATTCAGCCAGTCCAGCTTCTCAACGTCAAAAACTGGCCCACCCAGTGATACTCTGTCAATATCAAATGCGGATTGCATCTCCCCGATTGAGAATTTTTCACGCCCGTCCGGCATAGTCCAGCCCATCATACCCAGATAATTTATCAGCGCTTCAGGCAAGTACCCCATATCCTTATAGTAAGAAATGCTTGTTGGATTTTTGCGTTTGCTGAGCTTGCTTTTGTCAGGGTTACGCAGCAATGGCATATGACAGAACTGCGGAGGCTGCCAACCGAAGTGTTGGTACAACAACAAGTGTTTAGGTGTGGAGTTAATCCACTCCTCACCTCGAATCACATGGGTTATCTCCATCAGGTGATCATCAACAACATTGGCAAAATGGTAAGTTGGTAAATGATCAGACTTCATCAACACCTGCATATCAATCTGTTCCCAGGCGATACGAATTTCCCCCCGCAAGCGATCGGTGAAAACACAATCTCCCTCTTCGGGCACCCTCATACGAACAACATAGGGATGCTTCTCATCGTGTTTCTTCTGCACATCTTGCTTGCTCAGCAACAGGCAATGGCCGTCATAACCCGGTGTCTGACGATTTTCAGTTTGGCTCACTCTAAGCGCATCCAGACGCTCAGGGGAACAAAAGCAACAGAATGCCTGGCCATTTTCCAACAGCACTTCGATATGTTTTCGATAGATATCACTGCGCTGACTTTGACGATATGGCCCATGTGGACCACCGACATCCGGACCCTCATGCCAATCAAGCCCAAGCCAACGCAAAGCCTCCAGGATATCCTGTTCAGAACGCGCGGTACTGCGTGTCTGATCCGTGTCCTCAATTCGAAGTATGAACTCACCCTCATGCTGCCTTGCAAAGCAACGATTGAACAAAGCGATGTAGGCAGTCCCCACGTGGGGATCTCCCGTTGGGGACGGAGCAATTCGTGTACGAACCTTGGCCATAGTTCTCCTGTCTGGCGTGTATCTGTTTAACGCTGATCAAAACAGAATTATACGTTAAGCACTGTTATTGCTCCACGATACAAACTGCTTTGTTATACTCATCTGCCAATTTAGGCTCACACCAATCAGCAACAACTCACACGATTCAGGTATTGCCCGGTGCAAACATCCGTCAGTGAAAATTCTACTGCCTCACCTGTGCTTCAGGCCGGGGTTACGTCACACCGATTTTGTGTCGCCCCGATGCTAGATTGGACAGACAGGCATGAACGGTATTTTCTGCGCCTGTTAAGTCATCATGCCCGACTCTACACAGAAATGGTGACTACAGGCGCTCTGCTGTTTGGTGATACAAAGCGCCACCTGGACTTCAGCCCTCAAGAACACCCGCTTGCCCTGCAATTGGGAGGTAGCGATCCTGAGGCACTGGCCAAGTGTGCAGAGCTGGCTAACCAATGGGCGTATGATGAAATTAACCTTAATATTGGCTGCCCAAGTGACAGAGTTCAGTCAGGTAAATTTGGCGCTTGCCTGATGGCAGAACCTGAACTTGTTGCCAAATGTATTGTTGCCATGAAAAACGTTACAGATATTCCAGTCACCATAAAATCAAGAATTGGTATCAACGAGCACGACAATGATGCGTTTTTGTCGCAATTTATGCAGGCTGCTCATAATGCCGGGTGCAGGATTTTTATCGTGCATGCTCGCATTGCAGTATTGGCAGGACTGAGCCCTAAACAGAACCGTGAAATACCACCATTGAACTATGACAGGGTGGCTCGAATGAAGGACACATTTCAGGACAGCCTTATCGTTCTGAATGGAGGCATCAACTCGCTGGAGCAGGCGCAACATCTATTGCAGATATTCGATGGTGTCATGCTGGGCAGAGAAATTTATCATAATCCATATCTGCTGGCTCAAGTCGATCAGCGCTTGTTTGATGCCGATACTGAAACGCTGACGCGACGTGAAGTGATGGAAAAATTTATACCCTATGTTCGTGATCAACTGCAGGCAGGAGCAGCATTGCAACACATGACCCGTCATATCCTTGGCTTGTATAAAGGCCAGCCCGGTGGCAGACTTTTCAGACGTCATCTCAGCGAAAATGCATGGAAGAAACACGCGGGCATCAGTGTCCTTGAAGATGCATGCGCACTTGCGGAATCAAACTAAAGCAGGGGACTTTTTAATGCTTGTTAGTATCAAAAGATTTTTTGAAAATCAGCTTAAGTTTAAATCAACAGAGACACCTGCACTGAAAAACCATCGTCTGCAACTGGCCAGTGCTGCACTGATGATTGAGCTGCTTAAGACAGACCGGCACATCGATGAGCGTGAGACATCCGCCGTCAAGCGCCTGCTATTGAATACATTTTCATTGACAAACGAAGAACTGGAAGAGGTGATAAAACTTGCAGAACGAGAGGCTGCCGAGGCTGTTTCTCTCTACGAGTTTACCAGTTTGATAAATGAGGCTTACAGTTATGAGGACAAGCTGTTACTGGTAGAAAATTTGTGGAGCGTGGCGTTAGCGGACGATCACCTCGACAAATATGAAGAACAACTGATACGAAAGACCGCTGACCTTATTTACCTATCGCACAGTGACTTTATCAAGGCCAAACTTAAAGTACGCGATAATCTGAAAGCCGGGATATCGGACAACTGAGCTGAAGACGTCAGTACCATTCATCGTCACCCCAGCTTTCCTCGACCTCGCCGTCAAGTACCAGATACTGTCGTTGCTGTATATAGGCTTCGCGGGTAAACAGATACTGGTCCCCCATCATCAGAGAATCCACTACCAAGACCGCAACGCGTTTATCCACCTGCTGTAATACAAAGGTTCCGTTACGGATAGCCGGGGCATCGTTATAAGTCATCGGATCAGTGAAGGTATCTACTATCAACCCGAAGGTATCGCGCACATTACTTGGACCAAACAAAGGGAGCACCATGTATGGGCCCGGCCCCACGCCCCAACGGCCCAAAGTCTGCCCAAAATCCTCGTCATTTCTTTCCAGACCAGCTTCTGTAGCCACGTCGATCAAGCCGCCCAGACCAACCGTGGTGTTTAACAATATTCTGCCGCTGTCAGAGGCTGCGTCCCCAATCTTAAGTTGCAAGACGTTGTTCAGCAGTACCGTCACGTCTAGAACATTAAAAAACATATTGCTAACGCCTCGCCTGGCCAGCGATGGCACGATGCGAACGTATGTGGTGGCCACCGGACGGAGCACAACTGTATCCAGGTGCTCGTTAAATGCGTGAACCCGGATGTTCCATGACTCCCACGGATCACTTTCCGATGCATGACCAACCTGAACGCCAATGCAAAGACATGTCACCATCAGAATCCGAACGATCCTTGCCAATTTTAAGATTCCTAGCACACAAGCCTCCCGAGACCAACCTGCGCGGCGTCCTGAAACAATACTTTAAGGTTCTTGGCATTCGACTGCCCAGCGCAGGGCGCGCATTATCACAGATTCAGTACTTACTGAATATCCCCTAACCTTGCCTGATCGATCAGCTTCGCTAGCTTTTTCGCGGATACAGGCCTCTTTGTGCCAATAACCTGAGCAAACAGTGACACTCTTAATTCCTGAACAAGCCATGGAAATTCGGGCAAACTACCTGGCCGGAATTTAAGTAACTCAGCATATTGCAACTCAAGGGAATTAATGACAGCGATACTCTCATCATCTTTAATCTGAGCAAATGGCGCCCTTTCAAGCCGAAATCTCAATCCTTTAAGGTATCTGGGGTACTCCCAAAGCCAAGTATCGTCAACAGATGCCGGAAATTGATCATCGACCAAAAACCGTAACTGTTTCGTGACATCCTGTCTGGTAGCTAACGGAGCCAGACTCAACGATCTGTTGAGTTCAAAAATTGATTCATACACCTCCTTGAGAAGGCGGCACACCCGATCCGCTGTCACCACCAGATCTGATCGATGCTCAGCCAGTTTTTTTTCAAATTCAACCTTGGTCAACGCCACACTTTCATCAAGATGAAAGGCCAGACGATAGATAGCCAGCAAGGTATTGTCTTGCCAACTTAGCTCTTGTGCGACGAGTTTAAGACCCAAAGCTTGCTTCAATGACCGCAATTGCCTAAGTATCAGATCGCGTTGCTGCGCAGTTCTGAACATTAATAAACGGGCATATCCATTTTGGGAAATCTGCCGCGAGTTACCCGGGGAGTCACACAGAACAACAGAGACAGAATTTTTGTCATCCTGAATAGCTGGATAACGCAGCAAAGTCAGACCCTGATGTATCTCCAGAGACTCTGGCAAATCAACGAAACCCCAGTCTGTCAAACCGCCCTGTTCAATATTGTGCCTGATATCGGTCGTCTGTTTTGTGGTCAGCAACATCTGCTGCTTGAGTTTCGCAAGATCCTGATCCGTGGCAAGCAGACTTCCTCGCTCATCAAGCACCCTCAATCTGGGCAAAAGGTGTTTGGGGATGTTTTGATAATCCCACTGATCTGGTTGAATTCGAATTCGCTTGAGCCGCCATGCGCTGTCAGCGAGTAGCTGAGCCAGAGAATGTTTGTTGCTCGCCTCTGCTGTAGCCAACACCTGATCAACAAAATCTGGCACCGGAACAAAATTCTTACGCAATGCCTTGGGCAAACTTTTCATCATGGCAACACATCGATCATTTACTAAACCGGGCACGGCCCACTCAATGTCAGCAGCTTCCATGTTTGGCAGCAGGCCTAAAGGCACATCAATTGATACCCCATCGTCATCCGCGCCAGGTTCAAATCGATACCTGATTGGCAATGGATTCTGCACAATAAATGTTTGATCCGGAAACTCGGTTGCAGAAGCTTCGTCGATGGAACGCACAGAGACGTCTAACAGAGACATACTCAGTAAAGTTGGATTTTTTTTGGCCTGATTCTGACACCAGGCGTTCAAGCTTGCCAGGCTGTTGACATCGGCAGGTAAACGCGTGTCATAAAATGAATACAACACATCATCACTTACCAAAATATCTGGTTTGCGTTCTTTCTCTTCCTGCTTACGCAGCTCGTCCAGCAATTGTTGATTATGTTTATAAAACAAAAGGTCCGTCTCCAGCTGCTCTTCTACCAGAGCCTGACGGATAAAAATGTCGCGGCAGAGTACTGCATCCACAGAAGAGAAAGATACCTGCCGCTTCTCAATAAGAGTTAGCCCGGAAAGCGATATTTTCTCATAGGCAACCACTTCACCTCGCTTCTTTTCCCAGTGAGCGTCAAAGTGCTCCCGCCTGATCAGATGGGCAGCAATCTCAGCAGCCCACTCAGGTTCAATCCTTGCAGCCAGCGTAGCAAACAACCTGCTGGTTTCGATCAACTCGGCACAGACAATCCAGCGAGGCATTTTTTTGAACAGAACTGATGTAGGAAAAAGCGAGAATTTTCTGCCCCGACTTCCGCTATACAGAGCTTCAGCTGACTTGGAGCCCAACTGATTTAATGACCCGCTCAAAATTGCCCGATGAATGGCCTGATAGAGCACAGCATTGATACTACCCGGCTCGTTTTTGTTGTTATGCGGAACAATGAAACCCGCATCTTGGCATGCAATACTCAACTGCCGATGTGTTTCGCGCCACTCACGCAGTCTCATTACAGACAGAAAGTTATCTTTGCAATAGTGTTTAAAATCACCCTTGCTGAGCGCCTGACGCTGGGACTCCACGGTATCCCATAACAAAACCCACGACAGAAAATCTGATTCCGAATGCGAAAATTGTTTATGACGTTCCCGCGACACCTGTCTCTTGTCAGCCGGCGACTCCTTGGGATCTTGCACGCTGAGCGCACTGACGATGATTAACAATTCATAAAGACAATTATTTTTAGCTCCTTCTATCAGCATCCGCGCAAGACGAGGATCTGTTGGCAACCTAGCCATTTGCCGCCCGGTCGGGGTTAACTGCCTGTCGCGGGTAATCGCACACAACTCATCCAATAATTTAAAACCATCATTTATTGCCCGTGTTTCCGGTGGCTCCACAAATGGAAACCGCGCCACTTCTCCAAGTCTGAGCGACAACATCTGCAGTATCACTGCACCAAGACTGGTACGCTGTATCTCAGGATCAGTAAACAGTGGGCGACTTAAAAAGTCTTGTTCACTGTAAAGGCGAATACAGATACCTTTGGCGACACGTCCACAGCGTCCCGCGCGCTGATTGGCACTGGCCTGTGAAATAGGTTCTATTGGTAATCGTTGGACTTTGCTCTGAATGCTATAACGACTGATTCTCGCCAATCCAGTATCAATAACATAACGGATACCGGGCACTGTCAGTGATGTTTCAGCCACATTGGTGGACAGAACAATCCTTCGACCGACATGTGAAGCAAATATTTTCTGCTGCTCATTCTGTGTCAGCCGGGCATACAGCGGCAGTATTTCAGTATGGCGCAATTCTTGTTTGCGCAATGACATTGCCAGGTCCCGGATATCCCGCTCGCCACTAAGAAAAATCAACACATCGCCAGGTGGTAATCTTTGCTCACGTTCAAAATTTTCAAGCGTTCGCATAGCTCTCAGTACACTCGTCAGCAATTGATCATCGTCAGATTCATCCGCTATGTAGTCAACGGGATCCTGATAGATGACTTCTACTGGAAATGTGCGACCCGATACGCTGATAATCGGCGCACCCGAAAAATGCTGTGAAAACTTTTCAACATCTATAGTCGCTGAGGTAATTATTATCTTCAGATCAGGTCGTTGAACACTGATGCGCTTTAAGTAGCCCAACAAAAAATCTATGTTCAGGCTGCGCTCATGAGCCTCATCTATAATGATGACCTCATACTTGGTAAGCAATTTGTCCTGCTGTATTTCTGACAACAGAATTCCATCGGTCATCAACTTAACCAGCGTCCGCTCTGAACTGACATCATCAAAACGAACCTGATAACCGACCGACTGTCCAAGACCCTGACCCAATTCTTCTGCGATACGCGTCGCTACCGCCCGCGCTGCAAGCCGCCTCGGCTGCGTATGTCCGATAAGGCCCCTGGCACCCAGGCCAAGATCAAGACATATCTTGGGAATCTGTGTGGTCTTGCCGGAACCAGTCTCACCAGCAATAACCACAATCTGGTTATTTTTGATTGCCGCAGCAATCTCGGAGCGCTTCTCTGAGATCGGCAACGCTTCAGGATATGAGAAAGTCGGTAGTGAACGAGTACGCGTATTGACAACTTCTAGTGAAGAATTAACTTTGGCATTCAGCTTTGCAGTTTCAGCGCTGCGCTGCTCGACCGGCAATGACCGAATTCGCGTAATATCCCTGACGAAGCGCTGCTGATCTTTAATCAGGGCCTGAGATATTTTATTTTCCAATTCCTTAAGCATTCATAAAAACCCGTTAATCTGTATTTGCATGACTTTGTATAATGGCAAAGGCCTTTCTATCGGTAACATCCGACAGTTAGGCCTTTTTAGATTTATTTGATCGCTCAACGTTAATTGACTATTAACAGCCAACCCCTACTTCACTTTACGTTGCAACTCCTGTTCTCTGATTTCACGGCGCAGAATCTTGCCAACATTCGACTTTGGCAGATCCTCTACAAAGATGATGTCCTTGGGCACCTTATATGCTGTGAGGTTTTCACGGCAGTGGGCTCTGACTTCGTCCAGCGTCAACACATTATCCCTGCGGACAACAAATAATTTAATCGCTTCACCAGTCTTCTCACTGGGAACACCTATGGCTGCTGATTCGGCTACCCCGGGGTGGGAATTGACAACTTCCTCAACCTCACTGGGAAAGACGTTAAATCCCGAGACAATAATAAGATCTTTTTTACGATCAACTATTTTGATGAAACCTTCACTATCAATCACAGCAAAGTCGCCGCTTTTGAACCAACCGTCTGAAGTTATAGCGTCGTTTGTCGCCGCATCATTGCGCCAATAGCCCTTCATGACTTGTGGGCCCCTGATCCAAAGCTCACCCTTTTCACCAAAACCAACGTCATTACCCTGTTCATCAACTGCTTTAACCTCAGTCGATGGAACAGGCTGACCCACGGTTCCAATCTTGACTTTATCGTGAGGATTAACACTCACAACCGGTGAACACTCGGTCAATCCATAACCTTCATAAACCTGGCAACCAGTGACTCGTTGCCACTCCTCGGCGACACTGATTGTCAGAGCCATCCCACCTGCCCCAGTGAAGCGCATCTGACTGAAATCCACTTGTGAGATTTCTTTATGTCGGCACATGGCCAGGAACAGAGTGTTGATACCAACAAACCCATTGATCGCTGGCAACTGCTTTAAGGTCTTGATCAATCCATCAAGATCTCTTGGATTTGGAATCAGGACACTCAGGTTGCCTGCATAAACGCCAGCCATACAGTGGAACATGAACGCATAGGTATGATAAAGCGGTAGTGGTGCAATGATGGTATCAGCGCCGTCGCGCACCAACGGTTTACTGACCTCGCGCAGTTGCATCATGTTGAACACAAGATTTCTGTGGGTCAACATGGCACCTTTAGCCGGTCCCGTTGTCCCCCCCGTGTAGAGCACGATAGCAACATCGGTGCCGCTCTCACGTCGTACACTGGCAACTGGCTTGTTGATCATTACTTGAGACCACCGCGCAGCTTGCTCAATTCGCCATGCCGGCACCATTCGCTTAAGGTACTTCACAGCGAAATTCATCAGCGCCCGCTTGGGTTGCGGTAGCATATCGGCCAATTGCGTCACCAGCACACAGGTAATATCTGTATTGGGCAGCACCTTCTCGAGCTTGTCACAGAAATTTTCAAGAATCACGATTCCCTTAACCCCGGAATCGACAAACTGATGCTGCATTTCACGAGCAGTGTAGAGCGGATTGGTATTGACGATGACCAGTCCCGCGCGCGCAGCTGCAATCGCAGTGACCGGAAACTGCAAAAGATTAGGTAACTGAATTGCAATTCTGTCACCCGCATGCAAGCCACTTTCACTGACAAACCAGTTAGCAAGGCGAGCGCTGCACTCGTCAAGTTCCTTGAATGTAAGCGTGTGACCCAGGCAGTTAAACGCAGGTTTGTCGGCGTGATGCTTAAAAGCAAACTCGAAAACATCGACAATTGATTTGAACTGCTCCGGATTGATATCTGCCTCAGCTGACAGACTTGGTGCTGCAAACATTCTGACTCTCCGATCTATTGTTTTTTATGAGCCTATAAGCCGCTTACTTGCTGAGCAGGCTCATCGCCTGCTCAAGACCTTTTACTGACATTGGAAACATTCTGTCCGCAACTAATTCGCGGACAATCGCAATTGAATAGCCATGTTCCCAATGCTGTTTTGGAACTGGGTTTATCCAGGCAACATGCTCGTAGTGTTCCGTCAGTCGCTGCATCCAGATGGCACCAGCTTCTTCATTATAGTGCTCGATACTGCCACCAACGTGAGTAATCTCATAGGGAGCCATGGTTGCATCACCTACAAAAAGCACCTTGTAATCCCTGCCATATTTGTTAAGAACATCAAAAATTGCCGTGGTTTCAGCCTGCCGGCGTTTACTCTGCTTCCAAACGGACTCATACACAAAATTGTGGAAATAGAAATATTCTAGATGTTTGAATTCAGAGCGCGCTGCCGAAAAAAGTTCTTCACATAATTGAATGTAGGGGTCCATCGAACCGCCGACATCAAAAAATATAAGAACTTTGACAGAGTTGTGACGCTCGGGAACCATCTTGATGTCCAATAGTCCGGCATTGCGAGCAGTTGAAGTGATGGTGTCGTCTATATCAAGCTCATCTTGCACACCTGTCCTGGCAAATTTGCGCAACCGCCTTAATGCCATTTTGATATTGCGGGTACCAAGCTCAACACTGTCATCAAGGTCGCGGTATTCTCGCTTGTCCCACACTTTGACTGCTTTGCCTTCCCTGCCCTCATCCTGGCCTATACGAACTCCCTCGGGATTAAAACCGAAGGCACCGTAGGGTGATGTCCCGCCCGTGCCAATCCATTTGTTACCACCTTGATGACGTTCTTTCTGTTCAGCCAAGCGTTTACGAAACTCTTCCATGAGCTTCTCAAGACCGCCCATCGACTCAATCAGTGCCCGCTCTTCCTCTGAAAGAGATGCCTCAAACTGCCGCTTGACCCAGTCGTCGGGGATGACATCCCTGAGCAGGTCATCAAGGACAGAAAGCTCTCTGAAGTATCGCGAAAATGCCCTGTCAAACCGATCGTAATATTTTTCGTCTTTTACCAAACACAACCGTGCCAACAAGTAGAACTGATCCATGTCTGCAAACGCAAAATTTTGTTTCAGACATTCCAGTAAGGAAAACAGCTCACCAAGGCTGACTGGTACTTTTTCTTTGCGCAGACTGTTAAAAAATCGAATCAACATGGGACTATCTTTTTGCCCGATGCATAAATGCGATTTTTTCCAGCAAATGCACGTCCTGTTCATTTTTGAGTAACGCACCATACAGCGGTGGAATGGCGCTCTTCACATCCTGATTTTTAAGTACCTCCTCCGGAATATCATCAGCCAGCAGTAACTTCAGCCAATCAATCAACTCTGAAGTAGATGGACGCTTTTTAAGTCCTGGTACCTTTCGGACATCAAAGAATATGTCCATCGCCTGTGCGAGCAATTCCTTTTTGATATCCGGAAAATGTACAGCAACAATTTTTTCCATCGTTACCGCATCCGGAAATTTTATGAAATGAAAAAAGCATCGACGCAAAAATGCATCTGGTAACTCTTTTTCATTATTGCTGGTAATGATTACAATCGGACGAGTTATGGCTTTGACAATTGAACGTGTCTCATAGACGTAGAACTCCATCTTATCGAGCTCAAGCAATAGATCATTCGGAAATTCAATGTCAGCCTTGTCGATTTCATCGATCAACAACACTACCTGCTTATCCGCTTCGAATGCCTGCCAGAGCTTGCCCTTTAATATGTAATTAGAGATGTCATGGACCTTGGGGTCTCCCAACTGAGAGTCACGCAACCTGGAAACTGCGTCGTATTCATACAAGCCCTGCTGAGCTCGAGTGGTAGATTTAATGTGCCATTGAATCAATTCCAGACCCAGTCCTGCAGAAATCTGTTCTGCCAACATGGTTTTGCCAGTACCAGGCTCGCCTTTGATCAACAACGGTTTCTGCAGACAAATTGCCGCATTAACCGCCATCTGTAACTCTTCGGTTGCCACATAATCGCTTGTTCCAGTAAATCGCATGCCCGTTTCTACTCCTATATCAGACTTATAATTTCGATCAGTTTTTGACACCTTTGCGGAAAATCACCGTTGCGATGCCGATTACCCAGACCAGCACAACAGCGGATGACAGGGCCAGCAATAGAGGCACCATGGCACGTATGAATGAATCACCGCCGACGGTAATCATATCCAGAAGAATTACAATGACAGCCGGCGCCATCAAATCTTCGTCAGCAGCGACATACCAGGGAGTATAAATCAGCACCAGCATGATTGCTCTCAAGGTATTCGCCAGCAGTTTGGATCCTATAATGCCTGTTGCTTTGTAGAACAAGACATAACAAACAGTACCAGCGGTAAGATAAATAGCCCAACTAGCCAGATAACCATAAATATCAACCATAACGCTTGCCTTCCATTGTCACTGGTGTGAGTTTTATGCTTTCACCCAGCGAATTACATGTTCTTCCAGACCATTATCGTGAACATAGTCTTCAGACAGAATCCGACCGGTAATGGGTATTCCTCTCTCTATCATGGCGGTACGATTCCCGGTGAGCAGCGGATGCCAGTCGGGTAAAGGTCTGTCCAGAAAACGGAGTTTATAAGCACAGGTTTCAGGAATCCAGTGTAGCGCAGAGGGCAGATTCTCCATGTCGAGAACCAGGCAGTCAGGCACCTTGAATTGCCGCGTTTTGTAAGCTTTACACGTGCACTGATTTTGATTCAGATACCGACAGGCCACACGCGTAAACTGAACCTTGAAGCTGTCCTCATCCTGTAACTTTTTCAGACAGCAGCGTGCGCATCCGTCGCACAACATTTCCCATTCCTGACGACTCAGCTCTGCCAGAGGGAGTTGCCAGAACTGTTCTCTAATCTCGATGTTGTTACTGTCAGTCATGATTCAACGCCGCTGTCAGGCATTCCTGAATCAAAGGGCGCTGCCAGGCTTTTTCGAGACTGGCGGGCCATCTGATCTGAGCGCCAGCTGAAGCAGAATCCGGGTTAAGATGGATCAATTGCACCAACTGCTTTTTTCGCGCCAGCAACTCCGATGCAATACCGGTAGATTCAGCAAGCTGTTCGATTTGATGCTGACAACGTTTTAGCACCCGACGCTGTTCCTGAGTCAACGGTAACCCATCAACACGTTCCGCCTCATGTGCGGCAACCGGACTGGACCCAGCAATCAGAGCAAGTATTGCAGAGCTGTCCTGATGCTGCAGATTTCTCGAAATATCCTTGATTTGTCCCAGCTGTGCCCGATCAGCAGGTCTCTTTTCTGCCAATTCAATCAAGTCGGCGTCTCTGGCTATCCATGTTCGCGGCTTGTCTCGGGACCGGGCTGTTTGTTCCCTCCAGACACATAATCGCTTCAGCACACCTAGCTGCTCGCGATTCAGGCGCCAGGCCGCACCCATGCCCAGATAGATTTCCTCCCAGACTGCCGGATCTTCAGCATTTTTGGCAACCAGACTCAGCTGATCACAATCACTGCGAAAGTAATCAAAATAACCTTTTTGCTGCAACCTACCTTTCAGTTCTGTGTAAAGATCAGGCAAGTGAGCAACGTCTAACGCCGCATATAGAATCTGGTCCGCAGACAATGGCCTTCGCAGCCAATCAGATCGGGTCTCCGACTTCTCAAGCACAATGTCCATCAGTTTGAGTACAAGATTCAGATAACTCATGCTGAATCCAAACCCTAAAAATGCCGCCGCTCGCTGGGTATCAAAAAGAGGTGATGGCGCACATTTGAACTCGCTGTAAAACAATACGAGATCCTCAGAACATGAATGAATAATCTTCACTATCGCGGGATCTGTAAGGATTTCGACAAATGGTTGCCATTCTGTTAACAACAAAGGATCAAGCAAAAAATTCTTACCTGCCTCACCGACCTGTATCAGTCCAGACTTAGGATAAAAGGTACTTACCCTCATAAACTCCGTGTCTATCGCCAAATGGCTTGTAGTCTTCCACTGATCACAAAGCTGTCTGAGCCTTTGGTTGTCTACAACAAGTTCTGCACTCACATCCTCAGTCATTCATTTTTCCATAGAGCTGAATGGCTCAGCGTAATTGTTGACGTCCATTAAATGCATGACTCAGCGTACCACCATCCACAAACTCCAGTTCGCCACCTACAGGTACGCCATGAGCAATTCTGGAAAGCAACAAAGGTCGGTTTTTTAGAAGACCGGCGATGTAATAGGCTGTCGCCTCACCTTCAACTGTCGGATTGTTTGCCAGGATGATCTCCTCCACGGGATGTCTGCCTAGCAGAGTCATCAATGCATCAATTCCTATTTCCTGTGGACCAATGCCATCAATCGGGGAGAGGTGACCGGACAGTACAAAATATAAACCCCGATAACTTCCGGTCTGCTCAATAGCCATCAGATCAGCCGGGGATCCAACGATGCAAAGCAATCGCTGATCTCGTGAAGGATTGCTGCACAGTCCACAAAGTCTTTCTTCAGTTAAAACTCGACACTGCTCACAGTGACCAACGCGCTGCAAAGCTGTTTCTATAGCCTCGCTTAGTCGTGCGGCACCTGCCCTGTTTCTTTCCAGCAGGTAAAGTGCCATGCGTTGCGCAGACTTTGGCCCCACCCCGGGCAGGCACCTCAGGGACTGGATTAGTTCATCTACGATGGGGCTTTTCATGTCACCTCAAGTACTCATTGCGACCCTGAACGGCAGGGCAATAAAATTTTTCAGAATCCGGGTTTGGATCAAAAAGGAAACTTGAAACCATCCGGCATTTTGAAACCAGATGCCATCTGACTAAAGGCGTCTGTGCTGCCTTCGTCCAATTTTTTAACGGCATCATTAAATGCAGCGGCAATCAGATCCTCGATTATCCCTTTATCTTCCCGCATAAGTTCATCACTGAGTTCAATACGACGCACATCGTAACGACCTCCAAGTTGCACCTTCGCCAGCCCCGCACCAGACTCGCCAGTTACAACACGTTTAGCGGCCTCTTCCTGAGCTTTTTGCATTTGCTCCTGCATTTTTTTTGCCTGACTTAAAAGTTCGTTCAAGTCATTCATCGGTAACTCCTGTTTATGTCGATTTAATACATTCCTGCAGGACAATAAAGGTGAATCAGCTTACCGTAACTCGCGAAATCTCAAATGAGTCGCCATCAATTTTGGCGTCAAATCCCACCACTAGCGCCATGACACCAACATCCTGATAAAAGCGTTGATGTAATGCCTCAATTGCCGCTGCTTTTTCGCGTCTGCGCCTCTCGGCCGGTGTTTCAGTCGCTAAAGGTCCTATGCTGATCTCGACCCCGACAGAACGCCCAAGGCTTTCCGAAAGTGCATGCGCAATAATCTCAGCATGTTCTGAGTTATACAAAGCACTTTGCTGCTGATCAAGTACCAGAACAAACCTGTCAGACTCTGCTGAAACGGGCAAACAGTTCCATAAAATGTTCCCACTGATACCCGACAAACTACACTCCGAAACCAACTGATACCAATCGATAACTTCTGGTTTCACAACACTGTTTATGGGCTTCGCATCATCAGTTGCAGGGATAACAGGAGGATTAACCAGTTGTGGCTCAGCGGTCGATGGCGTCAGCTCAGGCTTTTTTTTTTGCTCCGTATCAGAATCTCGATGCATAAATACATCAGGACTGAATGCATACATTCGCAGAATTGCCATGTTAAAACTCATTTTCCTATCGGGACTAACCATCATCTCCTGCAATGCTTGCAGACCGATCTGATAATAAAGTTGTGCATCTTCGGGACTCAACGAAGCGGCCAACCCGATAACACGTTCACGATCACCCTCGCTGTTATCAACTGCTTCCGGCACTAATTGCGCTAAGGTGATGCGATAGAACACACTCAACATGTGTTCCAGTAATCGTTGATAGTCGGGATTATTCTCCGCTGCGATTCCCTGCAGCCTTACGATTTCCATTGGATTACGACCGGCTAGCGCTTCTATCAGCAAAAATATCAGTGTGAAATCGGGTGTCCCCAATAAACTGGCAACAGAGATCGACTCTACCCGGCCCCCGCCAAAGGAAATACTTTGATCCAGCAAGGTCAACGCGTCACGCATGCTGCCACCAGCAGCACGTGCCAGTTGCCAGAGCGCATCTTCTTCATAATCTATCTGCTCTGAAGCAAGCACTGTCTTCAGGTACCCAACAATCTGTGCCGGGGCAAGATTCTTTAAATGAAACTGCAAACAACGGGAAAGAACCGTAATCGGCAATTTTTGAGGATCAGTCGTTGCCAGCAAAAATTTTACATGTGCAGGCGGCTCTTCAAGCGTTTTGAGCAACGCATTAAAGCTGTGTGACGACAGCATGTGAACTTCGTCAATAAGGTAAACCTTGAAGCGGCCTCGCGCGGGAGCATACTGCACGTTTTCGAGTAACTCGCGGGTATCTTCGACCTTTGTGCGTGATGCCGCATCAACTTCTATGAGGTCGATAAATCGTCCCTCAGAAATTTCTCTGCAAGCATCACATGCACCGCACGGCGTGGCGGAAATTCCCAATTCGCAATTTAGGCAACGGGCCAGAATTCTGGCGACAGTGGTTTTGCCGACCCCCCTGGTTCCGGTAAACAAGTAAGCATGATGAAGGCGTTTATTTTCAAGCGCGTGAATCAGCGTCTGCAAGACGTGCGTCTGCCCTGCCATTTCACTGAAATTTTTAGGCCGCCATTTGCGGGCCAGAACCTGATATGTCATGCGCCGTGTTGGACTCGAATGAAGAAGATGGCGGTATTGTATTGCAATAATCGCGCTAACATCACCTTAATTTGAATCATGACAGCAGAGGGGAACCAGCAAGATGGTGGCACCCCCTGCCAGCCACACCACGGCACATGCGTCCGCTGCTACCGTTGCTCCCTTCCGGGCCTGGCGGGGTTTACAGCGTATCATTGCGCGGGGACCGACAAGGGATACCATAAAGTCTGACAACAGCCAATCTGTGCTAGATAGCTGCGCTCAGGGGCGGCATTATCATTAAATTGCAGGATTGAATCAAGCTTAAACAAAATTCATTATTCCAGTCCCAGAGCCAGCAGACGGGTATCCGGGCCGGCACCTGCCGCAACTACGATGAACTGTTTACCGTTAACCATATAACTCATCGGCGTGCCCATCGGCGGCAATGGCAAGTCAAGCTCACTGAGCACCTGACCATTGTCCTTGTCGTAGGAGCGTATCACCGCTCGTGATTCATCAAACTGGGCGACAAACAACAGTGATTTGGTTAACAACGGCCCATTCCTGCCAAAACTCCCAACCGGACCAGGGTCAGGAATGCCCATATCGATCAATCGCTGCTGAATCCCACGTCCGTGTGGCACCATCCACAGGTGCTCGCCTTTGTTCAGGTCAATCGCTGTAATTCTGGCGTAAGGTGGTTTGATCAATGGCAATCCCTGTGGCCCGCTCACTGTAAAACTGCGGTCTCTGATGTAACCAAAGTCTGACTCCCCTTCGGCAGGCTTGCGCAGGCGCACAAATCGCGGCGCAGAGAATGAAGGGACATACATCACGCCTGTTTCCGGATCTACCGCTGCTCCGGTCCAGGTTACTCCACCACTGTACCCGGGAAAAACAATGACGCCCCGCTCACTTGGCGGTGTAAACAAAGGTCCATAGTCGATATCCCGGATGAGATACAGCGCCTGCTGACGCAGTTCAGGGGTAAAATCGATCAAGGTACTGTCAGATATGCCCTGCGGTTCAAATGGCGGTGGCTTGGTTGGAAAAGGCTGCGTCGGTGAAGAGCGCTCACCTGGCACCGTGGATTGAGGCACTGGACGCTCTTCGATAGGCCACACCGGCTCTCCGGTGATGCGGTCAAATACGTAAACAAATCCCTGTTTGCTGGTTTGCGCAACGGCTTTAATCTTGCGACCGTCAACTTCGATATCCAGCAGATTGGGCGCTGCTGGCAGGTCATAGTCCCATAAACCGTGATGTACCATCTGGAAATGCCAGACTATCTCACCCGTTGCCGCGTCAAGACACACCAGGCTTTCAGCATAAAGATTGTCACCCAGGCGGTGCGCACCATACCAATCGTTATTCGGGGTACTGGTTGGCAGGTAGACATATCCGGTTTCTGGATCCGCACTCATGGTGGTCCAGACATTGGTAGCACCGGCTGTGCGCCAGGCTTCATTTTCCCATGTCTCAGCGCCGCGCTGCTCTTGCTGGGGCACTGTATGAAAAATCCACTTTTGCTCTCCTGTACGGGCATCGTAGCCTCGCACGTGTCCAGGTGGTAGCTGATCCTGAAACAGCGGCCCATCACTGATCGAAGAGCCAACAACAATGATATCGTTGATTACTGTAGGCGGAGAAATGGATCCGTAAAGTCCGGTCCGGGTATCTCTACCAAGGCCGAGCTTCAAGTCGACTACGCCGTCCGAGCCAAAGCTGGCATCCGGCAGACCGGTTTTTGCATTGATAGACCACAATAGTCCATCGTTGGCAGCCATCAGAATACGGCCGTCGCCTCCATCATCCCACCAGGAAACACCCCGATGATTGTTATCAAAATTAGGATGCCTGCCGCGCTGCCATGAACCGGTATCAAACACCCATAATTGCTCGCCACTAACCGCATTGATGGCGGCTACCATTCCGAGAGACGTGCTGACGTACAGCACGCCATTGATCATGATGGGTGTTGACTTGTACTCACCTGCACTGGCGCGTTCATCGGCCCGAAATACTGCATTATCCGGCGTTTCCCATGACCAGAGAATTTTAAGCTGCTGAACATTTTCAGCGTTTATCTGATCCAGAGGTACATATTTGCTGGAGGCAAGATCGCTGCCATACGCAGTCCACTGCACATCACCCGTACTGACGGGCAATGTATCCTGTGCAAATACGCTGCCCGCAAGTGCCGCTCCCATGACAATGGTTGCAGCCAACTGCTTACAATACAAGCAGGTTAGCCGCTCAAGGCAACGCATAGGTAACCAGGCTGGACTCAGTACCGCCACCAAGAGCGATGGCAATGTATTGCTTCCCGCCAGCCATATAGGTCATCGGGGTAGCACTAGGTACTGACGGCAGTTCGAATTCATGAACCACTTCACCCGTGGCTTTATCAAATGCACGCATGACAGAACGGCGACCATCTTGCTGTGCTATGAACAACAAGGTTTTAGTCAAGACAGGACCCGTTCTTGATGTTGAACCCACTGGACCCGGATCGAGGATACCAAGGTCAATGATACGCTGACGGATACCCTCTCCGTGCGGAACCATCCAGATATGATCTCCGGTATTCAGATCAATGGCCGTCAGACGGCCGTAAGGTGGTTTTGTTAACGGCAGACCTTGAGGCCCATTGACTGATGTCACGCCACCACGAACATAGCTGAAGTCAGAATTGCCCTCTTCGGGTTCAACCAACTGCACAACAATCTCTGAGGTAGCTGAGGGGATATACATAATCCCGGTATCCGGATCTACTGCCGATCCCTGCCAACCACCACCGCCTGCCCATCCCGGCAGATTGATAGTGCCCCGCAAAGAGGGAGGCGTAAACAAGGGGCCGTAATCAAAACGCTCTATATTTGCGAGCGCTTCAGCGCGCAATTCCGGCGTAAAATCAACTAGCGTCTCATCCGAAATGCCTTGCAGATCAAACGGCGCCGGGCGAGTAGGATGTGGTTGTGTCGGTGAACCGCGCTCCCCCGGAACATTGGATGGTGGCACAGGTCGATCTTCAATAGGCCAGACCGGATCGCCCGTTGCTCTGTCCAGTACGTACACAAAGCCTTGTTTGGAGATCTGCGCCAGAGCTTTGATTTCCCGCCCATTCACATTGATATCGATCAGATTGGGAGCAGCTGGCATGTCGTAATCCCACAAACCGTGTTTAACCGCCTGAAAGTGCCAGACGGGCACCCCCGTTCTGGCATTCACGGCAACCAGCGATTCAGCATAAAGGTTATCGCCTAGTCTATGCCCGCCGTACCAATCATTGGTTGGTGTTCCCACCGGCAGATAAACCAGACCAAGATCCAGATCGGCGCTCATTTGTGTCCAGACGTTGGTATTGCCAACTTTCTGCCATGAGTCATTTTCCCAGGTTTCGTTTCCGAACTCCCCGGGCTGGGCAATGGTGTTGAAAATCCATTCCTGCTCACCGGTTTTCAGGTTAAAAGCCCGCACATGACCCGGCGGGGCTTCCTGAAACTGGGGGCCGTCATGGATCGAAGATCCAACAATCACCAGATCCTCATAAATAAGAGGGGCCGCAATCATCGTGTAGGCCTCACGGTTGATTGTTTTGCCAAGGCCTTCAGCCAGATCAACTTTGCCCTGATCTCCGAAAGTTGCATCCGGCTGCCCGGTTTTTGCGTCTATCGACCACAGCCAAGCATCGTTGGACAGCATGATAATGCGCTCTTGCCCCCCTTCGCTCCAGTATCCGACCCCTCGGTGGTTGTATCCCAGATTCGCTGGTCGCCCGGCTTCCCAAGACCTGGTATCAAACACCCATAACTCTTCACCGCTGACACCATCGATGGCAGCAACCCGGCCAAACGACGTGCTGATGTAAAGAATTCCGTTGATGGCAATCGGGGTAGACTTGTATGCGCCAGGCGTTGCCCTGAAGTTCTCGGCGGCATGGTTTGCAGCAACAGTCGCGTTATCGGGGGAGTTCCACGACCAGGCCAACTGCAGACTGCTGACATTGCTCTGATTGATTTGATCAAAGGGGGCGTACTTGCTCGATGCCAGATCAGATCCGTAATGGACCCAGTCATTAGCCATCACAGCTGCACTGATACTCAAGCCGGCTAGGGCTACCGAAAGCACAAGGGATTTTGTCAAGTGCATGGTCTGTTCTCTTGTAATTTATAGGGTGAATGACCGCCCGATACTACAACAAGAACAACAAATTAGAAATGGGCTAAAATTGGCGGTGAGAGAGGGATTCGAACCCTCGAACGGTTTAACCCGTTACACACTTTCCAGGCGTGCTCCTTCAGCCACTCGGACACCTCACCGTACTTTGGCCGCCTTTTAAGGCGCGTAACTGTATAACACGACAGTTTCAAATACAAGCTGACAGTTATTTCAACAGGTTGACTAAACACAACAGGCTATTGCCTCAAAAAGCGCGGCAATACCCTCATCTCCACCTGTGCGGCCAGTGTTCTGAAAGGGTTAATTTCAATCCCACCCCGCCTCAAAAAATTAATACTGACATCCAGAACTGCAGGCGAACAAACATTACATATATCCGTAAAAATCTGCTCGACACAGTTCTCATGAAATCCGGAGTGCTGTCGATAAGAAATGAGATATCTTAACAGCGACTTATGATCTATCGCGGGCCCATGATAACGGATGATCACAGATCCCCAATCGGGCTGTGCTGTAATGGGACACCTGGAACGGAATAAATTGCAGAAAAAGACTTCTTTAACACTTGATTCAAAATTAACTTCCAACAGATTACATGCTGAATCGTAAACAAGGTTATCAATGAGCAATGTGTCAAGAAGCACCGTAAACTGCGGCGAAGAAATCTGCGCTTCGCTTGACCACACACAATCGTTCATAGCGATCTCTACGACTGCGCCTGCAACCTGGCCAAGATCACTCTTTATTGTGTGTATTGCTTGCTCATCACTGTCAAATCGATGTTGATTGAGCGAGTTAAAATACAACTTCATTGATTTGGATTCGATCAGAAACTTTGAGTCACAAGGAACAAGTATGTCAGCCATCCTGACAACCGGCATTCCCCGGGAATCAAGCCACGACAACTCATAAGCTCGCCAATGATCAAATCCACTGAACGGCAGCTTGTCAGTAATTCCGATAAACTTACGATTAATCGACCGACTGACAGGATACAACAAAGCAGGTGAATACTGCTCAGGATAATCAGTCTGCTTACCCAGCGGAATCTCCATCATCTGACAGCCAGTCCTCTATCAAACTTACAGATTACATTCACTGGCGCAGACCTGTTCCTTTACGCAAAAGATAGAGCGCAACGGCAAACAATCCTGCACTGAACACCACCAACATAAACAGCGCCCAAACTATGTTCACATCGCTGGTACCCAGGATGCCGTATCTGAACGTGTTAACCATATACAGCACTGGATTCAAGGCCGATATCCATTGGCCAAACGATGGCAATAATTCTATTGAATAAAAAACTCCGCCCAGATAGATCAATGGAGTGAGTACAAAGGTCGGAATTATTGAAATGTCATCGAAGGTGTTGGCGTAAAGCGCATTAATAAAACCCGCTAACGAGAACACCATGGATGTCAAAAGAACTACCAGCAAAGTCAGGAACACATGCTCAATATGCAAAGAGGTAAAAAAGAATGACATCGCAGTTACAATCAACCCTACTGCAACTCCTCTTGCCATTCCCCCAGCAACAAAACCAAGCAGGATGATGTAGTTGGGAACGGGTGACACTAGTATCTCCTCTATACAGCGCTGAAACTTGTTACTGAAGAACGACGAAGAAACATTTGCGTAAGCGTTCTGAATGACGGCCATCATGATCAAACCGGGAACGATGAAATCAACATAATTGTATCCACCCATTTGCCCGATCCGCCCCCCGATAAGGTTGCCAAAGATCAGAAAGTACAAACCTATCGTAATTGCAGGAGGCACCAGAGTTTGTAACCATATGCGCGTAAAGCGGCGAACTTCTTTAATCAGTATGGTTTCGAACGCGATGTAAATGTGGTTAGCCTGCATAAGATAGTTCCAAATCAAGCTTGTCAGCTTTTAAGGCTGGATAAAAACAACTCTTCCAGACGATTGGTTTTATTGCGCATTCCCTTGATCAGAACGCCTTGATCACTTAGCGTCGCGTAAAGCCCGTTGATGTCACGACTGGTACTTAAACTTACCTCAAAGCTGTGTGAGTCTATCGCGTTACACTGGATATCAGAATCACTAAAAGCCGGCAAAGTTTTGAGCTCATCACATGTATCAAAGATCAATGTTTGTCTCGCCAACTTGTCCAGCAGTTTTCGCATGCTGGTATTCTCAACGATCTGCCCCTGATTGATGATCGCTATATTGCGACACAAACTCTCAGCTTCCTCGAGATAATGTGTAGTCAGAATAATGGTTGTGCCATTTCGATTGAGCTCCTGAAGGAATTCCCACATCGATCTTCTTAATTCGATATCAACACCCGCTGTAGGTTCGTCCAGTATCAACAATCGGGGCTCGTGAACCAAGGCTCTGGCAATCATAAGTCTGCGCTTCATGCCACCCGACAACATCCGGGAGCGGTTATCACGCTTTTCCCAAAGATCCAGTTTTCGTAGATACTTTTCAGCGCGCTGTTTTGCAAGCTCGCCGCGAAGACCGTAATACCCCGCTTGGGTGATTACAATGTCGCCCACTTTTTCAAACTGACTGAAATTTATCTCCTGCGGAACAATTCCGAGGGAGAGCTTGGTTTCATAGACGTGAGTTGCAACGTTTTGTCCAAATACTTGAATAGTGCCGGAACTCGCCCTGACCAATGTGGATATAATCCCAATGATAGTTGACTTGCCAGCACCATTTGGACCAAGTAGCGCGAAAAAATCATTCTCCTTAACGTCCAGATCGATGCCCTTAAGCGCATGGAAGCCATTGGCATACGTTTTGGTCAATCCCCGGATAGAGATCGCGTTTTTGGGGTCGTTAGTCTGCATGGTTGCGATTCAAATTCCCAAAAAAAAAGCCTGGCAAAAGCCAGGCTTGTAAAATGGCGTCCCCTGGGGGTTTCGAACCCCCGTTGCCGGGATGAAAACCCGGTGTCCTAGGCCTCTAGACGAAGGGGACAGAAACTTGGTTTCTGCCTTGTTGCAGAAGACGGCGCAAATTCTATTGAGCTTCATAAGAACCGTCAACGTTTTTTTCTTAACCAGCGTTATCAATTTTATGCCTTGCTCGGTAAGGCGCGCATCATACCAAATTCGACCAAGCTGTCAAAGCTGGAAAATTGAATAGCTGAAAATATTCGCCCACATAAGGACGTCAATTTAAACACAATGATGCTCGCAAACCCATTGATGAACATAAGTAGTTCAACACAACTGACTCGGCAAGTATTCGCAGGCATACTACAAGAATTATCTTGTTGATATTTATAAACTTCGCAACTCTTCATATCTACTCTGATGTGCACATCCTCAGAAATGTAGCTGAACTTAGGAAGTGATGCCTCCTATTGCTCCGCATTCATCTGCCATGTTTCCCGTCTGGACAAATTAGCACAACTTGGTTGAGTCCTAAATCAAAAGCAATTTTTCCGGACATGGCAGAGCACATTGCATACTTCAAGACACGTGGAGCGGAACTTACTTCAACTAACTGACCATATATACAGACAATTTTGCTGAAAGAGGCGAAATCACACCTAAGCGCACACTTACCAGCAGCACACTGTCTCAATTAAGATTTATGTCAGAGACAGTTAGAAATTGGGACTGCCATCCTTGACCAATTCTGACACTTTGTGCGAATCTGTTCAAAATTTATGCAAAAAGCGAGTTTATAGCTGGCAGACTCTAATTGAAGGCTAAGGCATTTGAACCTCATGCCGATGAATGAACACGTTAGAAGAATTAATCGAAATTTTAAAAGTGTCCCATTAGGGGACAATCGGAGTGCATCAGGGAAAACCAGCAAGACTTTAGTTTAAAAGTGCAATCGCTCTCGTACGCCAGACATTGAACCCGATCTGCTTGTTTCGGGGATTGCACAGCCCGGCCTTGGATGTCAGATAAAAACCGATTGGTTGTCCCGTCTTGATTGAGCAGAACCAGAGCCGCGCAGAGCTTACGAAGACTTGCTGCGTAGTCGTCTCGACATACTTTTGTTTATTGAGCAGCGGGACTGCATGCGCCAGAGTTCAACTTCACTCGACAGATGACATTACTCAGCAGCAAAAACCTCAGCACCCCCAGCCAAAAATCAGGTATAAATTTTTATGACTCACGCACTTTCCTTGCACCAGGCTCAGGTTATGCTGCGCCTCCAAAGTAATATGAATGTCCGCGTTGACACAAACTGGGTACAGGCATCCTATCCTTACCTGAGAGCAGTTGTTATTGAAGCTGCCGAAGCTATAGAACACCACGGTTGGAAGTGGTGGAAAAAGCAAGTACGCGACTTACCTCAACTCCAAATGGAGCTTGTTGATATCTGGCACTTCCTGTTGTCGGAAATTTTGCTCCGGGAAAAGGGGGATCTCGAGAGATCACTGCAGCTGCTGCTAGCAGAAATTGATAAAAACACATCGGATGTTCTCAGTATTGATGGTACCGAAATTAATCTGCAGCACCTTGGATTACTGGATAAGCTGGAATTGCTGATCGCACTGAGCGCGATCAAAAGGATCGAAATCGCTGTATTTTCATCGATCCTGTCAGATTGCGAGATGAGCTGGCAGGAACTGTACCGTCAGTATGTTGGAAAAAACGTACTGAATTTTTTCCGTCAGGACCACGGCTATAAAGAAGGGACTTACATCAAGATATGGGGTAACCGAGAAGATAACGAACATCTCGTTGAGATCATGGCGGGTCTTTCAGCTGATACTGAACAATTTCCTGATCAACTCTACAGCGCATTGAAAAAACGTTACCCGGTCTGATTGGCGAGGATTTCAGATCCCCTTTCAGATCAGAGCGGGGCCTGAAATTTCTATTTAAAATAAGCATTATCCCGGTTGGTGTGGTCTGTAACGTCGCGAATAGCAGTGAGCCCGGGTACTTTCTCCAAAAGCGTCTTCTCTACGCCCTCCTTTAGTGTGACATCCACCATGCCGCATCCCTGACAGCCGCCCCCAAACTTGAGTATTGCAATGGTGTCATCCACCAAATCCTCAAGAGTAACAACGCCGCCATGCGAGGCCAAAGAGGGGTTTATCTCGTTATAAAGGACGTAATTAATCTGATCCTCTATGGGGCTGTCGTCCCTAATTTTGGGCAATCTGGAGTTTGGCGCTTTAATCGTTAGCTGCCCACCCATAGTGTCTTTTGCATAGTCAACCACCGCTTCATCCAGAAACGGAATACTACGATGCTCTATCCAGGCATGAAACTGGATATAGTCCTTACGCAAATCATCTTCCTGTTCTTCGCCGGGCCTGCAGAATGAAATGCAGGTTTCGGCCTTTGGAGTACCGGGATCAAGTATAAAAACACGTATGCCAATACCATCGCTGTCCTGCTTTTTCAGCAGCTCGGCAAGGTAATTCTGGGCTGATTCAGTTATCGTAATCATGGCTAAGTAAGCGCCTCGTCAGTACCGTATCTCGAATAGCCGAGGATTTTACTCGGATATTATGTTTTTGCCAGTCCGGCACGTATGGTTTTGACAAATTTCTCACCAGACTGATCGACTCTGCTAGACTTACCTTCTTTTTAACACTGCTAAAGATCGTCTTTGCTCTGCTTATTGAGCTGGCACGACAACCGGATCATTACATGAAACAACACCCTTCTTTTCAGCTGCTGCGGCAAGCGCTTGGTGAGCGTATTGTGATTCTTGACGGCGCCATGGGCACCATGATTCAGCGTGAAAAATTGCAAGATTCAGACTTCAGGGGTGATCGGTTTCTGTCCCATCCTTCTGATCTGGGGGGCAACAACGATTTACTGACATTGACACGTCCGGACGTTATTTCCAGAATTCATCTGGCGTACCTTCATGCTGGCGCTGACATTATTGAAACCAACACATTCAACTCAACATCAGTCTCTCAGTCCGATTACGGATTACAAGCTCTGGTGCATGAACTAAATTATGAAGGCGCACGACTGGCCAAAGCCTGTTGCGATGAAGTGACAGCACTGCAACCAGACAAGCCAAGATTTGTCGCAGGCGTCATAGGGCCAACCAGCAGAACTGCATCACTTTCCCCCGATGTCAATGACCCGGGGTTTCGCAATACCAGTTTTGATACGCTCGTAGTTGATTATGAAGTCGCAGCAGCCGCATTGATCGCGGGCGGCGCAGACATTTTACTGATCGAAACTATTTTTGACACGTTGAACGCCAAAGCAGCCGTCTTTGCTGTTCAGAATGTTTTTGAGAGACTGGGTGTAGAACTGCCTATCATGATTTCAGGCACTATCACCGATGCG
The DNA here is from genome assembly GCA_945869725.1 of Klebsiella pneumoniae. Taxonomy (GTDB): domain Bacteria; phylum Pseudomonadota; class Gammaproteobacteria; order Pseudomonadales; family Pseudohongiellaceae; genus Pseudohongiella. The sequence goes on from CAMBPO010000006.1 coordinate 57,801, forward strand.
AGCGGCAGGACACTGTCAGGGCAGACTGTTGAAGCCTTCTGGAATGCATTGGCTCATGCCAATCCTATCTCGATAGGATTTAACTGCGCACTGGGCGCCGAGCAGTTACGCCCCCATATCCAAGAAATATCAAAACTTGCAAACACTTTTGTATCAGCCCATCCCAATGCAGGCCTGCCAAATGCCTTTGGAGAATACGATCAAAGCGCGCGTGAGATGGCAGACATCGTTGAAGAGTTTGCTGCTAGCGGATTTTTGAACATTATCGGCGGTTGTTGCGGGACGACTCCATTACACATCAAGACTGTTGCAGAGGCTGTAAGCAAGTATCCGGCACGGAAAATTCCTGATGTACCAGTTAAATGTCGCCTGAGCGGACTGGAAGCATTCAGCATTGATACGTCCAGCCTATTTGTAAACATAGGCGAGCGCACCAACGTTACGGGTTCTCGCAAATTTGCTCGTTTGATCATAGAGAATCAATACAACGATGCACTGGATGTGGCGCTGCAGCAAGTGGAAAGTGGCGCCCAGATCATCGATATCAACATGGATGAAGGTATGCTGGATTCGCGCGCAGCGATGGAGAAATTCCTGCGACTAATTGCTGCAGAACCTGACATCAGCCGTGTCCCGATCATGATTGACTCGTCAAAGTGGGAGGTAATCGAAACCGGCCTGAAAAATATTCAGGGTAAAGGTATCGTGAATTCCATCAGCCTAAAGGAAGGCGAAGCTGAATTCATTGAAAAAGCACGTCTGTGCCGCCGTTATGGTGCTGCGGTTGTCGTCATGGCATTTGATGAGTCAGGACAAGCTGACACCTTGGCTAAAAAACAATCCATCTGTAAGCGCAGTTATGATCTGCTGGTACAACGTGTTGGCTTCCCCCCAGAAGATATCATTTTTGATCCGAATATTTTTGCGATCGCAACAGGCATTGAAGAACACAACAACTACGCAGTCGACTTTATTGAGAGCTGCAATTACATCCGTAAAAATCTGCCACATGCCTTGATTTCAGGGGGCGTCAGTAATGTGTCGTTCTCCTTTCGCGGCAATGATCCGGTGAGGGAAGCCATCCACTCGGTGTTCCTCTACCATGCAATACGCGCCGGGTTAAACATGGGGATCGTGAATGCCGGGCAACTTGCGGTGTATGACACAATACCTGCGGAGCTGCGTGAACGGGTCGAGGATATTGTTCTCAACAGACATTCGGATGGGACTGACCGCCTGATGGAAATTGCCGGTCTTTATAGTGGCTCGGGCACGGTTGAAGCACAGGAAGATCTACAGTGGCGATCCGCGACTGTGCAGGAAAGAATTACCCATGCCCTGGTGAAGGGTAATACCCGTTTCATCGAGGAAGATACCGAGGCCGCCAGACAGCTTTACGAATTTCCGATTCAAGTGATTGAAGGCCCCTTGATGGACGGCATGAACGTAGTCGGGGATCTGTTTGGCAGCGGAAAAATGTTCCTGCCTCAGGTAGTCAAAAGTGCCCGGGTGATGAAGCAGGCAGTCGCATATCTGCTTCCATACATCGAAGCAGAAAAGGCGCGTTCCGGCAATGCACATAAGGCCAAGGGCAAAGTGTTAATGGCCACTGTCAAAGGCGATGTTCACGACATAGGCAAAAACATAGTAGGCGTAGTCCTTGCTTGCAACAACTATGACATTATTGATCTTGGCGTCATGGTGCCATGTGAAAAAATTCTGCAGGCGGCACGCGAGCACAAAGTTGACATCATTGGTCTCAGCGGACTGATCACTCCCTCCCTTGATGAAATGGTGCATGTCGCCAAAGAAATGCAACGACTGGATTTTAATGTTCCTCTGTTGATCGGAGGCGCAACCACGTCCAAAGCGCATACTGCGGTAAAAATTGAGCAGCACTACAAAAACAACGTAACCGTTTATGTACCTGATGCATCGCGCAGCGTTACGGTTGTGAGCAGCCTGCTAAGCGCAGAAACCAGAGACAGCTTTGTTGAGACTGTCCGCAAGGAATATGAAACTGTCCGCGCACGCACCAGCGGCCGCGATCAAGGGAAAAATCTGCTGACGTTTGCAGAGGCTAACCAAAATGCCGGACAGTTCCAATGGCATCAGCATACAATCACCCGCCCCAAAAGCCTGGGTGCGCAAGTGCTTGCGGATTACCCGTTGAAGGTGCTTGTTCCCTACATTGACTGGACGCCCTTCTTTATCACCTGGAGTCTGGCCGGCAAGTACCCTCAAATACTGAAAGATGACATTGTCGGGCAGGCCGCCAGGGATTTGTTTGCCGATGCTCAAGCCATGCTGACCGAGATAATTGATAACAAGCTGCTAAAAGCCCAGGCAGTTTTCGGCTTTTGGCCGGCCAGGCGCAGTGCTCAGAATGACGTCACGGTCTTTGCTGATGAATCATGTAAGTCTGCCCTGCATACCTTTAACTTCCTTAGACAACAGGCTGCCAAGGCTGACAGTATCCCTAATTTGTCTCTCGCCGATTTTGTGGCGACCCAAGAACAGGCTGGCTGTGACTACATTGGAGCTTTTGCGGTGACCACTGGTGTGGGGGCGCAGCAACTGGCTGAGAAATATGAAAAAGAAAACAATGACTACAATGCGCTGATGGTCAAAGCGTTAGCGGACCGCCTTGCAGAAGCATTCGCAGAGCATCTACACGAAAAGGTCAGACGTGAATTCTGGGGATACGCACCGGATGAGTCTCTTGATAATGAAGCCTTGATTAAAGAAAAGTATCGAGGCATCAGACCCGCCCCCGGTTATCCAGCGTGCCCGGAACACTCCGACAAAGCGGCTGTCTTCGATTTACTGGGTATAGACGGAAAAATAGACATGTCGTTAACAGAGAGTTTTGCCATGTTACCCGCCGCCAGTGTCAGCGGTTTCTACTTTGCACATCCGGAATCGCGTTATTTTGCAGTTGGGAAAATTAACACGGATCAGTTGTCAGACTATGCAGCACGACGTGGCGTCACAATGGATGAAGCAAAACGCTTGTTGATGCCTATTCTGTTGGACTGACGCGGAAAATTTGAGTCTCATTCAAGCAAAACATCAGGAGTTAGAATGACGAAGTACAGCGAACAAGAGAAACCACTAGCAGTACAGGAGTCTTTGCCATTCTGGAGGATGTTTATCAGTGTTTTTCAAGCGAGTTTTGGAGTACAAAACAAAGAGAACAAGCAGCGAGACTTTGAAAAAGGTTCCGTCAAGGGCTTTGTCGCAGCCGCGCTGATTTTCACAGTGCTATTTGTAATGACACTGGTGATTATAGTTAGTCTGGTATTGCCCTGAGATTTCAGGGCTTAACTAGCCACGTAGAAAATGACCAGCCCTAAACAAACGACCACAATCGAGAACATAGCCATCGCATCCACGCGGCTGTTCTCTTCCATCTCTTCTGGCGTGTATTCTGATTCAGTATTGTGGTGACTCATAAAATTTTCTCTCTGAAGTTCATCTATGGCGCTGTATTCTAAAGAATTCCCTCTGATAATCAAGAAGCGCGAGACAGAGTTTGTAGAAACCCTGCCCTACTTGAGACGATTTGTACTAATCACAGCGTTAAACGTCATAAGAATTGGGGTTTTTATGCATAGAATTCAAAAGGCGATTTTATTACACTAAGATGCCCCGTTCAAAGTTGATTTCGCAAACAGAGTCCAAACAGAAAATCATGTACCGATATGACCAGTATGATCATCAAATGCTCGCAGACAGGATTGCGCAGTTCCGGGATCAAACCCGACGTTTTCTTGAAGGACAATTGAGCGATGCGGAGTTCTTGCCGCTCAGACTCCAGAATGGATTGTATGTGCAGCGTCTGGCACCAATGCTGAGAGTTGCCATTCCTTACGGTATGTTGTCTTCTGCTCAAATGCGCAAACTGGCGTTTATCGCAGATCAGTTTGACAAAGGTTACGGCCACTTGACCACACGTCAGAATATTCAGTTTAACTGGCCGGCACTGGCGGATGTGCCTGACATACTGGCGCACCTGGCAGAAGTGGAAATGCATGCGATTCAAACCAGTGGCAACTGTATTCGTAACACTACAACCGATCAGTTCGCCGGCGTGGCCGTAGATGAGGTAGAAGACGCCCGTGCGTACTGCGAGATCATTAGGCAATGGTCGACTTTCCACCCGGAGTTTGCTTTTCTGCCTCGTAAATTCAAGATTGCAGTATGTGGCACTCGCAAAGACCAAGCCGCAACACAGGTACACGATATCGGCCTATATCTGCTCAAAAACGAACACAATGAGATTGGTTTTCGTGTGCTGGTCGGTGGCGGACTGGGTAGAACACCAGTCATCGGCAGCGAAATTAATGCGTTTTTACCGCAAGAGCACCTACTCACCTACCTCGATGCCATTCTCAGGGTCTACAACCGGGAAGGCAGGCGGGATAATAAATACAAAGCACGTATAAAGATTCTCGTCAAAGAGACCGGGGTATCCGATTTCCGGGATAAAGTAGAGTACGAGTGGATGCTGCTCAAAGATGGACCACTGACACTGACCCGTGTCGAAGTGGAGCGATGCCGGGCGTTTTTTCATGACCCTCAGTACAAGTCTTTACCGTCTCATAGCAATGATCTGGAGGCCGCACTCAATACTGATGTTTTGTTCTCGGCATGGTACGAACAAAACATATCTGAACATAAAAAGCCCGGCTACGCGATTGTGACTGTCTGCGTGAAGAAAACAGGCTTTGCCCCCGGCGATTTGGACTCTGATCAGATGCGGTTTATAGCTGACTTGTCGGAGCGGTATAGTTTTGGGGAAATGCGCATCACCCACACGCAAAACCTCGTTTTAGCAGATGTCGAGAAGAGCCAGCTTTATGATTTATGGAAAGATCTGAAAACAAAGGATCTTGAGGCAGATAATCTTGGCTTGCTCAGTGACATGATTTGCTGCCCCGGAGGCGACTTCTGCTCACTTGCCAATGCCAAATCAATTCCGGTGGCTGAAGCAATACAACGACGATTCTCTGTCAGCCAACTGCGCGAGATCGGTCAGTTGAGCCTGAATATCTCCGGCTGTATGAATGCCTGCGGCCACCACCATGTCGGCAATATCGGCATACTGGGTGTGGATAAAAAGGGCGAAGAGTATTTCCAGATTTCGCTGGGGGGATCCGCTGATCACAACACTGCTTTGGGAAAGATTGTGGGTCCTTCGTTCTCTCAGGAAGAAGTACCTGACGTCATCGAAAAGATTGTCACGGTTTATCAGCAGCATAAAGCCTCTGGAGAGAGTTTTTTACATACTTACAACCGGTTGGGCATGGACCCGTTTAAGGAAGCGCTTTATGGTACCAAGGCAGATGAGCACCACACTGATTAAGCACGGTACTCTGGTGCCTGATGCTTGGGTTTTAGTAAGGTCACCTGATGAACTGGAAAATCTTGAAAAACGCAGCGGCGAAGATTTGATACTGCCATTAGCGTTGTGGCTGACTGAGCAGCAATCAATTGCGTCCAGACAGGGCCAGACAGCGGTTTGGTTGAACAGCAATGAAATACCTGAATCCATTGCCGGGTATCTGGATCGACTGCCCTTGGTAGCACTGAATTTTCCTGAGTTTAAAGATGGAAGACCTTATTCCAGCGCCCGAGAACTGAGGCAGCGCTGGCGATACCAAGGCGAAATCCGTGCTGTGGGTGACGTGCTCAGAGATCAACTATTCTTCATGAAACGATGTGGCTTCGACGCGTTTTTGTTACGTGAAGACCAGAATCTTGATGCGGCCCTATCAGCCTTCCATGATTTTCAAGATGCCTATCAGCCGGGTATCATTCAACCATTGCCACTTTTCCGCCGACGCTGAACCGCATCGGCATGTCAATCTATGTGGTGATCCAATACCAACCTGCCGGTACTCTGACCGGCAAGCACGGTCTTTAATGCAGCGTCCAAACCACTCATGCCCACCTTTGTCTCAAGTTTGACCAAGCCATCAGGTTTCCAGTTTGTCGCCAGTTTATTCCAGAGCTGCCGTTTGTGAGCCAGGGGCAGATTGACTGAATCCACACCCAGCAGATTCACTCCCCTCAAAATAAAGGGAAACACGCTTGCCTGAAACTGGGGAGAGGCCACAAGACCACAGCAGGCAACACTGCCGCCGTACTTGAGAGATTTGACGATATTGAACAAAATGTCACCACCTACCGCATCAACCGCCCCGGCCCATAGCTCTTTTGACAAAGGTTTTGGACCGGGCTGAGTGTAGTCTTCCCTGCCAATCATCTGACTGGCACCCAGTCCTCGCAAAAATTCATGCGCAGACTCCGTACCCGTCATTGCAACCACGTCAAAGCCTAGCTGCGCCAACAAGGCTACTGCAAAGCTGCCGACACCACCGCTGGCGCCGGTCACCAGAACCTGCCCCTGCGAACTGTCCAGACCGTTCAAGAGCAGCTTTTCAATACACAATGCCGCCGTAAAACCGGCGGTTCCTATAATCATGCTCTCATTCAAAGTTAGGCCTGCAGGCTTCTTCACCAACCAACCGGCGGGTACACGAATGAACTCGCCAAAACCACCGGCCGTGTTCATGCCCAGGTCGTAACCGATAACAATGACTTCCTCCCCAACAACAAATAAAGGACTGTCCGACTCAGCAACTACCCCTGCGGCATCAATGCCTGGCGTATGAGGATACTGCCGCGTAACCCCTTTGTTACCGGATGAAGACAACGCATCTTTGAAGTTCAAAGACGAAAAGGCTACACGGACAAGCACATCTCCTGCTGGCAAACTTGACACCTGCTTTTGCACCAAAGCGCCCTGAAAGCTGCTTCGCCCATCCAGGATATGCTCGGATACTTCGTACGCACGGAATTGCTGATCATCAAGCTTCATAATTTAAATAACCTTAATTTATATTTTGTAAATTGATTTAGTTAGAGATAACGACTTGATCTCAATCGCTGCCACCAGACCATCAAGGTCTTGTCCATGACCTTCTGCAAGGCCCCTCCAATTTTTTCTCCCAGCGGGATTCGAATCTCGTAACTTACTTCATAGACATCAGCCTGCTCGCAGGCCTGAATTATGTAGTCATCGCTGGTACTGATCATATCTACCATCTGCCGCTCCTGAGCCTGCAACCCAACCCAGGTTTCGCCTGTTGAAATCTGATCGATATCCACGACGGGTCGGTATTGTTTGACCCACTGTTTGAACAGGACGTGCATCTGCTCTACATCCTGTCTCAGTTTCTCTCGCCCTTTCTCAGTGACCTCGGTAAAAGGTGTCAACGTGCGTTTATACTCACCGGCCGTAATCATTTCGAAATCAACATCATTCTTCTTAAGCAAGCGATGGATATTGGGCATTTGAACCAGCACACCAATAGAGCCAAGAATGGCAAATGGAGCTGCAATCAGTCGGTTAGCCACGCAGGCCATCATGTAGCCTCCGCTGGCCGCTACTTTGTCCACACAGACCGTCAGTGGTATGTCCTTTTGTTTAAATCGTAACAACTGGGATGAAGCCAGACCATAGGCATGTACCAAACCACCCGGACTCTCGAGCCGCAACATCACCTCATCGCGCGGCTCAGCCATTGTTAACACGGCAGTGATTTCCTGGCGCAAGGACTCCAGACCCGAAGCCTCCATGTCACCGTCAAAGTCGAGCACAAAAACCCGCCGCCGCCGGGCATCGGCATCGGCATCGGCTTCAGTCTCATCCGCAACTTTTGTTGAACCTTGCTCGGCACTGTGTTTTTGTTGTTTTGACTGTTCTTTTTCGCGCTTTTTCTCTGCTTTCGCATACTTCTTGAATGCGAATTTGTCGAGCACCACCCTCTGCAGGCTATCCCTCAAAGAGTCAAGCTCCCGATTAAGATGGGTCACCGTAATGCTGCCTCGGGGTATATTTCGTCGACGCTGTCCCGCTGCCACCATCATGGTAATGACCGCCAAGATAGCCAGTACAATCGTCAGCGTTTTCGCCAGAAACATTCCGTATTCAAACAAGTACTCCAAAATAATCTCTCCCTAGATAATTAGTCTTAGTCTTTATGGATTTTCAATCTACAGTATTCTTCAATCAACTGGCCAGCAACACTGATTGTCGATGACGGGACAGTCGGTAGAGAGTGCACATCAAACCATCCGGCCTCTGCCAACTCTTCGGGACAGGGATTCAGATCTCCCCCTGCATAATCCGCATAGAACCCCAACATTAATTGCGAGGGAAAAGGCCAGGGCTGGCTTTTCACATAACGAATATTGGACACCTGAATACCAGCTTCTTCATAAACTTCTCGAGCCACAGCTTCCTCGGCTGTTTCACCAGGCTCTATAAATCCAGCGAGGCAACTGAAAAAGGCCGCACCGCGTCTGCTGCTACGCGCCAGCAATACTCGATTAGCATCGGTGACCAAAACAATGATGCAAGGATTTATTCTCGGATAATATTCAGTCTCACAGACCGGACAAAACATCAAAGCACCATTTCTCATGGCCTCATTTTTACATCCACAAGTGCCACAAAAACGATGAGACCGATACCAGTTAATCCATTGACTCGCTCTTCCCACCAGACTGAATGCCTCAAAACCTCTCTCCATCAATAATTGCCTGGTTGCAACAGCATGTGTATCCGTAAGCGTTTCTGGCCACATAGCAAGTAACACAGCATAGATTGAGTTTTTGCTGCCCAGCCCGACATCGATAGGGATGAGTGCTTCTACATAAGAGTCAATTTTTGCAAGCACTGAAATTGGCCAAAACAGCGTGTCGGCGCCCGGTGAATCAAATGCCTCACCACGCGGCAGAGCCTTCAATACAACCGTGTTCTGGTAAAACATCAACATGACCGCATCAGGATCACTCAACCGAGAGTTCAATATGGATTGTGTCACCGTGTTTTCCCTAGCTGTTAGTGTCACGCGGGGCTATCCTGGGCGTCATGGCTTAGCCACAGGCACTTTTGACCACTGGACTTCTGAATTCGGGCCAATAACTGATGATGTGCTTCAAGTTCTTGAGCACCGGCCAGGATGACTTTCAGGCGAACGCCTTCGCGATTGACTCGCACCAGATGCTGCTCCTGTTCAGCAATATTCTCAGACTCAGCGGAGCCTAGCGAAAGGTCAGTCTGGCCGCCACTCATCAACAGATAAACATCCGCCAGAATCTCGGCGTCCAGCAACGCGCCGTGAAGCTCCCTTTGCGAGTTATCGACGTCGTAACGCTTACACAATGCGTCCAAACTGTTGCGTTGACCGGGATGTTTTCGCCTGGCCATCTGCAGCGTATCGGTAACTTGGCAATAGTCGGCCATTTGCCCGAAATCTGCGCCCAATCTTGCAAGCTCTGCATCGAGAAAACCAATATCAAACCCAGCATTGTGAATCAGTATCTCTGCTCCCCGCACAAATTCCAGAAACTCTTGTGCAATCAGGGCAAACACCGGCTTGTCAGCCAAAAAGCCACTACTGATACCGTGAACCTCTTGGGCAGCGATGTCGATATCACGTAGTGGGTTGATGTAGTGATGAAAATGCCTGCTGGTCAGACGACGCTGATCAATCTCAACACAGCCAATCTCAATGATCCTATGGCCCTGCGAGGGGTCCAGACCGGTTGTCTCGGTATCCAACACTACTTGGCGCATTCTTTAGATTCCTGGCTGATTTTAGGGGAGTTGTGCGAATGGAGACTCTTGTAGTGGCTGGGCCAGCTCTTCTATGCCCCTATTAGCTAAGCCATCAGCACGCTCATTACCTGCGTCACCACTGTGTCCTTTGACCCAATGCCACACAACCTGATGCTGTTGATTCAACTGATCGAGTTGTTGCCATAAATCCTGGTTCAACACGGGTTTACGATTTGATGTTTTCCATGCCTTGGATTTCCATACAGGCAACCATTGCTCAATTCCACTGAGGACGTAGCGCGAATCACTGTAGAGGTGAACTAGCAATCCAGGGCGCTTAAGCGCTTCTAGCGCACGAATCGCAGCGGTCAGTTCCATACGGTTATTGGTCGTCAGGACCTCACCACCATAAATTTCCTTTTCCACTCCCCGATACTTGAGTAACACACCCCAACCACCTTTCCCAGGATTGCCTTTGCACGCACCATCTGTATATATTTCAATATTTTCCTGCAATGTTATGATCCTGAACCATAAAAGATAGCATCGATAATTTCGAGGCTTTTTTGCTATTTTTGCCTGGGTTTGAAGGGAATGATTGTGCCGCGGCCACTGGCAATCCTGCCCGTTTCCGCCAACGGCGAGACCAGGTGTGGCGCTCTGACCCGTTTCCATTTTGATGTTACCGGAATAAGCGGAACTCTGTGTTTTCCGGCAACAATCAGATAAAACGCTCCAGCCGGATTCCCTAAACGATCAAACCAGCGCTCAAAATCCGCAGCCATGTCAAGAATAGCCGGGTGCTTTAATGGTGCCAGATAGCCACCGTACTCTACAGACTCAACATGAAAGTCAAGCAGACTCAACCAGTCGGTTAATCGCCGTCTCGAAATGAAACGGGCGTCCCAGGGTGTTGATGAACGCCACCGCAGGTGTTTAGATAATCCCCACAAACTCAGCGGATTGAAACCCAGAATGATTAATCTGCCGCCCGGACGCAGAACGCGCGTCGCTTCACGAAGCAACCTGTGACTGTCCGGCGTAAAGTCCAAGGTATGATGCAATAACACAGCATCCATACTGTCAGTAGCAAGCGGCAGGTTCTCGATATCCGCGACTGGCATGCCCTTGCCTTCAACCCAGTCGGGAGCAAAGCGAATCTGATGACCAACGGGACAGTCTGTCAGCATATTGATACCTGGTGCGCAGGACAATTGCAGCACATGATAACCAAATACCCGACTGATAACTGGGGCAAGGCGCTCACGTTCAGCCTGAAGAAGAGCTTCACCCAGAGGCGATTCCAGCCAAGCAGTTAGCACGGGCTCCAACTGGGCCGGATTAATTGGTGTTGGTCGCCCGGAAAAAATATTTTTCATGACAATCTCCTTAATAGCAGATTCTAGCACTTGCCAAGGAACCCCAACAAACATCATCTGTTATCATCGCCCGCAAGTATGATCTGCATATCCGGGAATAAGGCTCATGACAATATGACAAATCAACAGTCTTCCTTTGTGATTACTCCTGTTCCGGCATTTAAAGATAACTACATCTGGGCCATCGCAAACTCCAACGGTGACGTAGTTGTTGTTGATCCTGGCGATGCTGCACCAGTCGAGGCATACCTGGCCAAAACTGGCCAAACACTGAAAGCCATTTTGATTACTCATCATCACGCGGATCACACGGGCGGATTGACTGAATTGTGTAAGGCCCGCGAGATTCCGATCTATGGCCCTCCCGGGAATCACATCAAAGGCATCACGCAATCTGTTCTGGACGGAGACGATTTAACTTTGATCGGAACACAATTTAAGGTACTGGCTGTGCCTGGACATACATTAGACCATCTAGCCTTTCTTATGTGTATTCCAGATAGGCCGTTTCCCGATGACAAGTTCTCGCTATTCTGTGGTGATACCTTGTTCGCTGCGGGGTGCGGCAGACTGTTTGAGGGTTCGCCAGAGATGATGTACACTTCCCTGCTCCGAATTGGGGCGCTTCCCGAGGATACGCGCATCTATAGTGCACATGAGTACACTCTCAACAATCTGGGTTTTGCAATTAAAGCGGAGCCAGATAATCTGCACATAATGCGAAGACAAAAAAGGGAATCAGAAAAACGACACCAAGGGTTACCGACACTACCTACAACAATTTTTGAGGAATTGAGAACCAATCCATTTCTTCGTTGTCACAGTGTCAGCCTGAAGAAACAGGTATCAGCACATATGGCTCAGGAATTGCATTCTGATCTCGAGACCTTCGTGTATTTGCGGCGCTGGAAAGATCAGTTTTGAGAGACGGGGCTCGATATGATAACGCTTCCGTTAAGCCCTGAGTTTACCTTACAAACAATCCACAACCGTTTTTGGATACTTAGTGATAATGACTTTTTCTGACAAAATTTTGCAGGCTAAGCCCTTAGCATCTGCAAACGGAAATCGCTCATCTGCGTACTCCAAGCCTCGATTTAGACGTCGCAATCTAGCTGCATTAATAGCGAGCTCAGTATTTCTTCATGCCTGCTCATCTCTGCCAGATCAAGAGTCAGTTCAAGGCGTTAACTCTGGTAGCGATTTGTCTGGGGTATCTTCATATTCAATTGGCGCATCATCCCGGTCATCACGAAATTCTACTACGCCTTATCTTGATTCCGACTCACTGGCTAACGGGCAAAACAGCTCTGAACCGACACAGCTGGTCTGGCAACGTATCAGTGAAGGCATGCAGTTTGCCAACGATCACCGCAATGAGGAAATCCAGGAACAGATTGATTGGTTCATCGATAATCCTGATTATATAAAGCAAGTAACAGAGCGCTCTGCGCCATTCATATATGAAATTGTCACCGAGATAGAACGCCGAGGACTACCGCTGGAACTGGCTTTGTTGCCTATGATTGAAAGTTCATACAATCCGAAAGCAAGATCAAGCGCAAATGCCGCAGGGCTGTGGCAATTTATGGCTCGCACAGCGAGTAATTTTGGGTTGAGGCGAGATTTCTGGTACGACGGACGACAGGATCCGATAGCGTCCACTAATGCAGCACTGGATTATCTTGAACGTCTGCATGCTCAATTTGATGGAGATTGGCTGCTGGCTTTAGCTGCCTATAATGCCGGTGAAGGCACAGTGCTTCGAGCTATTGATCGTAACAAAAGACGCAACCGGGCCACAGACTTCTGGTCACTACCCTTGCCGAGTGAAACTCACAACCATATTCCACGCCTGTTGGGATTGGCTTATGTAATCAGCGAACCCCAAAAGTATGGCATTGCACTGAGCGAAGTCCCTTATCAACCCTACTTAATTGAGGTTGATCTTGGCACGCAAATGGATCTTAACCTGATTGCCAGCCTTGCCGGACTTGAGCCGGAAACCGTGTTCAGCCTCAATCCTGGATACCTTCAGTGGGGCACACACCCTGAAGGACCGCACACCGTGATGCTTCCCGCTGACGCGCTGGAAATATTCAAGTTTAATTTTGCCAACATGGAAAGCCGCCCGACTACCTGGGATCGTTATGTGATCCGCTCTGGTGACACCTTGAGCGCCATCGCGCGTAATCACGGCACACAGGTTTCTGCGCTTCAACAACTGAATAATCTTTCAGATTCACGAATAGTTGCCGGACAAACTTTGCTGATACCGCGCGCCTATCGGGAAGGCGATACTATAAACACACCGAACTCTCTTCTTGAAGCAGCAAACTCTTACCCGGTTCCGAGTGGCGAGTATCAGGTACAAAGTGGCGATAGTCTCTGGCGCATTGCCAATCGTTACAAGCTGGATATCGATGAACTGGCAAGGTTTAACAATCTGACTACCGAAGGCGTTTTAAAGGTAGGCCAGATGTTGCGATTACAGTCTGAAGTAACGCTTGCATCAAATGATACCGTTGGCTCGAATGCGGCAGATCAGCTTGCCGATATTGTGACGCAGTACCGAGTCAGACGTGGAGACACGCTTGCGAGAATCGCCCGCGAACACAATGTAACTGTGCGAGATATCGCCGAATGGAATCAGATAAATTCTGACAGCATTATTCGTCCGGGGCAGGAATTGGAGATCAGACAAAACTAGCAGACCGGGCAAACAAGGGGCGCCCATCATCTCAAATTGATAGGCGATCCCTTTCAAAGTTTCATGACTAGTTTATGGCAAGCACATCGCAATCAAGTTTATCAAGCACCTTCTTGGCTGTAGCACCAACCATCACACCCTTAACACCACTGCGGGCAGACACGCCTATTACAACAACTTGCGCACGCAGATGTTCCGCTTGGGCTGGAATAACATTTTTAGCTGCTCCCTTTACAATATGAAAGTTGGCTGGTGCAACACCAAACGCATGAGCCAATGTTGCTTCCACACCACTTTCCTGCTACTCAACACCCGACAAAACATGACTCAGATCCGGCTTTCGCGATGTAGCAGCGATAACATGCAGAGGCAATCCAGTGAATTCAGACAACTCACGTGCATGTTTAATTACTGAGTTGTTTAATCCGATATGGCCTTCGTCCGTTGATTCCAAATCCAAAGCGGCAAGAATCAACTTACCAGCAGAAGATTTTGCCTCACGGACCAAAAGCACAGGGCATGGACTGTGACGCATGATGGTAAAGTCTGACGTGCTGTGGAGCAACCGTTGCAACTTGCCATGACGAAAGGTTGATTTGATAACCAGATCTGCATCAGCGCGCAATGCTGCGCGGCTGACAGCAGCATACCAATCAGCTGTCCAGTAGGTATCTGAACTGATCTTCAGGCCCTTTTCTTTATAGGGAGCCAGCATGACCTTGAGCTTGGACTCCCAGTCTTTTAGAAATTCCCTCTTCCCCGAACGGCGCGAATTTACTTCCGTCATTTCATCTACGGATTTGTAAACTGAAGAAAATGCCGTGATCCTGGCTTTTCCCAAACGTGACAACTCAGCAGCACGATCTAACCCTGGCTGCTTCTGACTGGTAGGATCGATCACCACAAAAGAAATTTTTGTAGATACTCATTGCCAATTCTCCCGTCTTAACCAAGCAGATAAAGTGTTGCCAACAAGCCGGTAGTTGACATTGTTATCGTGTAAGGCAGAGCCAGCAGCACCATGCGGCCGTAGGACAACCGAATCAGGGGTGCCACACCTGAGGTTAAAAGAAACAGGAATGCAGCTTGGCCATTGGGGGTAGCTATCGACGGAATGTTTGTTCCCGTATTAATCGCAACAGCGAGCAACTCAAACTGCTCTCGCGTAATGCGGCCAGCTTCAAATGCACTCTGCACCTCTGTTATGTAAACAGTCGCTACAAACACGTTATCTGAAACCATCGATAGCAACCCGTT
>CAMBPO010000007.1 GCA_945869725.1 Klebsiella pneumoniae
TTTTTGACCCAACCTTCGTGGCTAGGAGGCCGCGTATTATACGCACCCAATTCAATCTGGCAAGATCTTTTTAAACTTCTCCGATCAGTTTTACTATAAAACCTTTCAAAATATGTCTGCAAAAAATCGCTTCAACCAGCCCCTAACTCAAGCTTCTCTTGTCAAGGGCGCGCATTATGCCACAGTAAAATCATCTGGCAACTACTTTTCGAAAACAAAGCAAATTGGCACGATCTGCACTATCGACAGATATTTGTCAGCCATGCAACAACCGAACAAGAGATAGTAACAGCAATCTAGGCCAGGGGATTTTTTCGCATCGATTTATTCAGACGGTAGCCCAGAAGCAAGATAGTTATTGATGCATAGAGAACCGCGTCAAAAACATCTGTTCTTAGAATCCAGAAGACATGCACAATAGCGAGTATGATAGCAAGATAGACTAATCTATGAATCGCTCTCCATTTCCTGCCAAGCGCACGAACAACTAATTTAGGTGATGTCACACCAAGCAATGCTAATATCAAAAAAGCAGTAAAACCCACCGTTATGTATGGCCTTTCAAGAATATCGCTACCGATCTCGGACCATCGCAATTCGAGTAAAAACAGCGCATAAACTAAGAGGTGTAACGAAGCATAGAAAAGGGAGAACAGTCCGAAGGTTCTTCGTAGCGGCGCGAGTTTTGACAGACTGAATAACTCCCTCAAAGGCGTTATGGAAAGACTGACAAGCAAGAACCTGATAGACCATCGCCCTGTTTCCAACGCGAGAGTTCGGGCCGGATCAGCACCGAGCGAATTCTGAATCACACCCCAAGCCATGATGACGAATGGCAACATGGCTGCAATGCACAAAATCAACTTAACCCGGTGCCAACTCAACAACTGGCGTTGATCACTGCTTTTTTTCGAAAACAACACCTGGTGCCGCCATTAGTAATACCGGGTAAGATCCATTCCCTGATAAAGATGAGCTACCTGATCTGCATAACCATTAAACATCAGCGTTGGCTGACGAGCCGGACTGAATAGGGTGCGGGGCAATCTTGTCTCCATATCCTGCCTCCATCTGGGATGATGAACCTCGGGGTTTACATTCGCATAAAAGCCATATTCACTTGATTGCAACAGATTCCAACTCGTCGGCGGTTCCTGCTCGGTAAAAGAGATTTTGACAATCGACTTAATGCTCTTGAAACCATATTTCCAAGGAACAACAAGCCTAATTGGAGCACCATTCTGCGGAGGCATGTAGTTACCATAAACACCAACTGCGAGAAAACTGAGAGGGTGCATAGCCTCATCCATTCTCAGCCCCTCGACATAGGGCCAATTTATAATGCTAAACCTGCTAGCCTGCCCGGGCATCTGCTCAGGATCAACCAGTGTCTCAAAGGCTACATATTTTGCTTTTGACGTCGGCGAAACGCTTTTGATCAAATCACCGAGAGAAAAACCAATCCAAGGTATCACCATAGACCATCGCTCAACACATCTTAATCGGTAGATGCGTTCTTCCAGCATATGTGGCTTTAAAAGATCTTCAAGGTGATAGACACCGGGCTTATCGACCTCCCCAGCGATCTCAACAGACCAAGGATCAACCTTGAATGACTGGGCTCGTCTAGAAGGATCTTCTTTATCGGTTCCGAACTCATAAAAATTGTTGAAGCTAACAACATCCTGATAAGGAGTAAGGTCTTCATCAGTCCAGTATGAGCCCCCTCGTTGAGCCGGACTGATCGCTGAAAACTTCTCACCCCACCATTCAGCAGGCGGACTTCTGACCAAGTCAGCTGGAGCTCTTGCCCGCAGTGAATCACCATCAGCAGCGCTAAGCACGCCAGGAACCATACTCGAAGCCCCGGCAAACATGCCGGCTGTCTTGAGGGCGTCTGACATAAACTGTCTGCGATTACGGTAAACAGACTCCGGGGTAATCTCTGAAGGATTAATGTCTGTAGCACTTTTTATCAGCATAATTTGACTTCCAAAATTCGTTACCGATTAACGAGGGTTTTCGCTACTACAAGCCAGCCTAGTATCTAGAACGAGCTTGTATCACCTTTTTTACGCCGAGCCCGGTTGGTCAGTTTTAAGTCTTCGCGAATTTAACTTCCGATAAAGCGCCATAAGCGGCCCTGATGCAACATAAAACAGACACATAACCAACAAAACTTCATGAGGTTTTTGGGCTATCACAACCAACAGGACAACAGCCATGAGAAATACTACATAAGGCACTGTGCCCTTGAAATGAATTTCCTTGAAACTGTAATATCGGTAATTGGACACCATCAAGAGTCCTGCCAAAGCTGTTAACAACGCAGTCAAAACCGCCACCGCCATTCCAGGCTCAACGTCGTATTTGGCAGCAACCCATACACTGAAGGTTACTAATCCTGCCGCTACAGGGCTTTGCAATCCAACAAAAAAGCGCTTGTCTACTGTTCCCAGTTGAACGTTGAACCGAGCAAGTCTAAGTGCTGCGCAGGACATATATATAAAACTGGCTGCCCAGCCTGCATTTCCAAGCGATGACAATGCAAAGCTGAACACGATCAGCGCTGGCGCAACCCCAAAGGAAACCATATCAGCAAGACTGTCGAACTGGGCCCCAAAAGCACTTTGAGTGTTGGTTAACCGGGCAACTCGTCCATCCAGACCGTCCATCACTGAAGCGATCAAAATAGCCCACCCAGCTGCATTAAAATTACCGCTCATGCCTGCGATAATCGCATAAAAACCAGCGAACAAAGCACCCAAAGTCAGCAGATTTGGCAACAGATAAATGCCTTTACGACTTACCTTTTTGCCATCAAGAGATACAAATTCTTCGTGCTCATCAATCGGCAACAGACCAGTGTCGCTATCTTTATCAGAAATCTGCTGAGATTCGTGATTCTTTTCCATCAAAATGTAGCCCCTCGCCTCCGAATTGACCTGATTATACACGCGACGGAGAACACTTATAGCATGTCTATTGGATCAGCAGTCCACTTGTTTCCGCCACTGACCAGAAGGCAGCAATTAAGGGATCTGACATCTTTCGCTTGATTGCACAAAGTCCGATTACAAACGGTTCAAGCTCTGTCATAACAGGCAAAATGCGAAGCTTGTCTCGCATTGGACTGTTATCTAGAACCAGCTTCGGAACGATTGCTATCCCGCACCCGAGACTGGCCATACTGACCATCGCTTCATGGCCTCTGACCTGCGCGTAAATCAGGGGCGATATGCCTCTCCTTGAGAACCACTCGACCACCCTAGTTCGTGTAAGACCGGTTTCAGGCATCAGCACTGGCAATGTTTTCCAGTCAATGTCACTCTCGGAAGCGATATCTCTGATCAACTGCTGCACCGGACATTCTGCAGCAGGACCAATACACACAAGAGCCGACCGTGCCAGAGGGAGGAACACTAACTTATCCGATAACCTCGGTGGCAATGCCGCAATCACTACGTCATCCATTCCATTGGAAACACGCACTAACGCTTCAGCTGAGTCACCGGTATGTAACTGGAGCTCAATGTGTGGGTAACTTTTCCGGAACCTATCCAGCAAATCATGCAAAAAACTATAACTGGCTGTCACCGAGCAAAAGAGACTCAACTGGCCGCGCAAATCCGTTGACTGCTCCTGAATGTTTGATCGCAACCTGGACAAGCTCTCGAGGGTTTTGATTGCATATTCCCGGAGTAAAAATCCTGTCTTCGTCAGCGTCACTGTCCGGTTATCGCGCTCAAACAACTCCACGTCAAGCTCCTGCTCCAGACGCTGTATAGAGCGAGTCAGGCCAGACGGACTGATATGCAGCTCCCTGCTGCTTCTGGCGAAATGCAAGGAATTACTTAAATGAAGAAAATAACGCAGATCTCTCAAGTCCATAATTTCTATTTCTCACCTCAACTAAACCAAGCTAAACCAAACTAAACCAAACTAAACCAAACTAAACTAAACTAAACTAAACCAAAACTTCGGGACGCAGCATCATTTCATAAATCAGAACAATGGATTGCATATATATCATTTTACGCAATCACAGAAAATGACTATGATTAGACATCGCAACCAACTAAGAAAGGTGAAAATAATGAATTATTTCAATACACTACCACTAAGACTCCAGCTGGAACAGCTTGGAAAATGTCGTTTTATGGATCGTAACGAGTTTTCAGACGGTGTTAACAAACTGCTCGGAATGAAAATTGTAATTGTAGGATGCGGCGCTCAAGGCCTGAATCAAGGCTTGAACATGCGTGACAGCGGTCTAGATATCAGTTACGCGCTGCGCAAAGAAGCGATAGCCGAGAAAAGGCAATCCTGGAAGAACGCCAGTGACAACGGCTTTAACGTTGGCACTTATGAAGAACTGATACCAAAAGCTGATCTGGTGCTGAATCTCACTCCAGATAAACAACACACTTCAGTTGTAAACCAGATCATGCCTTTGATGAAAAGTGATGCCTGTCTCGCTTACTCGCATGGCTTCAATATCGTTGAAGAGGGTATGCAGATCCGTAAAGACCTGACGGTCATTATGGTCGCACCCAAGTGCCCTGGCTCGGAAGTACGAGAAGAATACAAGCGTGGTTTCGGTGTACCAACACTTATCGCAGTTCATCCTGAAAACGATCCCCGTGGTGATGGTCTTGAGTTGGCCAAGGCATATGCAGCAGCGACCGGTGGCCACCGCGCAGGCGTCCTTGAATCTTCATTTATAGCCGAAGTTAAATCTGATTTGATGGGCGAACAGACTATTCTGTGTGGCATGCTGCAGGCTGGCTCGATTCTTTGTTATAACCGCATGATCGAGAAAGGTGTGGACTCTGGCTACGCCTCTAAACTTGTTCAACACGGCTGGGAAGTGGTATCTGAAGGACTCAAACACGGCGGCATCACCAATATGATGGACCGCTTGTCAAATCCGGCCAAACTGACTGCCAATGCATTGGCTCAAGAACTGAAGTCAATTATGGCGCCATTGTTCCAAAAACATATGGACGACATCATCAGTGGCGAGTTCTCGCGTGGCATGATGGAAGATTGGGCCAATGACGACAAGAAACTTCTGACGTGGCGAGAGGAAACTGCTGAGACTGCATTCGAGAAGTCAACAGCTGGCAGCATCGCAATTTCTGAACAGGAGTATTTTGACAACGGTATTCTGATCGCTGCCATGCTCAAAGCAGGCGTAGAACTGGCTTTCGAAACGATGACTGCTGCAGGAATTATCGAAGAGTCTGCCTATTATGAATCTCTGCATGAAACACCGTTGATCGCAAACCTGATTGGCCGCAAGAAGCTCTACGAAATGAATAAAGTCATATCAGACACCGCGGAATACGGCTGCTACCTGTTCTCTCACGCAGCAGTGCCACTGCTGAAGGATTTCATGCAGAAAGTAGATACCGACGTCATAGGCAAAGGTTTGAAACTGGCAGATAACAATGTTGATAATGCGCAATTGATTGCAGTTAATCAGTCAATCCGCAATCACCCGATTGAGATTGTAGGTCTCAAACTGCGCTCCTACATGACAGCAATGAAAAAGGCGATCTAAAGCCAGGTATCGGGGCGCGCGATTGTTCGCGCCGCCCCGATAGTCCTTACAGACTCAGCACTTTTTCCCCGCGAGATATGCCGGTTACGCCAGTTCTAGCCACTTCAAGCACTGATGAGTTACCTATAGCATCCAGAAAGCTGTCCAGCTTGTCTGACGTTCCCGTCAATTGAATGCTGTAAACTGTGCTGGTCACATCCACTATCTGACCACGAAAAATATCGGTGGTGCGCTTGATCTCAGCACGTTGAGCTCCAGCCGCCTTTACCTTGACCAGCATCAATTCACGCTCAATGTGAGATCCCTCCGTCAGATCAACCAGCTTTACAACGTCAATCAGTTTGTTCAGGTGCTTGGTAATCTGCTCGATCTTGCGATCGTCTCCAATCGTTGTAATAGTCAGACGCGACAAGGTGCGATCTTCTGTTGGCGCGACCGTCAATGACTCTATGTTGTAATGACGCTGCGAAAACAGGCCCACAACACGAGACAAAGCACCTGGTTCATTCTCCAGCAATATGGAAATAATATGCCGCATGTTACGTGCGCTCCGTTTTGCTCAAATACATATCCTTCATCGAACCACCTTTAATCGCCATCGGGTAAACGTGCTCAGATGGATCAACATTAACATCCACAAACACCAGTCGATTCTTCAGTGCAAATGCTTCCTCCATCTTCTGGGAAAGCTCTGATAGTTTGGTAACACGGATACCCACATGCCCGTATGCTTCTACCAGTTTGACAAAATCAGGCAGCGACTCGGCATAAGTGCTGTGGGAATAGCGCCCTCCGTACTGCATGTCTTGCCACTGTTTAACCATACCCAGCGACTGATTGTTCAGACACACTATTTTCACAGGCAATCCGTATTGCAGGCAGGTTGCCAGCTCCTGAATGCACATCTGAATGCTGCCTTCTCCGGTGATGCATACAGAAATGGCATCCGGGAATGCAAGCTGAACACCCATTGCAGCCGGGAATCCGAAACCCATCGTGCCGAGCCCTCCGGAATTAATCCAGCGCCGGGGCTTATTAAAATGATAGTACTGTGCAGCAAACATCTGATGCTGCCCTACGTCAGATGAAACATAAGCCTCACCTTTTGTTGCCTCATAAACGGCCTGCACAGCCTGCTGTGGCTTGATCACATCATCGCCGGCATCGGTTACTTTAAGACAATCTTTCGCCCGCCAACCTTCGATCTGCTCCCACCACATGTCCAGTGATTTCTTGTCTACCTGAGTCTCTGATTGCCGGATGAGCTCTATCATCTCCTCAAGAATGCTGGTGACTGAACCCACAATAGGCACATCGGCAGACACTGTTTTGGAAATAGATGCCGGATCAATGTCTACATGCAGAATTTTTGCACCTGGGCAGAATTTCGATACTGCATTGGTAACTCTGTCATCAAAGCGCACGCCAATACCCAGCACCACATCACTGCCGTGCATAGCCATATTGGCTTCATAAGTGCCATGCATCCCAAGCATGCCAACAAACTGTTTGTCCGGAGACGGAAAAGCACCAAGTCCCATCAATGTGTTGGTGACCGGATAACCGAGTATCCGTGCCATACGCGTCAACAAGTCAGAGGCATTACCCTGAATTACGCCACCGCCGGCGTAGATAATGGGTCGCTTGGCTGACAGGAGAATCTCTACCGCTTTTCTGATCTGCCCGGTATGGCCTTTTGAAGGAACCGAGTAAGAGCGGATTTTTACTGTTTCCGGATAACGGTACTCAAACTTGCGCGCTGGGTCTGTAACGTCTTTAGGCACATCAATCACCACAGGGCCGGGGCGGCCAGTGGTCGCAATATAAAACGCCTTCTTCACAATAACCGGAATGTCCTCTGCACACTGAACCATGAAGCTGTGTTTGACGATAGGGCGAGATATTCCGACCATGTCCGTTTCCTGGAATGCATCAGAACCGATCAGAGAACTATCAACCTGACCGGAGATCACCACCATCGGGATTGAATCCATAAACGCAGTTGCGATACCGGTAATCGCGTTGGTTGCGCCGGGTCCCGACGTTACCAACACCACACCGGGTTTACCGGTGGCTCTGGCGTATCCATCAGCAGCATGCGTAGCAGCCTGCTCATGACGCACCAGAATATGTTCCACCTTGTCCTGGTTGAATATCGCATCGTAAATGTGCAGCGCTGCGCCGCCCGGATATCCGAACAACAGCTCAACGCCCTCGTCGTGCAGCGCACGAATCAGCATTTCACCACCAGAGAGCAATTCCACAGTCTTAGCCTCGTAATAAAAAATAAGATGCAATAAAGCATCAACAAGATTCCGTTAAATAACGAAAACTTAGCAGTTAGAGTATTTCCTTCAGATCAATCATCAAGAGTAACGGAGCCGCAAGACAGCTCCGTAACACAAACCGGACCTCCATGAGTTTCAAGCGCAACGATAGCCTTCCGTGCAACATTAAATCTTTAGAGTATCCTGGCTTATGCCGGTTCCTTACGCGGTAACGTGCTGGAACCATAGGTGGAGTTGTCTGACACCTAAGCAGTAGCCCCGGGGCGGACACTTTTTGCCACGTCCCGGCTAATGCAGATTGGGGGGAGGGGTTACCTTCACAGTCTGCGTCTATCAGGACTGAATCCCGTATGGAACTCCATCCTTATAAGAGCCCTCGATTTTCCCACTATTTCAGGCATTGTCAAGGCTGGAAACTGCCAGCCTCGCGTTTGCTGAACGCAAATCCTTCGTCGCTGACATCAACTACAATTCGATCACCCGGATTGTAGTCCCCGCGGATAACACGTTGAGCCAGTGGGTTCTCTATCCAGTTCTGCACCGCGCGACGCAATGGGCGGGCTCCATAAACCGGGTCATAACCAAGTGCAGCAATTTTGTCGAGCACTGTCTGCGACACCTCGATACTGAGATCGTTGTACTGCAAGCGTTTGTTTAGAGAGGCTATCTGTATATTGGCTATATTTCGTATTTGTGCCGCAGCCAGCGGGTGGAACACCACCGTTTCATCAATGCGGTTAACAAATTCCGGACGGAAATGGCGGGTAACCACAGACATGACATCTCTTTTAACCTGCTCATAGGTCTTGTCATCTGGCACCCCTGCAGACATCAAATCCTGTATGCGATCAGAGCCAAGATTGGATGTCATCACAATAACTGTATTCCGGAAATCAACCGTTCGACCATGACCATCAGTCAGGCGACCATCATCGAGTACTTGCAACAAAATATTGAAGACATCCGGGTGCGCTTTCTCGACCTCGTCAAGCAACAGCACCGAGTAAGGCCTCCGGCGAACCGCTTCCGTCAGATAACCACCCTCCTCGTAACCAACATACCCCGGCGGGGCACCTATCAGCCGGGCAACCGAGTGCTGTTCCATAAACTCGGACATGTCGATGCGAACCATGGCTTCTTCCGTATCAAACAGAAACTCTGCCAGCGCCTTGCACAGCTCCGTCTTGCCAACACCTGTAGGGCCCAGAAACAAGAACGAGCCATTCGGACGATTGGGATCTGACAGCCCGGAACGTGAACGGCGGACAGCATTGGCAATCGCTGTAACGGCTTCGTGCTGGCCAATCACCCGCTTATGCAAAGCGTCTTCCATCTGCAACAGTTTCTGCTTGTCACTTTGCAACATTTTGGAAACCGGAATACCGGTCCAGCGTGATACAACATCTGCAATCTCTTCCTCTGTGACACGATCCCGAAGCAATTGCATGTCCATCATTTCAGCCTGCGTTGACATATCCAGCGTCTTTTCCAGATTCGGAATCACGCCGTACTGCAACTCGGACATACGCGCCAGGTCACCCGCTCTCCTGGCAGCTTCCAGATCTGCACGCGCCTTTTCGAGATTACTCTTGATGGATTGAGTGCCTTGGACCGATGCTTTTTCAGCTTTCCAGATTTCATCGAGGTCTGAAAACTCTTTCTCAACACGCAGAATATCTTCCGCCAATTTTTCAAGTCTTTTCCGGGAAGCGTCATCCTCTTCCTTTTTTAATGCCTCGCGCTCGATCTTAAGCTGAATAAGCCGACGCTCAAGTTTGTCCATTTCCTCTGGCTTGGAGTCAATTTCCATACGGATGAGACTGGCAGCTTCATCGATCAGATCGATTGCCTTGTCAGGCAACTGCCGATCAGGAATGTATCGTTGTGACAAGCGCGCGGCCGCGATGATGGCAGCGTCGGTGATCTGTACACCGTGATGCACCTCATAACGTTCTTTCAAGCCTCGCAGAATAGCGATGGTGTCCTCTTCGGTAGGTTCGCTGACCAGAACCTTTTGAAATCGACGCTCTAGTGCAGCATCTTTCTCTATATATTTGCGGTACTCATCCAGCGTTGTTGCTCCGACGCAATGCAACTCACCCCGTGCCAGTGCAGGTTTGAGCATATTGCCGGCATCCATCGCGCCTTCAGCCTTGCCAGCGCCGACCATGGTATGAATTTCATCGATAAACAGGATGACGGATCCTTCCTGCTTGGACAGTTCCTTGAGTACAGACTTCAGGCGCTCTTCAAACTCGCCGCGGAATTTTGCGCCGGCAATCAGGGCACCCATATCCAAAGCCAAGATTTTTTTGCCTTTTAATCCTTCAGGAACCTCGCCATTAATGATGCGCTGGGCCAGACCTTCCACAATTGCGGTTTTACCTACGCCTGGTTCACCAATCAGTACCGGATTGTTTTTGGTACGCCTCTGTAAAACCTGGATGGTGCGCCGTATTTCACCGTCGCGGCCAATCACGGGATCAAGCTCACCTTTTTCTGCACGCTCAGTCAGGTCAATACAATATTTTGACAGGGCCTGAAACGCATCCTCAGCGTCAGAGTCAGTTACTTTTTCGCCGCCACGAATGTTGGCTATTGCATTTTCC
Organism: Klebsiella pneumoniae; assembly: GCA_945869725.1. Taxonomy (GTDB): domain Bacteria; phylum Pseudomonadota; class Gammaproteobacteria; order Pseudomonadales; family Pseudohongiellaceae; genus Pseudohongiella. The sequence continues at coordinate 10,464 of CAMBPO010000007.1, forward strand.
AGAGCCTTTTCCGTAATGCCGAAACTATTGAGAAGTTTCCCCAACTCACCTTTGTCAGACATAGCGGCAACAATAACCGACTCGCTGGAGATGAACTTGTCGCCGTTTTTCTGGGAAGTCTTGTCAGCCTGATTCAGCAGTCTGCCCAATTCATTAGACATGGCAACATCACCGCCAGTCCCTTCTACTTTTGGCAGGCGATTGAATATAGTTTGCAATCCAGTTTTCAGCTGGTTGATATTGAAGCCCGTCTGCGACAGCAATGGGCGCACTGATCCGCTTTTCTGATCAAGCAACGCCAGGATCAGGTGGACGGGCTCTATAAAATTATTGTCGTTCCCCAGCGCCAGAGATTGAGCATCTGCCAACGCGGACTGAAGTTTGCTTGTCATTTGTTCCATGCGCATGGCTCACCTCGACTGACCAAGCTGTTGCATACAACAGATCGGCCGTTTATTTGAAAAAAGTTAGCATGTTAATAGGGGTGATACCTGACATTTTCAAGCGCCCGGGCTGAAAACACCTCGCCAGACAAGGCTGTATGGCTATTAATTGAGGTAGATCAAACTGGCCATACGGCCGGTCGAGCGATCCCGTCTGTAGGAAAAAAAGCGCCGCTCTTCACACACAGTACACAACCCTCCACCACCAACAAACTGAACACCGGCATTCAAAAGCCGGGCGCGGGCAACCGCATAGATATCCATCATGAATTTACCCGCATGAAGCGGTGATGAGATAAACGCTGATGTGAGGCCTGGCACAAATTGCTGCCCCCATTGCGGATGCCCTAAAAAGGCATCCCTGACTTCCAAACCCACTTCGAAATGGCAGGGAGCTATTGCAGGGCCCATCCAGGCCATCAGATCTGCAGGAGACACCAAAGTGGAATCAACGGTTTTCTCAAGCACACCATTGAGCAAGCCACGCCATCCAGCGTGTGCTACAGCGGCTACTGAACCTGCTGCATTTGTAAAAAACACCGGCAGACAGTCTGCAGTCATCACCACAGCCCCAAAACCCCGATCAAACACTACCGCTGCGTCACCGGTTTTAAGCCTTAATGTCCGGCTAACTGAAGAGACCTGAACAACGTGTGTGCCGTGAACCTGGTTTAACCACTGTAACCTGATGCCGGAGGGCAGAGCATGCTTCAACAAGACACGGTTACGCCTGACCGCCACAAGATCGTCACCCACATGTCCGCCAAGATTGAAGGAATCATAAGGATGTTTGCTGACGCCTCCCGCTCTGGTGGTGACTAACGCTTTGACAGAATCAGGTGCCGGCCAATCCGGCACGATTAAATTCATACCAGCGCCCTTAACAGCATCAAAGCTCAAGACATCCACTGAATATCTGGCAGAATTCTCTAACATCAGGACATATCAGCCTTGAGAATCGCCAACAGGTTTAACATGTCTTCTGGCAGAGGCACTTCCCAACTCACTTCATCTCCAGTGATTGGATGAATAAACCCCAACCGTGCGGCATGCAATGCCTGTCGCTTGAACTCGCGCAGAATGGCTGCCAGCTGCGGGCTGCAACCTCCGGGAATATTCAAGCGCCCGCCATAGACGGGATCACCCACCAGCGGATGACGTATATGGGTCATGTGTACCCTGATCTGATGAGTGCGTCCGGTCTCAAGCTGGCACTGAATATGGGTATGCGCCCGGAAACGGGAAATAACCCTGTAATGTGTAACAGACTCTTTTCCGCTTTGAATAACGGCGCGCTTCTTTCGCATCACTGGGTGACGGCCCAGCGGCTCATCGACTGTTCCACCTGCAGTCAGCACACCCAGCACAACCGACTCATATTGTCGACTGACTTCACGCTTCTGTAACTGCCGGACAAGTCGGTGATGTGCCTGCAGGGTTTTGGCGACGACCATAAGACCAGTGGTGTCTTTATCAAGGCGATGCACAATCCCAGCTCTTGGCAGATTCTGCAGCGCAGGACAGTAATGCAACAATCCATTCATCAAGGTTCCAGACCTGTTTCCTGCAGCGGGATGCACAACCGTACCTGCCGGCTTGTTCAGCACCAGAATATCGTCATCCTCAAACACGATATCCAGCTGCACTGGCTCTGCCTGCCAATGCCCTTCTTCAGGGGCAGGCAATTCGGTTATCAGGATCAGCACATCACCCGCTGTCAGTTTGTCCTTGGAACGTAATTGACGACTGTTAACCAGCAGACAGCCTTCCTTGATCCACGTCTGCAGGCGCCCGCGCGAGTACTCGGAAAACAGGTTTGCAGCAATTTGGTCCAGGCGCCCACCATCAAGTGACTCGGGCACAACAGCAGTCATAGTGATTTTGTCAGTCATGTTTCTTGTGCGGCCTCCGGCCAATTTTGTATGCGCGCAGCTGATGCTTGGGTTCAAACCGTTTGCTGTGTTTAAATAGCGCTTATATGTCAGACATTATAGTCTGATTTGTCTTTGTTAAGTCGCACCCCGGAAAGATTAGGGTGCACTGTTGGAGAGAGAGAGTGCGTGTCCTGCTCAGCCTTTTAATGATTGTTTTAGCCGTTTCCTGCTCTTCGCTCGGAGAGGAACGCGATGAATTCGCCAACCTTTCCACTGAAGAACAGTTTTATCGCGATGCCAATCGCCAGTTAAATTCGTCCAATTTTACTGGCGCTGTCAGGACGTATGAGGCTCTCGAGTCTCGTTTTCCGTTTGGTCAGTATGCAGCGCAGGCGCAGATTGAACTGATTTACGCCAACTTTCGCAGCGGGAATGTCGAAGGCGCCCGAGCTGCAGCCGACCGCTTTATCCGACTCCACCCAGATCACCCCAGCATCGACTATGCGTACTATTTAAAAGGCGTTGCCTCTTTTACAGAGAATTCTGGGTTTGTGAGCAGGTTTTTACCAACTGACGCGTCCAAGCGTGACATTACCCGGGCTCGGGACGCGTTCACTGAATTTTCGTTGCTGCTCGCCCTCTACCCCGACAGTGACTATGCCGCTGATGCGCAGGCTCGGATGATTTTCCTGCGAAATAGCCTTGCAGATTATGAAATTCATGTCTCAACGTATTACCTCGAACGCCGTGGTTACATCGCAGCACTCAACCGTGCACGATATGTTGTCGAGAATTTCCAGGGCAGCCCTGCGGTGGCTGATGCTGTGTCGATTATGGCCGAATGTTATCTGCGTCTGGGTCTTGATGATCTGGCTGACACATCGGTGGCCTTGCTAAAGACCAATTTCCCCGAGCATCCCTCACTGGACTCGCAAGGCAATTTTGTCGTTCGTAACGATGTAACCAATCCTTCAATGTTATACACCATGAGCTTCGGATTGTTGGGCAGTAATGCTGATAACACTCCTTTAGCGCCCACAACACGCCCGAATCCATCCATAGCGCCAGATAGCGCGACGCCCAATACCGGGCGGTCTTTGCTGAACATCCTGACAATGGGCAGGTTCGGAAGTAACAGTCCGATGATTATGCCCGATGAAGTACCTCCGGTCTCACCAACAGATGAGCTACCCGACAACACACAGCAGTGAATGGCATCAACACTTGCCAAGCAAGTGAATACTGTTTTTCATGATTCGTAGCTCTCTGGAAAGAAGTGGCGCTCGATGGACTCAATCAGGACGTGTATCACTTTGATGTGCACCTCCTGAATGCGATCGGCATACGCGCTGGCGCCGGTACTGATATCAACGGTCGCCATCATGCCCAGCTCAGTTCCAGACGCCCCGGTCAGACTGATCACCGCAACGCCATTTGCGAGAGCATAGTCAGCCGCTTTGATCACATTATTGCTGCGACCACTGGTGCTGATTGCCATTAAACAATCGCCTGGTTTGGCTCTGGCTTCAAGGTAACGAGAAAACACATAGTCATAACCATAATCATTGGCAACACAGCTTAGATGGCCGGGATCACTGATGGCAGTCGCAGCCAGCGGGGCGCGATTTTTACGGTACCTCCCAGTCAATTCTTCAGCAAAATGCATGGCATCACTCATTGATCCGCCATTGCCGCATGCGTAGATAGCTCCGCCACTTTCCAGCGTTTTCACCAACACGCTCACAGCGTTGTCAATCGACTGTAGATTGTCATCAGACGCCAGAAAGCGCTGCAGGTAGTCCAGCGACTGCTCCAATGTTTCCAGAATGTGTTGTCTCATGACGTGCAGCCCCTAATTGACAGCTTTCCAGCCCTGTGTATTGGGATATCGACGATCTCTGCCAAATCCGCGTTCTGTCAACCGCACCCCGGGAGCGCTTTGACGACGTTTGTATTCGTTCATGTCTACCAGCCTGATTACCCGCAGGACTTCATCGGCATCAAAACCAAGCGCAGTGATATCGGCAGCGCTCAAGTCCTGTTCCACATAATAGGCCAGAATCTTGTCAAGACGTTCATAAGGAGGCAGGTTGTCATCATCACGTTGGCCGGGCGCCAACTCGGCAGTGGGTGGCCGGTCGATAACCTGCTGGGGAATAATCAGTCCTTCACCGTCATTCAGTGCGCACGCGTTCCGGTAGCGAGCCAACGCATAAACAAACATTTTGCTGGCATCTTTTAGTACACCAAAACCACCCGCCATATCGCCGTACAATGTGCAATAACCGACGGCAACTTCGCTCTTGTTGCCGGTCGTTAACACCAGTGCTCCTTTTTTGTTCGAAATGGCCATCAGCATAACGCCGCGACATCTTGCCTGAATGTTCTGCTCGGCCAGCCCTGAAGGCAATCCGGCAAACTCGTCTGACAATGCCGACATAAAGGCATTAAAACTCTCTTGAATGGAGATGATGCTGAAGTTCACCGACAAACGTTCTGCCTGTTGCTTTGCCAAACGAATGCTCAGATCAGAGGTGAAAGTAAACGGCATCATCACGGCAGAGACGCGATCAGCGCCGATGGCATCAACTGCCACCGCCAGTGTCAGTGCCGAATCGATGCCTCCGGATAATCCAAGCAACACAGACTTGAAGTGGTTTTTGCTGACATAGTCACGAAGCCCCAGAACCATTGCCTGATAACTGCGCTGTTCCACGGATGGCAATGCGTGGTGAGCTGACAGGCGCGTCGTCAGTCGTTTTCCCTGATCGATCTCAAAGCTGACGGCAATCAACGCTTCAGCAAAACCCGGCCCGGGCACACTGACATTGCCGGACGCGTCCGATACCAGGGAGTAACCATCAAACACCAGCTCATCCTGACCGCCAACCAGGTTGACATACACAATTGGCACAGCAGCTTGTACTGATCGCTCTCGTAACAGATCAATGCGCTGCTCGAGCTTGAATTGACTGAACGGTGAGGCATTGATGTTGACCAGCAGATCGGCGCCAGCCTGCGATATCTGCTGAATCGGGGAACTGTTCCACAGATCTTCACAGATTGTGAACCCGATCTTTATACCTTTGATGGTCGTCAGGCACGGCTGGTGGCCAGGAGAAAAATACCGCAGCTCGTCAAACACCTGATAATTAGGCAGGTGCTGCTTGTAGTAGCGTGCCACGCATTCTCCATCAACGATAACGGACAGCGCGTTGTAAAGCTTACCCTGATCATGCTGAGGATGGCCGATGATTAATGCCGCCGGGATACGTGCCTGTTGAATAGCAGTTAACGCGGCGTCAATGCGTTCTTGCAGGGCAGGGCGTAACAACAAATCTTCAGGCGGATAGGAGGTTAGCGCCAACTCCGGAAACACAACCAGATCGGCGTCATAGCTGGCAACCGCCTCCTGAGAAATGCGGATAATACGCTCGGCATTTCCCTTGATATCACCGACCAACAAATTGATCTGTGCCATCACCACTATCAACTGACCGTCCATCCTTACCTCTGTAAGACCCGTTGTTCATGTCCGCATACGCCATCTATTTCTATGCCTATTGTCGTTAAAGCACGCTCACAAGTAAATTCGAGATCCAAAGCTGGATGATTGCCGCAACAAAGCCGGATCGTACGGTGACGGATCAATATCTGTTTTACGCCCGAGAATGATATCCACCAGCAGCCGAGCGGAGGCTGGCGCCAGCACCAGGCCGTTGCGGAAGTGCCCAGCGTTTATATACACATTATCCAAGCCGTGGATTTTTCCAATAAAAGGGACACCTCCCGGTGAACCCGGGCGTAACCCAGCCCACTGAGCGACCACCTCTGCATCTTGCAAGGCCGGCAACAGACTGACAGCGCTGGCCGACAGGCTGAGACGGGCAGATTTAGTGCTGGTTTTGTCAAAACCGCAATACTCCAGGGTGCTACCAACCAAGATCAGATTATCCTCACGGGGAATCAGGTACCGGCCAGCACTCAGTAAAATGCTGCGCAGCAACGGCCTCTCTGTGCGATACAACAACATCTCACCCTTGACCGGCTCTATCTGCACAGGATCAGCGGATGGCATCGCCGCAATCAACTGCCCCGCCCAGGCACCTGCTGTCACAATGATCCGGCCAGCGTGTACCTGCAGCAATTGACCCGCATTATTGACGTGAGCCCCAATCACTTCGGAGCCCGTTGTTACCAATGAAACAAACTCGCAATGCTCTCGCAGTTCGGCAGCCGCTGAGCCCAGAACGGACGCGCGAAGAGCCTGCAGCAAGCGCGGATTCCGGACATTGGCAACTGAAGGCATCCACATGGCATGACGACTGCCCGGGGCCAATGCGCTTTCGCGGGCGTAAATCTCATTTTCGCCCCACGCTCTGATATCGCGTTTATGCCGCTGCGACCAGTCCAGAGCCTGTTGACGGTCATGCGTCTCCAACATTAACAGACCACACGCCCGATACTCCGGATCGATACCAGTTTCCGCAAGCAATTGTGTAGTCAACTCGGGATATACACGCTGTGCCTGACTTGCCAAGGCAGTTACTGCATCACAGTAGCGCCAGGGATAAAGGGGAGAAACAATCCCGCCTCCAGCCCACGAGGCTTCTTTGCCCGACTGACCGCGATCAATCAGACAAACACTCGCCCCTTCCGCTAGCAACTCTCTTGCTACCAGTAATCCGGATATCCCGGCGCCCACGATCAGGAAATCAACCAAAAAAAGCACCCCATCAGATCAACTGCTAGACTGAATACAGAGCCACGCAACATGTCATTTAGTTTGCTGATCTCAAGAACAGGACAAACAATTTATGAAACAAGCTTACAGACTCACGGCCAAACCCCGGAAATTCTGCCGCGGTTTTACCCTGATGGAGTTAATCCTGACTGTCGCCCTTCTGGCAATACTTGCTCAACTCTCACTGCCAGCTATGGATTTTCATCAACGCACTGAAGCGGATCGGGTATTCATGCAATTGTCTGCGCTGCTGACCAGTGCCAGGGCCCACTCCATCGCAACACACTCGGTAACGGTCATTTGTCCCAGCGATGGCGGCTCTGATTGTGACAGCAACTGGAGTGCAGGAGCAATTGCGTTTGCGGACTCCGACAATAATCGCCAACGCAGCGTCGACGAAGCGCTGATTGAGCTGATTGACTGGACAGCAGATAACCGCCGTCAATCTTCCCCGCTAAGAGGCACATTGCTCTGGCGCGCCTTTGGCAACCGCCAGTCCATCCGCGTCGATGAACTTGGACTATTGCATGATCAAAACGGCAGTTTTACCTGGTGTCCTGCCGAGCAAACCGGACATACCGCTCATCAAATGGTTATCAATTCAGCGGGGCGTATTCGACTAGCAACCGATTCCAACAAGGACGGACAGCGGGAAGACAGCCAAGGCAGGCCGCTGACCTGCTGACCTGGCCTCTCTCAGGACAATCAGTTCAGCAATACAGAGCCACGCTGCCAGAGCCTGTGCCTGGACAAAAAACTGGCCTGCTCACAATCTTGACGGCTTTCACAACAAACCCACCAGTAAGAACTGAGCCGCAACGCATGGTCGCCCGAATCACTGGCTGGTGACGCATGCACGGTAAACAGCAAACCACACTGCTCGGTGTCAAACTCTTCTTGTGTCCAGAGTTCGGCAAAAGTCGCTGTTGATGCGCTGGTGTTACCTGACGCCTGTGCGGATGACCAATAAGATATCGTTGCAGCTAAGCCCAGTGTGCTCAGTTGATGCCAGACCTCTTGTTCTGTCTGAATTAACTGACTATCAGCATCTGTGAGCAAGCTGCCATGCTGAGCATAGGCAATTGTCATTTTCTGCCCCATTCCAGAGACTTCAATTGATGTTAATGCCATGATCGACAGTGCCGCCAGAAACACCATACAAATAATCAGCACAGAACCAAAACAGTGTCTGACCGGACAGCCGAGTCGACTCATCGCTCTAAACTCCCTTGCCTGGAAGCAACAGTAAAGGCAACTGTGCCGGCCGCGGCAGTAGCCGATGATGCCGCTGTCAGTGTTACCTCAAACTCCACGGCAACAATATTCCACCAGTTACTGATGTCTTGAGGTTCTACGCCAGTCACATAACGCAACGCACTGCCACTGGCTTGCGTTGTGGTGATAGTCAGTGAAGGCACAAGATGACTGACACCCTCTACCAATTCTTCGGACGCAGAGAATCTGCCGTCACTCAACTGCCGGCGGCGAAACAGGGATGGTGAATGAGCCGTATTGCCCGCCCGATACCAGAGGAAAAACACATCAGCGATAACGCCAGGACAACATGACTGCCTGATCCAAAACAGGTAAGAACCCGGCACAGCGGGTGGCGCCACAATGGGAGCGGAAGAGCCCTGCTCCCAGATTAGCAAGGGTGGCCGGCACAAATTGCCAACGTTAATTCCCGGGCAAGACAGCACTGAAGGCGATGACGGCATCGTTGAGGGGTGAGTATACATAGCGTCACGCACACTGTGACTGAGCAAATGCCTGACTGATTCAGATTTTTGCAACAGCTGGCTCAAGTCCTGCTGCTCCAGCGCGATCCGGTTGCTGAGTACAAACAATTGCAGAATCACCATTAGCAAACCCATCGCAATAGTGCTGCTGATGAGCAACTCCAGCAAAGTAAGACCTGAATGCCTGAGTAGAACGGGTTTCATAACCCTATCCGGGCAATGACAGGTTCATCCGCATCTGCTAACCAGTTGATGGTAACTTGCCAGACCACCGTGAGGTGTTGCTGCTCTCGGTTGATTGTGACCTCAGCACCCGGCAACCGGGCCACAGCATTCTGCCGCCAGATCCACAACTGACGCCGTGCGTAATGTTCGGCTGAACACGGTGCTTCCATTGAACAAACATGCGTTGATACTGAGGTGCTGTTGAGTGAAAATTCGTCAAGCCTTCGAAATTCCTCAGGCGCACTACGTACTCGTTCTGATAAATCCATCACCAGAAGAAATGCGCTTTGTCGCTGTGATGCGGCGTGTGTTAGCAGCAAACCATAATTATGTAACTGCAGAACACTGGTGACACCGAGGCTGAGGATAATGGCTGTTGCCAAAACTTCCATCAGGGTGGCACCTTTTTGAGTGCCAACCATCTCACTGCAAACCATTTGCCTGCGCAACACCGCTGAATGAGGGTTGTCCGGCAGAATCCCTTTGCCCACGTTGCGTCCTCCTGACACTGCTACTGAAGGAGTATAGTGTAGCGCCGCGGCTGTTTTGCAATTTCTAAACTAAGCTACCTATAATCCGCGCCTTCTTAACACCGACTCTCGGCGATCAGGTCGATAAGACATGGAATACGATATTGTTTTGCTGGGGGTACTGGTACTGCTCGGCATGATTGCCGGTTGGATTAATACCCTCGCAGGGGGAGGCTCTAATCTGACTCTGCCTATGCTGATGGTTATGGGTCTGCCGGCTGATGTGGCAAACGCGACCAATCGGGTGGGGGTATTGCTGCAAAGTGTGGTGGCTGTCCGCGGATTTCATCATTACGGCAGGCTGGATACGCCCTCAATTGTGCCCATTCTGGTGCCCAATCTGATTGGCGGAGTCTTCGGGGCGTGTCTGGCGGCCGTGACACCCGACGCGGCACTTAAACCATTGTTGTTGGGTACCGTGCTCACCATGTCCGTCATTATTTTGATTAAACCCGGTTTTTTGGCGCCGGAACCCGGCACACCGGTCAGGTCAGTCAGCGAACATCGCGGTGCGTGGTGGGGATTAGTCCTTGCTGGTATTTATGGTGGTTTTGTGCAGGCAGGAGTCGGGTTTATCTTACTGGCCGCTCTGGCGGGAGGACTACGATACGATCTGGTCCGCGCCAATGCACTGAAAATGGTCTGTTCAATTGCTGTGACTACCGTTTCGCTGGCAATTTTTATCTGGTTTGATCAGGTTGAATGGATACCCGGTCTGATCTTGGCGGTTGGCACCATGACCGGCAGTTATTTCAGCGTGAGGTTTGCCGTTCGTGTCAGCCAGAACACAATCAAATGGTTTTTATTTGTCATGACACTGGTGTCATGCGTTGCTGCTATATTTTTCTAAACCTGCACGCGGATATTGCCCAACAGTATTGAAATAGCCGCACCACCTAGCATTTGACTGCGCTCCACGGTGATTCTGCCTCCGTAACTCTGCACAATATCTGCAACTACCGCCAATCCGATACCCTGTCCCTGTGCCAGCGTATCAAGCCTTACTCCGCGCTGCAGAACACGATCGCTGTCTTCCTGTCCAATTCCAGCGCCATTATCCTCGACAATCAATTGCAACCGCTGCGGTGAGTCACTGACCAGTGCGCAACTGACATTCACCTTGCCATATCCATACTTGCAGGCGTTATCCAACAAATTGCCCAGTAACTCCATCAGGTCACGCTCATCACCCAAAAACAACAACCGCGCATCGATTTGCTGCCCAAATTCAACTGACTTGCTGGCATACACCTTTTCAAGCGCACGGCAGATCTTCGAAGCAGTGTCCTTGATGTTGACCTGGCTGGCCAGACTGCCAACGGCTCCAGACCTCACGGCTCTCTGTAACTGATAACTGATAATTTGATTCATGCGGTCGAGTTGTTCCTGCACCATTGCCACACGCTCTATGCGCTCTGCGTGTTGCAAAGATGGTTCAGCACTGGCCGATACTTCTCCCTGTATCACCGCCAATGGCGTCTTCAGACTGTGCGCCAGATCCCCAAGAGTGGTGCGATAACGCGTCTGTTGTTTGCGCTCGGACTGTATCAGCAAGTTAAGATTCTGCGTTACCGAACTAAGCTCGCTGGGATAATCGTTTCCCAGAGACTCCGCGTGTCCGCTTTCAATAAGCGCCAGATCACGCGCCAATTTGCGCAGAGGTGACAGTCCCCAGCGCAGCAGCAGTAACAGCGAGACCAGCAGCAACGCAGCAAGCGCTCCAAACCAGGAAAACAGACTGGTGCGGAATTCAGTCACTTCTGCCAGATAAGAGTCTGCAGACTCCAGCACCCTGAACACAATGGCTTGTGGCCGGTTCTCCCATGTCACTGCGTAGCTGATTTGAAAATACTCAATCTGCCCGACATCTGAGACAACACGACTGAAACGGGTCTCGCCGCGAGACAGATCGCCCTCTGGGTTGTCAATTTGCAGCGCTGCCGGCAGCGTAAACTCCAGCGCCGACTGTGTGCGCAACAACTCACCTTGATCAGGGCTGCTGATCAATCCATACAACCCACTGTTTAATTGACTGAAGCGTGGCTCACGCAGATTTTCACTGACATAAAATGCTCCGGCATCTTCATCAACAGCTGCCAGTAAACCGTAAAGCTGAGCCTGCAGCTGCTCAGTAACCCCGGTTTCCAGACTGTTGCGAAACGCCCTGTCGAGCACAAAGCCAGTTAAACCCAGAAACGCAGTCAGTAGCAGCGTCACTGCCAATAGCAGTCGTGTTTGCAGGGAGTAGCCGGCACCTTGCCCTGACGACATGTTAGTCCATTATCCGCAGCCGGTATCCTTGGCCACGGACAGTATCGATGGGCTGCAAGGATTGATCCGGATCCAGTTTCTGACGAAGGCGACGAATAAACACCTCCAGCACATTGCTATCACGATCATAATCCTGAGCATACAGATGATCTGTCAGCTCGGCTTTGGAAACCACCTGATCGATATGCAATATCAGATATTCCAGGGTTTTGTATTCATACGCCGTCAGCTCGACCGGGTTGCCATGCACCGTTACCCGTTTGCTGGTGGTATCAAGACTGATCGGACCCGCCGTAATCTGTGGACTGGCGAATCCGGCAGCGCGACGTAACAAGGCATTCAGGCGCGCCCGTATTTCCTCTAGCCGGAAGGGTTTAACAACGTAATCATCAGCACCGGCATCAAGTCCCGATACCTTGTCCTGCCAGTCGCCCCGGGCAGTCAGAATCAATACGGGATACTTTCGACCGGATTCTCTGAGCTTGCGAATGACACTGATTCCATCAAGCAGAGGCAAACCCAGATCAATAATCGCAGCGTCGTATTCATACTCCAGAGCATAAAATAGACCCGCTTTACCATCGGCAGCATCATCGACGACAAAACCGGCTTTCTGCAGACCTAGCACCAACTGTTGACGCAGGAGGCTCTCATCTTCTACTACCAACAGGCGCATACCTTACTCCCGGCTGACTGCCCCAGTGGCCTGGTCAACATAAACTGTATAAATATTACCTTCGTTATCGATGCGCACCCTGAATCTGACACGGCCGCCTTGCCGGACCTCATTGATGCTGATGATGTTCCCTGGAAAACGTGCCCGCACCAGATCCAGTGCCTGTCTCTCACTGATCGCCCCGTCCGCCTGATTTTGCCCGGACTGGGCGGATGAACTCTCCTGCTGCTGTGCAAGGACCGGAAAACTCCAGCTCAGAGCGCAGAGCACAGCAGCAATCAGCAGAACTTTCCACCGCGCTCCGCGACCCTCGACGCAGGCACTTGACTTCGGGCAGGACGATTTCATAACTCTCCATAATGTCGGGCCACCCTGACTCAGAGCACCGGATCGTGGCTGACTCGAAGTCGAATCTGCTCACCGGGGTCATTATCAGTGCGTACGGTAAATTCTTCCCCGTTATACAGATATCGAACCTGGTAACCCATCAGTCGCTCCTCCTCACGATATTCGGTGACGGTTTCGCACTGCTTGACGGTCTGGTATCGCGCTGTTCCGGGATGTGAATCAGCACGAACTATATCACGACCCACCGAGTGCCCCAACATGGCACCTACAACCGTACCTACCCTTTGGCTGGATTTGTTGTTACCCACCGCGTTACCAATGGCACCGCCAATAATAGTACTCAGAATCACTGGCGTCTGACTGCCACCGTGTCGTGTCTCACGCACCCTGACTTCCTCCTCCCAACACTCGTCACGGGGTGTGGAAACGGAAACAGACTGATAAATTGCGCGTGACTCCAGTACCTGCGCGTACACATACTGTGACTGCGCAAACAATGGTGTTGCCAGCAACAATCCACCCAGCCCAAGCGCCACTGCTGCACGTTTTGCTGCAACATTTGTTTGCACTGCATTTTTGAAATTGTTCATTGTTCACCTCTGCGCCTTGTTTTGTTATGAATGTTCTCAAGGTTGATTCGCCGCCTTGACGACCAAAGATTAAGGCACTCAAGCTGAATCGATTCTGAATGAAAATGTAATCCTCACAAAATGAACGCGTGACTCAACGCCGCTGGGCGTCAACTTGTCGTCGGGCTGATTGATTTAGTAACAGATAGCGGTAGAATCCCCAGTGCTTGGCAAAACAAAAATTAAAACCATCATTGCAAAAAAGCACAAAGCTTCAAGAGATCTTCAATGTTCCGCAAAATAGTCAGTTCAGCACTGTTATCCACCATTATTTCTTTGCCTCTGATCTACCTGATTGCCCAACCGTTGCAGGCGAGTTCGCCCGCAGTGCTGACCATTACATTTGCCGCTCTGCTGTTGTTATGCAGTTCGCTGAGCGCCTGGTTATCGTTACGTCCTCGCCGCCAGCCGTCAGCACGTGAGCCGGCAAAAACAAGACCCTCAAAACGCAAGTCTGCGCAGAAACCAGAGATCCCTGCAGCTAACCAGTCCACTAAACGCGAGGCCGGTCAAGTCAAGTGGTTTAATGCCAGCAAAGGGTTTGGTTTTATCACCCGGGAAAACGGTGAAGACATTTTTGTGCATTTCAGATCGATCCGAGGCGATGGGCATCGGGTGCTGAAAGATGGCCAGCGCGTCGAATTTTCTGTCAGCATGGGAGACAAGGGTCTGCAAGCGGACGATGTGATGGCTATTTCGCGCTGATCGGCAATCTATGCCGCTGTTCAGTAGTGTGGAGGTCTCTCATCGGCCGCTGTCGCCGCCGGCGCACGATCTGCTGCGGCCTGTATCAATTCAGTCAATTTCTGTCGATGAATCTCAAGCTCGCGCTCAAGCCCATCAATTTGGCGTTGCTGCCGGGTAACAATATCATTCAATGTCTGGATGCTGTCCTCCTGAAAGGCAAATCGGGTTTGCAGATCCACCACCTGATCATGCACATGAATGTCTGGCATTTTTTGCGACTCCTTTAGAATTCTGCATTTAAATCATATCCAGTTAACATCGGCATCATACCCCGCATCTCAGGGTGGTTTCTAATCAGGCAATTCACATGTAATATTCTTGCTGTGCAATAAACAGTCTGTCGCTGCTGTCTTAATAGCATGTATTCAATTTTTTCAGGAATCGCCATCGTTTATGTCACCTCAAGACTCTCTGAACAGCATCGCCGCCAAACCCCCTATCAACTGGACCAATATGATTCTGTTTACGGCGACTCCGCTGGCGGCCGTAACCTTGGTTCCTTTGTACGGATTTATGGTTGGATACAGCACCATACACTGGGTAATGTTTGTCTGCATGATGGGCTTTTGTGGTATTTCAATTACGGCTGGATACCATAGGCTGTGGTCTCACAAGACATATAAGGCGCATCCAGTGTTACGCGTGCTGTTTGCATTGGGCGGTGCCTGCGCGTTGCAAAATGATGTGTTCAACTGGGCTTCCGATCATCGCCGACATCACCAGCATGTCGACAATAATGATCAGGATCCCTACTCAGCCGGTCGTGGCTTCTGGTTCTCGCATATCGGCTGGATACTGCGTAATTACCCCAGCGGTAAGCGCGATTTTTCCAACATCAAAGACCTTCAGCAAGATCCGATTCTGCAGTGGCAGCACAAACACTACCTTGCGCTGGTGCTGATCATGAATATTGCAGTACCGGCTTTTCTCGGATATATCGGAGGCAGCATCATTGCCGGCCTGATGTTGAGCGGTGTGCTGAGACTGGTATTGAGCCAACATGTTACCTGGCTCATCAATTCACTGGCGCATATGTGGGGCAGACAGCCCTACAGCGACAAAAGTTCTGCACGCGATAACGCCATCCTGGCGCTGGTGACCTATGGTGAGGGTTTCCACAATTATCACCATACTTTTCAGTGGGATTATCGTAATGGCATTCGTTGGTGGCACTTTGACCCAACCAAATGGTTAATCATGGCATGTTCGTGGGTCGGTTTAACCAGCGAACTGAAACGTGTTCCGGCACTGGCCGTTGAGTCAGCAAGGCTTGAGATGCAGTATTTGGATGCAACTGAACGCTGCAAATCACTGGCCAACGCCGACAAATGGCGTGCGCGACTGGAAGCTGAATACGCCGAATTGAAGAGCACCCTAGATTTGTGGGCTACACACCAACAGCAGTGGTACGACGCAAAAAGCTCACAAATACATGATCAGATTCATGAGCGGTGGGAACGTCTGGCGCTGCGTGACAGTTATCGTCAGGCGCGTTACCAGTTGAAATTGCGACGACAACGCTGGCATGCATTAATGCAGGGATTTGCCAACATTTCCGGCTCCGCCGCCTAAACGCTCAGAGAATTTCTTGCGCCATGAACAAACTCGTTAAGTCGTTGCTCATCATCTCAGTGTTCAGTTTGAGCCTGATCTCAATCCCGGCAACAGCGGTAGAGGAAGGCATAGCCGCGCCTGAATTCACCCTGCCCGGTGTTCGTGCCAATGACATAGACATAACACTCAGCGCACTCAAAGGCAAAATTGTATACGTTGATTTCTGGGCGTCCTGGTGTGCACCCTGCCTTCGCTCTCTGCCGGAGATCCATGCTCTGTATGAGCAGTATCGGGATCAGGGATTTGAAGTCGTCGCAATCACCATCGACGACCCAGTTGAAGATGCACTGGACTTCCTGAATGATATGGAAACACCCCTGAGTTACCACGTTGTCCTGGATCTGACGGCAGAAATCATGGATCAGTACGGCGTAGTCGGCATGCCTACATCATTCCTTATTGACCGTGAGGGGATAGTTCGAAAGGTGCATAAAGGTTTCCGGGAAGGCGACACACAATTGCTGGAACAGGCACTGCTGGGTTTGCTGGCTGAAGAGACCGCAGATTAGTAGGGGAACAGTCGCAGCGCGGGCTCATCTAGCGCTGCCATCTGTTCGCGCAATTCAAGAATGTGCTCCGCCCAGTAACGCTCGGTGTTAAACCACGGAAAACTGCGGGGAAATGCCGGATCGGTCCAGCGTTTAGCCAGCCATGCGCTGTGGTGCATGATGCGTAATGTTCTTAATGGCTCTATCAGCGCCAGTTCGGTCGGGTCGAACTCAAAAAACTCCTCATAAGCTTCGATGATTTCCAGCAACTGTGCCTGCCGCTGATCGCGGTCTCCCGATAACATCATCCACAGATCCTGAATGGCCGGACCGTTGATTGCATCATCAAAATCGACAAACCAGGGTTGATCACCTCGCCACAACACATTACCGGGATGACAATCCCCGTGCAGCCGCAACTGCTGCAATGACCCGCAATTGCTGAAAATTTTGTTGATACGCTCTATCAGATCCAGTGTTAACGACTCGTAGGCAGGCACCAGCGCATCAGGAATAAAATGCCTTTCCAGCAGAAATGCGCGGCTCTTCACCGCCCAGTGCTCCACGCTGAGCGCGATACGATGCTTGAATACAGCTTGTGAGCCAACGCGGTGCACTCTTCCCAGGAATCGTCCCATCACCTGCAAATTATCCGGGTTATCCAGTTCCGGAGGTCTGCCTGCAAGGCGTGGAAACAGCGAAAAACGAAAAATCTGAGTACCACACAGGCAGGTATGCAATGTCTGACCATTGACTGACATCGGAGGCACTACGGGTATCTCCAGAGACTCCAATTCTTGTGTAAACGCATGCTCCTCAAGAATCTGGGCGTCACTCCAGCGCTCAGGCCGGTAAAACTTGGCAATCACAAAACTACCGTCATCCAGTCCAATCTGATAGACGCGATTTTCATAACTATTGAGCGCAAAAACCCGCGCTGAGGTTGGCAAACCCAAACCTTCAACCGCATCCAGTACCTGATCCGGACCCAGAACATCATAGGGGTGTCGCTCAGCAGCGCCTGAAACATCTGTCAAAGAGTCGTCAACGGGCTGCTCAAGAACATTGCCCGACTTGCTTTTGTTCATGATTTCTCGCCTGCTGCATCGAAGTTGCGCCGAGTATACTGTAAAATCCTGCCCCACTTTCCAGTTCCGATTTCCAGTTCCGTTTTGATCGAGGAGTTTCAATTGAGCACCAGCAACACACAGGCGCGTCGTCAGGAGTTATTGAATCAGTACCAGCGAATTCAGGCGAAGAAGCTCAACCTGGATCTGACCCGGGGCAAACCAGCGACGGCTCAGCTGAATCTCAGCAATGCAATGGACGGAGTATTGCAGGGTGACTTCAAATGCTCCGACGGCACCGATGCGCGTAACTATGGCGGCGGCCTCGGCATCCCGGAAGCGCGTCAGTTTGCTGCAGATTATCTGGGTGCCAAACCCGCGCAGATCATGGTGGGCGGAAACAGTTCCTTGCAGATGATGTACCAGTATGTGGAAGGCGCCTACCTTCATGGCGTTCGCGGCGCTGACTCAGCCTGGATAAAGGAAGCTGCACCAGGCCAACGTATCAAGTTCCTGTGCCCGGCACCGGGTTACGATCGCCATTTTTCGATCTGCGAGGCGCTGGGAATCGAAATGATTCCGGTCGCGATGAATGATCGGGGGCCGGATATGGCCGCCATTGAGACCTTGTTACGCAACGATCCGTTGATCAAAGGCATCTGGTGTGTACCCAAGTACGCTAACCCAAACGGTGTGG
Organism: Klebsiella pneumoniae; assembly: GCA_945869725.1. Taxonomy (GTDB): domain Bacteria; phylum Pseudomonadota; class Gammaproteobacteria; order Pseudomonadales; family Pseudohongiellaceae; genus Pseudohongiella. Next base: position 28,556 of record CAMBPO010000007.1, read on the forward strand.
TGTATTCAGCCGAGGTAGTCGAGCAATTTGCCATGCTGGGAAAAATTGCCGGCGCCAACTTCAGAATTCTGTGGGACAACGCCTACGCGGAACACCACTTGGTCGACAATCCTCCTGAACTGGCGAATCTGATCAGCATCAGCGAAAAACACGGCACACTGGATAATGTCATTGTGATCGGCTCAACATCGAAAATCACCTTGGCCGGTGCCGGTGTGGCATTTATCGCGACCTCCGAAAGCAACATCAAGCACTTCGCAGACTTGCTCGGCATTTCCACCATAGGACCGGACAAGGTGAATCAGTTACGACACATCCGTTTCCTTAAAGACATACCGACGTTGCGGGCATTGATGCAACAGCACCGCGCCATTCTGCAACCCAAATTTGAACTTGTGCTTAAACACCTGGAACAGAGCCTGTCCGGAAAAACAGTTAACGGACAACCGCTTGGCTACTGGAACAAGCCTGCCGGGGGCTACTTCATTCTCTTCGATACTTTGCCCGGCATGGCCGACAAGGTCGTTAAACTGTGTGCGGGCGCTGGGGTGAAACTGACGCCGGCAGGATCAACCTGGCCATACAAAAAGGATCCGCAGAACAGCAATATTCGTCTGGCACCATCTTTCCCCAGCCTTGCGGAAATTGATGAAGCCATGCAGGTGTTTGTGCTGTGCGTGGAACTTGCCGCGTTGGAACCAGAGAGCTGATCACACTAGCCGGCTCGGCCTGAATGGTACACAAAGGGGTGTGATAGTTTATGAAACCATCGCTCCCCATAAAACGAGTGTGACAACATTCTGTGTTTAGCGGCTGCGATCCCGAATCTCAACGCTGCGTCTTTCGGTTTCGCGGTAACTGGAATTACGGCGTCCATCTTTCTCCACGTAGATCACATCACTGCGTTGATCTGAACCCGACCAGCGACCACGCACTGGCTCTTTGTTCCTGTACCCGTAGCCATGACCACGGTCTGAGTTGCCCCAAACCGGGTGCGCGCGATAGTCTTTATCTCTGTGATAGTCGTTAACTCTGTCATGGTCGCTACCCAGGCGGTAACTGCTATCTCTGTGATAATCCTCATCATGACGATCGTGATGCCGCGTTACTTCGCGGTAAACGACAGTTTGCCGTGGGTGATGAGAGACAACAGTTTGAGAGACAACAGTTCCGCTGCCAATGCCGACATAGACAGAACGATATAAGGGGATAAAGACTTTTGGTGAGACAACAACCTTGGATGGGGAGTGATAAACCGTCTCTCGCACAACGGTCGTGTAAGTTCTGTCAGCAGATGCGGCGTTAGCACTTATAGCCGTCAACACACAGGCGGCGCCCACCAACATGTTAATCAGTAATCGCTGAGTGACTGATGCCTTTGCTCTCGCTGGAAATAGTTTCATGACCTGACCTCCGTTGAAACGAGCACCGATTGAGGTAACCAAAACGTTTCTAAGGAAACATCTGGAATTCAGTGCTTACGCATTCCGTTATACAACAGAGAATCTGAATTGAAACTGAATGACTGTCATAAAAATAGGCTGCCCGAAGACGCGGAAGGATACCGCAACGGGTATTGCTGACTCAGCTTTCGTTGCCGGTATTGCCAGAGTTGCGCGTACCGAATGCTGGCAGAGGGAACGGCATGATATTGTCGCCGCTGCTGATTTTAGCAACCCCGGTCTTTTCCACTTCATCAATGCGCAGAATCGCCTGCAACGGAATAAAACTGCGCTTGACGTCCTGAAACTCCATTTTCAGTTTTTCTTCACTGGGATCCACCAGCATTTGACTGCGCTCATCAAACAGGAATTCTTCTACCTCTATGAAGCCATAAAGCTCGCTCTGATAAACCTGACGGGCAAAAATCTCATAGACTTTGCCCTTGTTGAGGAAGGTGATGCGATAAATTTCCTGGCGGATGGCCATCGTACTCTCTCAAAAACGCGGTTAAAACAAATGGAGTTTGTTTAGTCAAGGCCGGCATTGTAGCTCAAAGTGGTCCCTCAGATACAGCAGCACCACTAATTAGCTGATATAATCCGCGGCTTTTCGACAGGGTCAATCCCTGGATGTCTTTCTGAGTGATGTAAACCATGAGCAGCGACAATCCTTCCAGCACAGTGCGAAAAAAAGTCTTTATCAAGACCCATGGTTGCCAGATGAACGAGTATGACTCCTCGCGCATGCTTGATTTACTGAAGGAAACCCATGGTGCGGATCTAGTTGAAACTGCAGAAGAAGCAGACATCCTGCTGCTGAACACCTGTTCTATCCGCGAGAAAGCTCAAGAAAAGGTGTTCCACCAACTGGGACGTTGGAAGGGCTTAAAAAAGGCCAGACCTGACATCAAAATTGCAGTGGGTGGCTGTGTCGCCAGCCAGGAAGGTGCAGCTATTGGCAAGCGCGCCCCTTATGTGGATGTTGTTTTTGGACCTCAAACCCTGCACAAACTGCCAGAAATGCTGAATAAGTCCAACGGCTTCGGCCCGGTAGTGGATATCAGCTTTCCCGAAATCGAAAAATTTGACCGTTTGCCCGAACCCTCCGTGACAGGATGCGAAGCATTTTTGACGGTAATGGAAGGCTGCAGCAAATACTGTTCATTCTGCGTAGTACCCTATACCCGTGGCGAAGAAGTCAGTCGCCCCCTGGATGATGTGTTGGCAGAAGCCGTGCATTTGGCCAGCAAGGGCGTTCGGGAGATCAATCTGCTGGGGCAAAACGTCAATGCCTATCGCGGACTGAGTCACGACGGGCAAATCGTTGACTTTGCCACCTTGATCACCTACATCGCAGCAGTTGATGGCATTGACCGGATTCGTTTTACCACATCACATCCGGTGGAATTTCGCAGCAATCTGATCGAGATCTACAGACACGTACCGGAACTGGTCAGCCACCTGCACCTTCCAATTCAGAGTGGATCCGACCGCATTCTGGCAGCCATGAAGCGTGGCCATACGGCACTGGAATACAAATCAATCATCCGCAAACTCAAGGCTATACGACCTGACATTAGCCTGTCCTCTGATTTTATCGTCGGATTTCCTGGCGAAACCCAGAGGGATTTTGAAGACACCATGAATCTGATTATCGAGGTAGGTTATGACACCTCATTCAGTTTTATCTTCAGTCCTCGCCCCGGCACACCGGCTTCAGACCTGCCTGATCACACCAGTGAACAGGAAAAGAAACACCGACTTGCCGTGTTGCAGGCACAGATTCTGCAGCAGGCTGCCGGCATCAGTGAACGAATGGTCGGCACCCGTCAGCGCATTCTGGTCAACGGCCCGGCGCGACACGGGGTCAGCCTGTTGGCTGGCCGCACTGAAAACAATCGGGTGGTGAATTTCTCATCGGATGACTTGAGCCTGATCGGCCAGTTTGTAGAAGTAAAAATAACCGATGCATTTCCGAACTCTCTGGCAGGTGAACTTTAACGCGGAATTGCTCTATACTCTCGGCTTATTTACTTACTCAACAGGCGACCGCTGTGCCCGTGCGCAACTGTCTCCGGAGGTATAAGCCGAGCGGCATGACCACTGAACAGCAAACTCACCAACTCACTCTTGAGCCTGAAAATACGCATCGTCTGGCCAACCTGTGCGGACAACTGAACGAAAACATCCATCAGATTGAAAAGGCGTTGGCGATACAGATTCGCCAGCGTGGCAACATATTTCAATTGTCGGGAATAACATCATCTGTCGCCGAGGCAGTGCGCGTCCTCGAAACACTCTATAAGGGCACAGTGGATGGCATGCAGATCACTGCGGATCTGGTGCACCTGACCTTGCGCGATACCGGAGTTGCAGCAGCCATCGCTGAGTCCGGGCAACAAATTGTTCAGGAAATCGATGACTTTAAACCGTTATTGATCAAGACGCCCAACGTCTCAGTGAAACCGCGTGGCAAACACCAGCGTCGATACGTTGAATCCATACAATCCATGGATATCAATTTTGGTATCGGCCCTGCCGGCACGGGCAAAACTTATCTTGCTGTAGCCTGCGCCGTCGAGGCCCTAATGCAGGACAAGGTTAAGAGGCTGTTACTGGTGCGTCCGGCTGTGGAGGCTGGAGAAAAGCTTGGCTTCCTGCCCGGAGATCTCAGCCAGAAAATTGATCCGTATCTGCGACCACTCTATGATGCCCTTTATGAAATGCTGGGCTTTGAAAAAGTCACCCGATTGATTGAAAAGAATGTTATCGAAGTAGCACCGCTGGCGTACATGCGTGGCAGAACCCTGAACGGTTCATTTATTATTCTGGATGAAAGCCAGAACACCACCGTGTCACAGATGAAAATGTTTTTGACACGCATCGGCTTTGGCTCAACTGCGGTGATCACTGGCGATGTGACACAGATTGACCTCCCCAAAGGCACCAGATCAGGGCTTGTCCATGTCATCAAAGTACTTGAAGGGATCAATGGCATAGGGTTTAACTACTTCGACTCCAAAGATGTGGTCAGGCACTCTCTGGTTCAGCGTATCGTCGAAGCCTATGATGACTATGAGCGAAAAACCACTATCACCTCTTTAAATCCCGATGGCAGCAGCGTTCATGACCGTGATTATTGATGTCATCAATGACAGTACCAGCATAGATTTGCCTGGAGCTACCCAGTTGCAAGCTTGGGGAGATACCGCTTTAAAATACCTGAGCGTGCCATCCAAGCCCCTGAGTCTGGGGCTGCGTATTGTTGACGAAGACGAGTCAGCAGCAATCAATCTGGCATACCGGCAAAAGGACTATGCGACTAACGTCCTGTCCTTCAGTGCGGAATTGCCAGAGGCAATACTGGACAGTCTGGATGAAGTACCCTTGGGTGATCTGGTGATATGCGCTCCCATCGTTGCCAGGGAAGCGGATGCACAGGCCAAAAGCCTGCCTGCTCACTGGGCGCATATGCTGATCCACGGCATGCTTCATCTGAATGGTTTTGACCATGAATCTGAATCAGAAGCCCTGGAAATGGAAACACTGGAAGCGCGGATACTGGAAGAACTGGGCTTTGACAACCCTTATCAGCCAGAGCAACAGCAGTAGCACACACCTTTTTGACAGATCGTTTTTTTGAGACATTACAGACCAACATGAATACACAGGCAGATACGCAGTACCAGCCACAGGATGTGGAGACCGAAGCTCAACAGTACTGGGAACGTCACCAATCTTTTAAAGTCAGTGAAGACAGCACCAAAGAAAAATTTTACTGCCTGTCCATGTTTCCGTACCCCAGTGGTCATCTGCACATGGGCCATGTTCGCAACTACCTGATCGGGGATGTGATCGCCCGCCACCAACGCATGCTAGGCAAAAATGTACTGCAACCCATGGGCTGGGATGCATTTGGCCTGCCGGCAGAAAATGCTGCCATGAAGCGCAATATAGCGCCTGCCACGTGGACGTGGAGCAACATTGATTACATGCGCAAACAGCTGAAACAGCTGGGGTATGCGTATGACTGGAGCCGCGAACTGGCGACATGTCACCCGGACTACTATCGCTGGGAACAGTGGTTTTTTACACGCCTGTTTGAAAAAGGCATGGTGTACAAAAAAGAAGCCGAAGTTAACTGGGATCCTGTGGATCAAACCGTTCTGGCCAATGAGCAGGTTGTTGACGGCCGGGGCTGGCGTTCGGGCGCACTGGTTGAGCGACGTAAAATTCCACAGTGGTTTATAAAAATCACCGCTTACGCTCAAGAATTATTGGATGATCTTGCCAAGCTGGATGGCTGGCCAGACGAAGTGCGCACCATGCAGGCCAATTGGATTGGCCGTTCGGAAGGCGTTCAACTGAGCTTTGGCATCGAGAGCCAGGACGAGCAACTCACCGTTTACACCACGCGTCCGGATACACTGATGGGTGTGACCTACGTCGCGGTAGCTCCGCAACATCCGCTGGCTGAAAAAGCCGCGTTGTCCAATCCGGCATTGGCTGACTTTATTCAACAGCAAAGCCACGTAAAAGTCGCCGAAGCTGACATGGCCACCATGGAAAAAATGGGCATGGACAGTGGCATCAAAGCCATCCACCCCATTACACAGGAACGGGTGCCGGTGTATGTGGCGAATTTTGTGCTGATGACCTATGGAACTGGTGCGGTGATGGCCGTGCCGGCGCATGATCAGCGTGACTTTGAGTTTGCACAAAAATACAGCCTGCCCATCAAACAGGTCATCAAGCCCGCGCTTGATGGTCAGTCCTGTGATCTGAACGAAAAAGCGTATACCGACAAAGGCATTCTGATTAACTCAGGCGAGTTTGATGGCCTTGATTCTGCCAGCGCGTTTAATGCCATCGAAGCGTGGTTAAGACAGCGTGGAAAAGGAGAAAAGCAGGTCAACTTCCGTCTTAGAGACTGGGGCGTGTCCCGGCAGCGATACTGGGGCACTCCTATCCCGATCATCAACTGCCAGCATTGTGGCCCGGTCCCCGTCCCTGAACACGAATTACCTGTGATTCTGCCTGAAGATGTCAGTTTTACCGATGCAGGATCACCAATCAAACGCATGCCTGAGTTCTATCAGGTTAAATGTCCGAAATGCGCAGCGGACGCCGAACGTGAAACCGATACCTTTGACACGTTTATGGAGTCTTCCTGGTACTACGCACGCTACGCCTGCCCTGACTTGAAAACTGGCATGCTGGACAAACGCGCCGACTATTGGTTGCCGGTCGACCAGTACATTGGTGGTATCGAACATGCAATTCTGCATCTTTTGTATGCGCGTTTCTTCCATAAGCTAATGCGCGACGAAGGGCTGATCAGCTCCGATGAGCCGTTTGTGCGGCTGCTGACTCAGGGAATGGTGTTAAAAGATGGTAGCAAAATGTCCAAATCCAAGGGCAATACTGTTGAACCAGCCGCGCTTATTGAACAATACGGTGCTGACACAGTAAGACTGTTTACCATGTTTGCGGCACCGCCCAATCAGTCACTGGAGTGGTCGGACAGCGGCGTGGAAGGCAGCGCACGCTTTCTGCGCAAACTTTGGCGAACAATGATTGCGCACAATGCTGCCAACATTATCGATTTCAGAGAACTGCCGCTGAACAGTGAACAAAAAGCATTGCGCCTGAAAACCCACAGCACCTTGTTGAAGGTCGGTGATGATATCGGTCGTCGTCAGACCTTCAACACGGCAATTGCAGCAGTGATGGAACTGGTCAACACAGTGACAAAATTTCAGGAAGAACAGGACATCATTAGCGACACAACGGTGGCACGCACCAGTTTGAGTGTGGTGCACGAGGCATTGGAGATAGTTTTGTTGGCACTGTCTCCGATTGTGCCGCACTTCTGCCATGCCTTGTGGAAACATCTGGGCCACGCCGATGCCATTATCAACTGCCCTTGGCCAGCGGCGGACAATTCCGCACTGATACAGGACGAAGTGCACATGGTCATTCAGGTGAACGGTAAGTTACGCAGCAAACTGACCGTGCCCAAAGACTGTGATCAATCCATCATTGAACGACTCGCGCTGGAAGACAGTCACGTGTGCAAGTTCACCGATGGACTCACCGTGCGCAAAGTGATTGTGGTACCCGGGAAACTCGTTAACATCGTGGTGTCCTGATGCGAGCCCAAAGGGTCTGGCTTGTTCTGCTGATGTGTAGCCTACTGATGGGCTGCGGATTTACCCTGCGCGGAACAGAACAAGCAGCCCTGCCCATCAGTGAACTGGCGCTGTCCTATCCCGGCGGGAGGTACCCTTTGGCAGAGGTACTGCGCGATGCGCTGGTGGCCAATGGCGTCGCTGTGCCGGCAGTGCCGGGCGACCAGCTCGAGCTCAGGTTATCACCTGAACGCCTGGAGCGCCGCGCTGTGACGCTTAATAATCGTGGTGGCGCGGGCCAATACGCGCTGACATTACAGGTTGATGCCAGTGTTTACCTGTCGGGACAGTTGCTGGATGGACCAGAAACGGTGGAAGTAAGCGGCAGTTTTTACGAAGATACGGCCAACATCAGTGGCAGCAATAACGGCGTGGAACAAACTCTCAACGACATGCGTCAGGACATGGCAGACTTTATAATCCGCCGCTTACGTGAACTGACCATATGAAAGTTTATGCCAATCAACTGCGATCAGCGTTAAGCAAAAAATTGCCACTTGCCTGCTGGCTCAGCGGCGATGAGCCCCTGCAGATGCGTGACTGCACCGATCTGATCAGAACGATCTGCAAATCACAGGGTTTTACCGAACGCGAACGTTATGATGTTGATGCCAATTTTGATTGGGGCACTCTCATAGCTGCCGGCAATAGCTTGTCTTTGTTTGCGGACAAGAAACTGATTGAGCTCAATCTCAAAAGCAGCAAACTGGAAGAGTCAGCCCGCAAGGTACTGGCTGAGTATCTGCAACACGCCAGTCCTGACAATTTGTTATTGCTAAGCAGCCCCAAAATAGAAGCAGCAACCATCAAGACTCAGTGGTTCAGCAAACTGGAAAGCCAGCTTCTGCTGGTTCAGATCTACCCGCTTGAAGCTGACAAGCTGCTGTCATGGATAGAAAACCGGCTATCGGACTTTGCCATCACTATGGATAAAGATGCGATAAAACTGCTAGCTGACCGGATTGAAGGAAACATGCTAGCCGCTGATCAAGAGATCATCAAACTGCACTTGCTGTTCGGCAGCGGTATGCATCTCAGTATCGAACATATCGCCCGCACCGTGGCTGATAATGCGAGGTTTAATGTATTTGGATTGATTGATGCCTGTCTTGGCGGCGAAAGCGCACGTGCCGTGCGCACCTTGCAAAGAATGCAGCAAGAGGGGCAGGAATTACTGCCGCTCAATGCCATGATCTGCAAAGAGCTGCGGCAGTTGTCGACAATGTTGCGAGAGATTACAGATGGAGCGCGTATTGACGATATCTTTCAGCGACAGCGCATCTGGAACAACCGCCAGCCCCTGTTAAAAAAGGCGTTGCGCCGCTTGAGTCACGATCATGTCAATGCATTGATCGTCGAGGCTCGTGATGTTGACCTTGCCATCAAGGGCATGCACAGCGTGCCGGCCTGGATGCTGATGGAACATGTCTGCCTGGGATTAAGCGGCATAAAACTTCCTGGCCGAACCTAGATCCCCATACGCCCCAATACGGCAATCAACTCCCGCAGTATACGTTCCGCGACCGGGTGCGTAGCCGCGAATCTCGCTTCCAGGGCAACCGCATTCTCCAATCCGGCCGCAACCGGCTCCGATCGTTCAATCAGCTGTTCCATTTCCCTTTCAAGCTGCCTGGCCAACTCAAGGGTGTCCTCATCAAGATTGTCTGCTAACGCCAATTCCTGATTAAGCTCTTCTAACAAAAACTTTATTTTGTCCTGACCCACTGCTGCTACCCCTGATGTCTAAATCTGCACTTGGTGAAAAATATGTTCTCAGTGCACCCTGAGGCACGCTTCACAATTGCACACGACACGCCAGCAAGTCTTCAATCTCAATTTTATGGCACATCAAACCCGATACTCACTACCCCGGACCGGCAAGCTCGTGCCCGAGGCCATTCCACGTAGGTATTCTGATAACCTCCCCTTCCCGACCTGCCGGCAGGAGCCGCCCATAATGGTCAATTCTTTAAAACAGATGTCATATGCATTCAGATAACTTCTCGGCGCTCTGCAAAGAACATGAGGAGGAGCTCAGGCAGGATCTGCGCGATGATGCTTCTCGCGCCCTGCGCAACTGGCCGGGCAAAACAGCCGCGCTGCTGTTGATTGTGTGATCCTTTGTTTCATGGCTGAGCATGAGCTAGTTAGGCAACCCGGATGCCCAATTTGTGTTTCTCCATGTCCTTGAATAGTCAGACGCTGACAGTCCCAGTGTAGAATTCGGGAAATGCTGCGTTATAATCGCGGGCCTTGGCACTTTTTCCAACCGATAAACAGCGCAGGAACTGACATGACATTACCAGACTCGTCTACTCAACCATCGGGGCACACTGTCGAAAAGATCGGCGGAACCTCAATGAGTCAGTTTGATGCCGTGCGCAAAAATATTTTTATGAACTCTGCGTTGAACGGTCACTACTACCAGCGTGTTTTTGTGGTCTCTGCCTATTCAGGTATCACCAACATGCTGCTCGAGCATAAAAAGACCGGGCAACCCGGTATTTATGCCTTGTTTTCAGATGCTGAAGAACAACAGAGCTGGCGTGATGCTTTTGATGTTTTACGCGCAAGAATCATTGAGATCAACAGCGATTTGTTTACTGCGCACGGCGAGCAACACATTGCCGAGGCAAATCTCTTTATTGAAAGCAGGTTGAATGACGCCAGCAAAGTGCTTGAAGATGTTGCCAGCCTATGTCAGAACGGGCATTTTGCGCTCTCCGATTATCTGCAAACTGTGCGCGAGATGCTGGCCAGCCTTGGAGAAATTCACAGCGCATGGAACACAGCGCGACTGCTGCAACTGCACGGACTGAATGCCTGCTTTGTCGATCTTTCCGGTTGGGCCAGTAGCAAACATGCTTCGCTGGACGAAAACATCCAGCGCGCCTTTGAGGGACTGGATCTGCGCACGCAATTACCGATAGCGACCGGATACAGTCATTGCGAAGGCGGTTTAATGGCCATCTTTGATCGCGGTTACAGTGAAATGATTTTCAGCCGTATCGCTGTTCTGACAGGCGCCCGCGAAGCAATTATCCACAAAGAATTCCACCTTAGCAGCGCCGACCCAGGCATTGTTGGGGAGAATAAAGCCGTACCTATAGGCAGGACCAATTACGATGTTGCTGACCAACTGGCGAACCTTGGCATGGAAGCCATTCATCCGCGTGCCGCCAAAGGCTTGCGTCAGAATAATATTCATCTGCGCGTAAAGAATACCTTTGAGCCCGATCATAGCGGCACGTTAATCACGCGCGATTATGTTAGCGACTCTCCATGTGTTGAAATTGTGGCCGGGCGCATGGGTGTCTACGCCATCGAATTGTTCGATCAGGATATGGTCGGCGATCTGTCGCACTACGAAGAAAAGTTCCTCGGTCAGATTATGCGCTTTAAGGCTCAGGTCATTAACAAAGACCTGAATGCCAACACCATCACCCACTATCTGTCAGCCAACCTGAAAACTGTCAAGCGCATTCAGGCCGCCATGGCAGAGCTATTTCCTGGCGCTGAGATCAATGTCCGCAAGGTCTGCATAGTATCCGCCATCGGCAGCGATCTTAAGATACCGGGCATGCTGGCGCGCACAGCCAAGGCACTGGCGGATGCCGGTGTTGATATTCTGGGCGTTCATCAGTGTATGCGACAGGTAGACATGCAGTTTGTGCTGGATGAAGAAGACTACAATACTGCAGTGAAGGCCATGCATTCACAGCTGGTTGAAGTCTATAACCATGGCCGCGCGATAAAACTGGCCTGACAATCATGACGATTAATCTGGATCAGGTTCGCAGTGACACGCCCGCTTGCAGCGATCTGATTCACTTCAATAACGCCGGCTCTGCTCTGCAACCCCGCGCCGTTACCGAGGCAGTGCTTCAGCATTTGTTGCTGGAACAGCGCATCGGTGGTTACGAGGCTGCTGACATGCATAGCACGCTGGCTGATAACTTTTATCATGCCTTTGCGAGCTTGCTCAATTGTGCTCCTCGGGAGATCGCATTTGCTGAGAACTGCACACGCGCCTGGACACAGTTATTGCTATCTGTTCCGTTTGAGGCCGGCGACAGGATTGTGACCGGTCAATCCGAATATGCCAGTAATTATCTGAGTCTGCTGCATCTTTCCCGGCATAAGGGCGTCAAAATTGATGTCATCCCCAATAACAGTGACGGCTTGATCTGTCTTGACACCCTTGAAAGCAGTCTCGGCAATGATGTGAGACTGATAGCACTGACACATATTGCCAGCCAGAGCGGTGTCATTCAGCCAGCTGCAGCCGTGGGCAAACTCGCACAGAAGCACCGCATTCTGTATTTACTGGATGCCTGCCAATCAGCCGGGCAACTGCACCTGGATGTTAATGAACTTGGTTGCGACATGCTCACCGGCACGGGCCGCAAATACCTGCGCGGGCCGCGCGGAACCGGATTCATGTTTGTACGTCACAGTATTCTGGACTACCTGCAACCGCAGAGTATTGATCTGCAAGCGGCTGACTGGTTGTCGAGGGATCACTACGCGCTGCGGGACGACGCGCGGCGCTTTGAGGTCTGGGAACACTTTGTTGCAGGCAAAATTGGGCTGGCTGTCGCCGCAGACTACGCACTGCAGACGGGACTCAAGGAGATAGAATCGAGTGTAGGCAGACTGGCGGCAACGCTGCGTGAGGCGTTGAGCACCATACCGGGAATCAGCGTACACGAGCGTGGCACGCGGCTCAGCGGAATTGTCACTTTCAGCAGCGCCCTGCACCCCGCGCAAGCGATTCAGGCGCACCTGCGTCATCATCACATCAATACCTCGGTTGTCCGGCGCCAGAATACGCTGCTGGATTTCCCTGAGCGCAAGCTCGGGGATATCAACCGGGCGTCGGTGCACTATTACAATACCGACACCGAAATCGACGCTTTTTGCGCTGCACTCAACAAGCTTTGATTCAGATAATCAACTGGATATAAACGGCCAGTATTATTAACGGGCATACAAATTTGATGTACCAAGGCCAGATCCGCCAGAACAGCCCAGACTCTGCCTCCGGATAGCCCTGTTTGATCTCTGTCAGCAGCGCATTACGATTCCATACCCATCCCGCAAAAATCGCAAAGAAGAACCCCAATAAGGGTTGACTGAACTCTGTTGTCAGACGCACTACCCAGTCAAACATCAATCCAAAATTCCAGATAATCACCATGCTGACTGATGCAGCAACTGCACCCAACACAATCACCGCTTTGCGTCGCGAAACTCCTCGATCCTCAACAAAATATGCAACAGGTACCTCCAGCATTGAGATTGACGACGTCAGTGCGGCAATGCTCATCAGCGCAAAAAACGCCAGTGCGACTAAAATTCCGCCATCACCCATCTGATCAAACAATGCTGGCAATACTGACGTAATCAACGCAGGACCTGCAATCAGGGCTCCTTGCTCATCATAGATCTGGATGCCATTTAATTGCGCAACAGACATGGCTGGCAATATCAGCAAGCCGGCCAATAGTGCGACCGACATATCCAACACCGTAACCATGCCCCCAATGGCAGGCAAGTTTTCCTTTTTACTGACATAAGAACCATAAATAAGCATGGTGCCAACGCCCAGTGACAACGAGAAAAACGCCTGCCCCATCGCACTTAAAATCAATTGTGGATCGGCGACTCTGCTAAAGTCAGGTACCAGATACATGCGCAGACCTTCCATCGCGCCATCCAGAGTCAGTACGTAAACAATCAAAATGATCAGGATGAGATACAACGATGGCATCAACCGTGAAGACCATTTCTCAATACCATTTCTCACACCAGCAACCACAATGTAGATGGTCAACAGGTAAAAAATTCCTGCAAATACAGCATCACGGGTAGTTCCTGATTGAGTCAGCCAGGTTGACGCACTTTCCAGTCGTGCAATGTCTGCCATTGCAGCAAACATATAGGCCAGCATCCACCCACTTATGATGGCGTAAAAACTCAGTATCAGTGTGACCGTAATCATCCCTGCAAAACCGACTCCGGCGCCAACGCGCGCAGCTCCCGGGGAAGTCGCCAGCCCACGCAACGCAGTAACAGCGTTAGACTTTGAATACCGGCCAATGATCAACTCAGCCATAAAGGCGGGATATGCCATCACAAATGCCAGGATGACATAAGTAAACAAAAAGGCAGCGCCGCCATTGCTCGCGGCATTGGTGGGGAAGCCCCAGATGTTGCCAAGTCCTACCGCTGAACCTGTGGCAGCCATCAGGAAACCAAATCGTGAACTGAACTCTCCGCGCGCTGTACTCATGGCTGACATGCTCCTGCCTGGCCGGTATTTTTATTATGAGGCGGGATGGTTTCTTTACCTTCGCCTGATACCTGAATTTACTCGAATGACTCTATGGCAAATCTCAGCCTGACTGGATCAATCAAGCGCATAACGACATTGTTGATGACACTTACCTGACCGTTGCGATTAAGTTCAACCTGAGGAATACGCAGACGCTGATCGCTGTCTGTATACGACGCCATTCCCGCCGGTGAAATGGCAAGGGGGATGATGCTTCGCGGCTCTACCTGAAACACCGTTTGTGCTGCATCTTCAACAATACGCATCAACAATCCGACATTACCAATAGTTGCACCCGCATTCACATAGGTGTTCAGCAGGCCAGTACCAAAATCAAACACGTGCATGCTTTCGCTGTAGCGCTGAACCCGGTAAACAGTGAACATCGCCAGATTTTTTTCCACCGGGCCAGTATTCGACGCCGTGTAATCTCGAACCGGCAACGCTGCTACCGAATCGCTGACGAAGGTGGTGGGCAGATCGTTGATGGCATCGGCAACATTAATGCCGCTGCCCAGAATCCGCGCGAACGCAGTAAAACCGCTATTTTGAACATCCAGATTGGTGGAATTATCTGCCAGGTTGATAAACCATTGATTCGTGGCGCTGTTCGGGAAACCATCCTGTTTCGCCATCGCAACAGTGCCACGCACATTAGATACGCCGGGTTCATTAACAACGATTGGGCCAACGGGAACAAACGCGGGCCCACAATTGCCGGCGATCAAATTGACACAGTCGCCAAGCCAGCGAAACTGTCCGCCCTGAATCACAAAATCTGTTTCCGAGCGGTGGATAACCATGCGGCTGAATTCACCGCGGTCAACGTACCCCAGAAAATTGGACACCGTATCCGGTGCTCTGTCCTGAAGCAGCTCCATGGTGAAGTCACCATAGGTTGAGGTAACACGAACCAGCGGGTTAGCAGCATGCACGGAAGGCATGACCACCAGCACCAACAGGGCGCAAAGGGCACTGTAGCGCCTGATCTGTCTGATTTTTGCCTGCCTGAAACTCATGCCTTCTCCTGTTGACCTTCGTATTCTGAGCTGCGACGCTCGAATTAACACACTCATTTAACTGACTCACCCGCCGCCTGCTTGTCAGCATGGTAGGACGATCGCACCATTGGACCACTGGCAACCTGTTTAAACCCCAGCGCCTCACCAAATAAACGCAACTCTTCAAATTCGTCCGGATGGACAAAACGCTGCACGGCAAGATGGTTACGACTGGGTTGCAAATACTGGCCCAATGTGATCATTTCAACGTTATGCGCTCTGAGGTCCTGCAACACCTGCATCACCTCTTCTTTAGTTTCACCTAGCCCCAGCATCAAACCTGACTTGGTCGGCACATCGGGTTGCCTGGCCTTATACTGCTTCAGCAAATCCAGTGACCACTGATAGTCTGCACCGGGCCGCGCCTGTTTGTACAACCGGGGCACGGTCTCGAGGTTGTGATTAAACACATCCGGCGGTGTCTTTTCAAGAATATCAAGCGCTGCGCGCATACGGCCGCGGAAGTCTGGCACCAATACTTCCACTTTGATACCAGGGTTGTAGTGACGGGTTTCGGTGATGCAGTTGGCAATATGCTGCGCACCGCTGTCTTTCAGGTCATCCCTGTCGACCGATGTAATCACGACATAACGCAGTCCCATTTCAGAGATCGCCTGCGCCAGCTCTCGCGGCTCGTTCTCATCCAGAGGCTTGGGCTTGCCGTGTGCCACATCACAGAAAGGGCAGCGCCGGGTACAGATTTCACCCATCACCATAAAAGTCGCAGTGCCGTTACTGAAGCACTCACCCAGATTGGGGCAGGACGCCTCTTCACACACCGATGCCAGCTTGTGTTTACGCAGTTGCTCTTTGATCTGCGCAATTTTGGGGGAAGCCGGAATCCGCACTCTGATCCAGTCGGGCTTTACCGGCAATTCCACGGTCGGAATTACCTTGACGGGAATACGTGCGACCTTTTCTGCGCCGCGCAGTTTTTCACCTTCTACCAGCACATTTCGTCTGCCCGTCACTTCTTGTTGTGTTGTCATGAAACTACAACTCCTGCCTGACATCTATCCAGCTATAGGGACCAAGCTGCAGTATTAGGTTCTGCAGCACTTGTTTTTCCATGGACTCCATCAGTGATTCCGGGTCAACGCCAGGCGTATGATCAATCACCTGCGTAACCTCCAGCCCTTGATATCCGCATGGGTTAATCCGATTAAAGGGCTCCATGTTCATTGCCACGTTCAGACTCATACCGTGGTAGGAGCAGCCGCGCCGGATGCGTAATCCGAGGGAGGCTATTTTTGCGTCACCAACATAAACTCCCGGCGCACCGGCTCTGGGTTGCGCAGATATTTTTACACCGGCCAGGGTGTCCACAATTGCCTGCTCGATAACACTGACCAGCTCACGCACGCCAATACTGGCGCGGCGGACATCGATCAACAGGTAAACCACCAGTTGCCCCGGCCCATGATACGTTACCTGACCGCCCCGATCGATCTGAATCACAGGAATTTGTCCCGGCGCCAACACATGTTCCGCCTTGCCCGCCTGACCTTGGGTAAAAACAGGCCGGTGGGACAACAACCAGAGCTCATCGGGGGTCTCTTGCTGACGCGAATCCGTAAAAGACTGCATGGCTCGCCAGATGGGTTCGTAGTCGGTTAAACCGAGCTGACGAACAATTAATCGGCGATTTTTTTCAGGACTACCAGAGTCACTCATAACACCAGCTTGACAGCCGCAAGAGTCTTCAGCTCCGCAAACAAAAACTCCAGCTGCTCCTTGCCAGTTGCTTCAATAACAATAGTGATTGCAACATAATTGCCCTTGGTACTGGGTCGCACACTGACATGCTCATCTTGCACACCGGGAGCATGTCGGCTGAACACCGCCCTGACCTCTGCATGGAAAGTTGCGTGCGCCTCACCCATCACCTTGACCGGATAGCGGCAAGGAAAGGTAATTCTGGGCGCATCGGGCGTATTATCACTGTTGATATTTTGCATGATCAACCAAACAAGCCCATAAAGAACAAGGTCAGAGCGTCCATCAGCCGCTTGAGAAGGCCACCGCGTTCCAGAGATTTCATAGCAACAATATCTCCAGTAAAGAGCACTTCGTCATCAAGCGTGACCTGCACACTGCCCAGTACCTGGCCCGCTTCAATTGCACCACGCAAGGTTTCCTGTGTGCTCAGCGTAGTTACCAGATCGCCTGCCCGGCCGCGCGGCAGAGTAATCAGCACTTCACTCGGAATACCGACGTCGATAGTATTCTCGGCAGCAGACCAGATGCGCAGAGATTCAACCACCTGATTGGCTTCAAACAGTCGGTGTGATTCAAAAAAGCGGAAGCCATAACTGAGCATTTTCTGTGCTTCAACAGCACGCGCCTCTTCGCTGGCGGTTCCCATCACCACAGCGATCAGGCGCATGCCATCACGCTCGGCAGAGGCGACAAGACAAAATCCCGCTGGGGTTGTCCAGCCGGTCTTCATGCCATCGACGGTATTGTCACGGAATAGCAGGGTATTTCGATTAGGCTGGCTGATGCCATTAAACGTGAACTCACGTTCCGCATACATACGGTAGTGCACGGGGTGCTCAAGAATTTTGACCCGCGCCAACGTCGCCAGATCACGAGCAGACATCAGATTGGTCTGACCCGTGTCATCCAGGCCGCTTGAGTTCACAAAGTAAGAACTGTTCATGCCCAGGCGGCGGGCATGCTGATTCATAAGATCGGCAAACGCTTCTTCGCTGCCGGCAATATGTTCGGCCATCGCGACGCTGGCATCGTTGCCCGACTGGATGATAATGCCGCGCAACAGATCCTCGACCCGAACGTAGCTGTTGACGTCAACAAAGGTCTTGGAGCCTTGGGTACGCCATGCTCTCTCGCTGATAAACACCATATCATCCAGGCTCAGGTTGCCATTATCAATCTCGTACTCCGCTACGTAAGCAGTCATGATCTTGGTCAGGCTGGCAGGCGGCAGCGCTTCATCGGAGTTCATCTCCATGATGGCATGACCGGTCACAGCATCAATCAGAATATAACTGCTGGCGGCGATGTCCGGCGCTCTCGGCACAATGGCTTGCATCGCCGGCGAAGGCATCGGAGTTGGCGCGGGTGCAGGCGCTGGTGTCGTTTGCGCAAACGACAACACGGATGTGCTGAGAGCGATAGACCCAGCCAGTAATAACGCAAGGCATCGGTTTGTCCGACTCAATGGGGTAACTTCTGATTGTGCTCGATTTGTCATACCAAAAATCCTGTTGTGTAACATCATTCTTCAACCACGTAGGGTTGCCCCAGATTTGCGGACTGCATCAGGTTAGAAATTCTCTCGATCTCACTCGGGTCAGATATGGGGCCAACCCGCACACGATGCAACTGCTGACTGGTATCGGCTGCCTGAATGGAGCGTATAAACACCGGGCGACTGGTGAGATCGCGCAGGCGGTCGGATAAGCGCTGCGCTGCGCGCAAGTCTGAAAACGCACCAGCCTGAAGATAACGATCACCCGCGGCGACTGCCGCTGAAGCAGTCACCGTGGTGGCAGGGTTGGTCGCCGTATTGGCCGCCAGTATGACATTCTGAGAAGGCACTATCGCTTCAATATGCACCAACGCTGTGCCTTGATTCGAGAAACCCAGCTTGTACGCGGCTGCATAGGAAAGATCAATGACCCGGTCATTATGGAAAGGCCCGCGATCATTCACTCTCACTACAATACTGCGCTGATTTTCCAGATTGGTTACCCTGACAAAACTCGGTATAGGCAAACCGGTATGTGCTGCTGACACCTGATACATGTCAAAAACCTCACCGTTGGAAGTCTGGTGGCCGTGAAATTTTTCCCCATACCATGATGCAAGGCCCGTTTGCTGAAAACCCACTTCAGTTTGCATGACGCGATAGCTGCGACCATTAACGGTATAGGGAGAGCGGTTGCCGGCCATGGTTCGATTCAGCGGCACCGGGATGACTTCACGGATCTGTGAGACATCCAGAGACTGCGATGGCGCGCGGTCCTGCGAAATACTGTATCGACCGGCATTTGCAACGGGTGCTGTTGTTGAAGACGGCGGGACAGATGCACTTTGACAGGCCGCCAGCAACAGCACGCTGGATGACAGGAGACATAATTTAAGGTTCAAAGCACGTTCTCTTAAGTTCGGGTTCTAGAAAGCGAGCCCTTTTTAAAGCTCGCGGATGTTAACGTGTTACGGCCCACTTGTCAGTAACATGCTCTCCTGCTCGGCTGCCTCTTTCTCGAGTATTGGCAGCATATAGGCATCAAGAACCTGTCTGGCCAACGGCCCACCAACCGAACTGCCACCCTCGCCATTCTCCACAAACACTGCGACTGCAATTCTCGATTGCGAAGAAGCGTCAAATGCAATAAACATCGCGTGATTCAAATGCTCATCACTGATCTGATTCGGTTCTATCCGATTGCCACTAGCATCGACCTGCACACCCACAACCTGCGCGGTTCCTGACTTGCCGCCCATCGGGTAAGCCAGCGGCTCCGCACCCGCTACAAAGGGATAAGCGGTTCCTTCCTGACGGCGAAGATTGCGGTCATAAGGCTTGCTGACGGTGTGCTCCATGGCACGACGTACCAGAGCTAGATCCTCTGCAGATGGCAGCAGTGGCTGCGACATTTCCTCGCCGTCAAACAGGATGTCAGAAAATTCGTTAGTGCCATCATTTACAGCCTTCAGAAAACGCGGGCGTTTCATCACACCATGATTGGCAATCGTAGCGACGGCACTGGCCATCTGCAGAGTGGTCGCCTGGAACATACCGTTACCAAAGCCTTCTGCAGGGGTTTCGCCCGGATACCAAGGCTCATTTTTGACTGCCCGCTTCCAAGCAGGAGAAGGCACAATACCTCGATTGGCCTGAGGCACATCAATGCTGGCATTAGCCCCAAAACCCCAGGTCAACAGGTAATCATGGATGCCTTGAATACCCAACTCGACGGCTACATGGCTGAAATAGGTGTTACAGGACTGATAAATCGCTCGCTCCAGGTCAACCGGCCCATGTCCAGATTTATCTACCCACCACGTCCAGTCGTAATAGGGTCGCGCCCGACCCGGCAACCGATAGAACCCAGGGTCGGCAATCATGGTTTCCGGAGTGACAATGCCATGATACAGACCTGCCAAACCAATAAACGGCTTGATTGTTGATCCTGGCACCCGCGAGTTGATAGCCCGATTGAACATTGGTGAATGGCTGGAACTGTTAAGTTCTGCCATCTGGTCGCGGGAAATTCCGGTGACAAACAAGTTGGGGTCGTAACCGGGCTTGCTGACCATGGCGAGAATTCCACCGGTGGTTGGCTCAATTGCCACGATTGCGCCGCGACGGTCTCCCAGCGCAGCCTCAGCAGCCAGTTGCAGCGAGACATCCAGATGCAACTGCAAATCACGGCCAGGCTCGGGGTCTGTACGACCGAGCACGCGCGTCACACGGCCTCGATTGTTTTTTTCGACAGTTTCAAAACCCACACGGCCATGCATAAAGTCTTCGTACGTTTTTTCGATACCGGTTTTGCCAATCTGATGGGTGCCGCGGTAGTCGCGCACATCTTCCTCAGACATAGCCTCAAGTTCGTCCCGATTGATTTCAGAAACGTAACCAAGGGCATGCGCAATCGACTCTCCAAAGGGATAGTAGCGCACCAATTGGGCTTCAACGGCAAGGCCGGGCAACTTATGCTGATTGACCGCGATGTGCGCAATTTCATCATCGGTGAGCTGAAACTTTAGCGGCACAGAGGTGTGCGGTACAGCCCGACGACTGAGACGTGTCTGGTAATCTTCCAGGTCTTCTTCAGTCAAGCCGATTTCCCGGCGTAACAGTTCAACAGATTCTTCAAAGTCAGCGGCATTTTCACGCACAACGGTGAGGTTAAAAATGGGCCTGTTATCCGCGACCAGCACACCCTGACGATCGTAGATCAATCCCCGGGTTGGCGGAATAAATTGAGAATGTAGGCGATTGCCTTCGGAACGCTCGGAGTAGTAAATATGATTAAAAAACTGCAGATTGATCATCCAGCCAATCAGGATCATCACCAACAGGCAGACAACCCCGCCTGCTACAAACAAGCGTCGGTTGAAAATCTGGATTTCATGCTTATGTGCATCTAACCTGAATTTTTTGACCATGCCACCCAGCTCAACTACCTGCCTGAAAAAAACGCTTGAATTGCTTATAGGACAGGTATTTGGGAGATAAGTTTACATGGGTTTCTAATTCTGTCCAGACTTCACGAAAAACTGTATTTACGCCCGATGATAGGGATGCCCCGACAGCACACTCCATACCCTGTAAATCTGCTCGGCCAGCACAATGCGCACTAACGGATGTGGCAATGTTAACGCCGACAGCGACCACTTTTCGTCTGCGCGTTGCAGGCACTCTGGGCTGAGCCCATCAGGCCCCCCTACCAACAGACTGAGGTGCCTGCCGTCATCGCGAATTGCACCGACCCGCACGGCCATGGCTTCGGTACTCAGTGAGCGCCCCAACACATCCAACGCCACCACATGGTCGCGTACCGATAATCGACTGAGCAGCGCCTCACTTTCCTGACGCATGGCTTGCTGGGTATCACTGTTTTTGGTGCGCTTACCCAGCGGCACTTCGATGCAATGCAGGCTGAATTCCGCGGGCAGGCGCTTGCTGTACTCCAGCACCCCTTCCTGCACCCAGTCTGGCATGCGGGTCCCGACAGAAATCAGATTGATCTTCACGGCATATCCGACTGATTGGCCTTAACCAGAGCCTTCATATTCCACAAGTCCTCCAGACGGTAAAGCGCCCGCGTTGCAGATAACATGAAGTGCACAATCACATCACCAAGGTCGACCAAGACCCAGTCAGCCTGGCCACGACCTTCAACACCCTGAACCGGCACACCTGCCTTTTTGGCGTTCACAATGACTTCATCAGCCATGGCTTTGATGTGAGTACTGGACGTTCCGGTGACGATGATCATGCAATCAGTGATGGGTGTCAGGCTGCGCACATCAAACACTTCAATATGCTGGCCTTTGATATTTTCCAGTGAGTCAACAACCAGTTCACTGATTTGCTCGGTATTCAATTATGTATTGCTCCTGACTGCAGCATCCGTTTATTCAGACACTGACAAAATTAAAAATAAAGCCTGTGCTCAAGAATATACCTTTGCACGGATAGCGGTAGCTGTGCAGGCATTTCACCCTGCGCCAGCGCTTGTCTGATGGCACTGGACGATACCGGAAGGTCCAGATTGTCCATATACATCAGCTTTCCACGTTGCTGACTGAACAGATCAGTCACATTGCACACCCGACGACGGGCTTGCTCTTCAGCCAAAGCAGCAGGGATTTCGCCCACTACACCCGGCCGACCCGTCACACACAAATGACAGATATCAATCAATTGTTGCCATTCATGCCAGCCGGGCAACGACAAAAAGCTGTCCAACCCCAAAATATAGACCAGCGCAGAATCCGGAAATTCTTTCGCAAATGAGTTGAGGGTATCAACCATGTACGAAACGCCCGGCCGCTGCAGCTCGCGCTGATCCACTACCAACCGCGGCTCATCGGCCACTGCCAATGTCAACATCCGCACCCGGTGCGCGCCCGATGCACCTGGCTGCCCGCGGTGATTGGGCACAGCGCAGGGCACCATATGCACAACATCCAGCTCAAGCGTATTTAACACCTGTTTTACAACAGCAAGATGTGCCAGATGAACCGGGTCAAACATTCCACCCATGACCCCGATACGTCTTTGCATGCAGATTCCCTTACGTGCGGATGTGGCCATCTCCGATCACGATGTATTTTTGAGAAGTCAGTCCTTCCAGTCCAACCGGACCACGCGCGTGCAACTTGTCAGTGGAGATACCTATTTCGGCCCCCAAACCATATTCAAATCCATCAGCAAAACGGGTTGAAGCATTCACCATCACTGAACTGGAATCCACCTCGCGCAGAAAGCGCTGAGCGCGACGAAAATCTTCAGTAATGATGGATTCGGTATGCGCTGAGCTGTACTTGTTGATGTGCGCAATCGCCTCATCCAGCCCGGCAACCACTTTTACTGCCAATACCGGGGCCAGATATTCTTCAAACCAGTCCTGCTCCTGCGCGGGTTTTGCGCCGGTCAACAGCGGCAATGATTTTTCGCAGGCACGCAGTTCAACATGGTGCGGCGCGAAAGCAGCCGCCAGCAACGGCAGTACCTGCGCCGCGACCGACTCAGCCACCAACAGACTTTCCATGGTATTGCAGGTGCCATAGCGCTGGGTTTTAGCGTTCAGCGCTACCTTGACCGCCTTCAGCAGATCCGCGCCATCATCAATGTACACATGGCAATTGCCATCCAGATGCTTGATGACCGGCACCCGCGATTCAGCACTGATGCGCTCAATAAGACCTTTGCCGCCGCGTGGCACAATCACATCCACATACTGCGGCATGGTGATCAACAAACCAACGGCTGCTCTGTCGGTGGTGTCAACCACCTGCACGGCCTGCTCTGGTAAACCGGCTTTCGCAAGACCTGCCCGGATAAAACTGGCAATCGCCTGATTGGAATGAATGGCTTCCGAGCCGCCCCGTAAAATGGTGGCATTGCCCGATTTCAGGCACAGACTGGCTGCTTCACAGGTCACATTGGGGCGCGATTCATAAATGATACCCACCACGCCCAGTGGCACCCGCATCTTACCAACCTGAATGCCGCTGGGCATATACCGCATATCGGTCACTTCACCAACCGGATCCTGCAGCGCAGCAACCTGTCGCAGCCCTTCAATCATGCCGTCGATACGTGACGGTGTCAGAGCCAGCCTGTCCAGCATCGCCGCATCCAGACCTTTGTCACGGCCCGCCTGCAGATCCTGCTGGTTGGCTGCTTCCAGCACGGCACAACCCGATTCAATGGCATCAACCATGGCCAGCAAAGCGGCATTTTTGGTCGCTGTAGTAGCGGCGGCCATGACGCGCGAGGCCGCGCGAGCCTGCGCCCCCAGCGTATTCATATAGGTGGAAATGTCGCTCATGGGCGTGCGGATCCAGTCAGTCCGGTGAAAAGGCCGGCATTATAGCCCAGAAGGGGGCGCGGTGCAGCTGAAGCTCACCCTTGATCAGCTGGATCTTTTTCGAACGCGGCAACTGCTTGATCCGATATTCCAGCTGCAAGGCGGTAACACGATCCGTGACCTCAACGGTATAAACCAATTGTAACGGCAAGCGACCACGCAAGTAACGCGCGCACAACCGGCCCTGGGATTCGTGCTCGTCAAAACGACGTTTTACATCCGTGGCTATACCTGTGTAATAGCTTTGATCACCGCACTGGATCATGTAAACAAACCAGGAAGTATCGGTCACAACGCTTCCCAGATCATGGTTTCCACATCAGCGTGGCCGCCCACGACTGCCTGATCCGGCGCAATCACGCCTGCCCGCCCCTCATCTTTAAGCTTGTGGAGATGTGCGAGCATGGTTTTTTTGGCCCACGGTATCAGATGCGGCGGCACATCGTCGTAAGCCAGCAACACCAGCTCATCCAGGATACAAGACTTCAGCGTCGCCAATGCGGTAACAATTTTTTGTTCCCGCCGTTGGCGATGCCTGATCAGTGTGATGATCATCTGCTCAGGCTCAGTCATTACCTCGCCATGCCCTGGCGCCAGCGATCGCAGAGGAAGGTTTCTTAGGTACTCCAGAGAATTCATGTAGTCCGTCATGTTGCCATCCGGTGGCAATATGACCGGTGTTGTGCCCTGCAGAATATGATCACCGGTAAACAACATGCCGTCTTCTTCCAGCAGAAAGCACAGGTGATTGGAGACATGCCCCGGCGTATGTATCAGCCGGATACTGAAGCCATCACACGGTATCTGCTCATCGTGAGCAAAGAGGCGATCGGGACTAAAACTGCGATCCTGATACTGCGCATCGGCGTGCGGCGCCAGCCCGATCAACTGCGCGCCGGTCAGCGCCTGCAAGGCGGGAGTTCCTGGTGAGTGGTCTCCGTGCGTGTGGGTGAAAAAAATCCACTTTAACGACCTTCCCCCCAAAGCGCGCATGATTGCCTCGGTGTGTATCGGCAGAGCAGGCCCCGGATCAACCAGCGCAAGGTCACGACTCCCGATCAGATAGGTGTTGGTGCCGGGCCCGGTCATCATTCCGGCATTCGGACACAGTAACCGTTGCACCGGAATCTGCCCGGTTGTGACATCAACCGGGACACCGGCAATGAAACGGGATACTTCCATATCTACTCACAATGATGTCGGCTGCCAAGCCAGTGAGCCGCCATGATAGCGGGTTTGACTCAACTGGCAACTGGCCTTTCGTCGCCTTTCACGTTATAAAAGGCGCTTTTCAGAAATCGCACAGCTCAGGGCAAAAAACAGGGCGTGCTATCACAGAGTGACCGCAGCCATCATGCATAGAATCAAAACGTTTAATCAGATCGCCGATCTGGGACTTCAGCGCTTCCAAGGCACCCGCTACGACGTGGGCGCACACATTACAGATGCTGATGCCATCCTGCTGCGTAGCCATAAACTTGGCACCGCGGATCTGGGCGAAACCATCAAGGCCGTTGCGCGCGCTGGCGCCGGTGTCAACAACGTACCTGTGCCTGACTGCACTGCCCGAGGGATTGTTGTATTCAACGCACCGGGTGCGAACGCCAATGCAGTAAAAGAGCTGGTGTTAAGCGGTATGTTGCTGGCATCACGCGGGATCATTCCCGGAATTCGTTATGTAGATACTCTCAGTGCTGTAACCGATCACGCCGAACTCAACAAACTGCTGGAGGCAGAGAAAAAGCGCTTTGCCGGCAATGAACTGGCAGGCAAAACCCTCGGTATCATCGGGCTTGGCGCTATCGGTTCGCTGGTCGCTGGCATGGCGATCAATCTGGGCATGAAAGTATTGGGTTACGACCCTGCGCTGTCGGTGGATGCCGCCTGGCGTTTACCAAATCAGGTACAAAAAATTGAGAATGTCAGTGCCCTGCTGGCAAACTCCGATTATGTCAGCCTGCATCTGCCGGTGCTCGACAGTACACGCGGACTCATTAACGCTGACATGGTGGCCGTCATGAAACCCGGCCTGTGCCTGCTGAATTTTTCGCGCGATGAGATTGTTGACACAGCCGCCATTGTGACCGGACTCGAAGCGGGCGCCCTGCGAATGTATATCAGCGACTTTCCGCGCCATGAACTGATTGGCCGCGACAATGTCATTCTGATGCCACACATCGGCGCCAGCACCGAAGAAGCCGAGGAAAACTGCGCCATCATGGCTGCCGATCAGCTGAAGGATTTCCTTGAGAATGGTAACATCCGCAACTCCGTGAACTTCCCCGCGCTGACGCTTGACCGCGTGCACGGCGCCGCTACAGGAACACGACTGTCCATCAGCAACAAAAACGTACCCGGTATGTTGGGCAAAATCCTGTCCATCCTTGCCGAGCAGAACATAAACGTAGTCGACATGATCAACAAAAGCCGTGATGACATCGCCTACAACCTGATTGATCTGGCCAGCACGCCGTCGACAGAGGCGGTAAAGGCAATTGCGGCTACCGACGATGTGATCAAGGTGACTTTGTTATAAGGCCTCCAAGGCGGCATAGATACAGACGACCCGACCTGAAACCTGACTTTTAAACTAACCGCTAGCAAGGATTTGACGATGAACCGCATTTTTAATTTTGGAGCCGGCCCGGCCATGTTGCCGCTGCCTGTGCTGGAAAAAGCCAAAGAAGAATTTCTGGACTGGAAGGGTCTTGGCATGTCCGTGATTGAAGTCAGTCACCGCAGCGCCGAATTCGAAGCCTTGCTGACCGAGACCGACAATCTGCTAAGAGAACTGGCCGGATTGCCGGAGAATTTTGACATTTTGTATGTGCATGGCAGCGCGCAGATGCAATTCGCCGCCATACCGCTGAACCTGATGCCCTTAAAGCCCGCTCACAAAGCTGCGTTTATCGAGAGCGGACACTGGACCGTGCTGGCACGCAAAGAAGCCGCGCGTTATGGAAAAGCGGTCACAGTGGCCAGCAGCGAAGCGAGCAACTTCAACCATATCCCTGACTATGATGTATCCACACTGGATGCAGATACGTCCTATGTGCATATCACCAGCAACAACACCTTGTTTGGTACACGCTGGAATGAATTCCCCGATACCGGCGATATTCCGCTGGTTGCGGACATGACCTCTGAGTTGATGTCACGGGTCATCGACTACAACAAATTTGGACTGGTGTTTGCCGGTCTACAGAAAAACCTCGGCCCGTCGGGCATGGCCGCCGTGCTCATCCGCAAGGATCTGATCGGCCACGCCATGCCGCAGACGCCCAATCTGCTTAACTACGACACCTACGCCAAGAACCATTCCATGCCCAACACCATCAACACCTTTGCGGTGTACATGATGAATCTGGTGCTGCATTGGCTGAAGGATCAGGGCGGCGTGCCGGCGATGGAAAAAATCAACGCGCACAAAGCCAGCATCATTTATGACGCCATCGATAACAGCACTGGCTTTTACCGGGGCGCCGCGCAGAAAGAATACCGCTCACAGATGAACATCACCTTTACACTGGCCAACAGCGAGTTGGACAAGAAGTTCCTCGACGAGGCGCAGGGGCACGGACTGTATGCGTTAAAAGGTCACCGTGTGGTTGGCGGCATGCGCGCCTCCATTTACAACGCCATGCCGGTTGCAGGATGCCAGACACTGGCAGACTTTATGGCGGACTTTGCGCGTCGTAACGGCTGATGAAAAACTTATCGGAGGCAGCAACTCAGCGTTCTGCCTCTGATGACCGATAAACAATAGAATTCACATACCACACGACTTTGCCTTCCGGTGTTCTGACAATCACCTCGTCGCCTTCTTCTTTTTGCAGTAACGCCATGGCCATCGGGCTGTCGACGGAGATGGCATCCTTGCGATCAAAAATCTCGTCATAACCCACGATCTGAAAACTGCGGACATCACCGTTTTCATTTTCCACTTCTACAAACGCACCAAAAAAAATCTTGTCCGTATTATCCGGTAATGCCTCTACGACCTGCAGCTCTTCAACGCGCTTGCTCAGATAACGCACTCGGCGATCAATCTCTCGCAGGCGTTTTTTGTTGTACTGATAATCGGCATTTTCACTGCGATCGCCCAAGCTAGCAGCCCATGACACTTTTTTAGTGACTTCAGGTCGCTCGACTCGCCAGAGTTGATTCAGTTCATCTTTCAAGCGCAGCATGCCGGCCTTGGTAATCAGGTTTTTTCTCATCGCTCACCTCTCCGGCGCAGTATCCCACAGAACTTCTCCACCTGCCCGAATCCGGTATACCATGACACTATGAAACGCATCAGCATCCTCGTCTGCCCGCAAGCACTGGCATCCAGCGTCGCGATTCCGCTGGAGATGATCAGCGCTGCCGATACCATTCACCGTCTCCGCCACCATCAACGCCAACCCGGCCTTGAATTAAAAACCGTGGCCCGCGATGCATCCACTCTGCTGTCCATGCGCGGAGGGCTGTTGCTGCAACCCACCGCCGATCTGTCAGACCACACACAAAATACGATGGTGTTTATACCGGCGCTGTGGGGCAACCCCCGCGCGGCAGTGCGGCTGTTTCCCGAAGCAGCGGATTGGCTGCGCAGGCAATATGCCGGCGGTGCGGACATTTGCAGTGTTGGCACTGGCAGTTACTTTCTGGCTGAGGCCGGTTTACTGGACCACCGACCAGCCACCACGCACTGGCGCTACTTCGATGACTTTGCAGCGCACTACCCTGCCATCAAATTGGAACGCAAAAAATTTATCACGCACAAAGACCGACTGTATTGCACGGGCAGTGTGAACGCAGTGCGTGATGTGATGTTGCATTTTGTGGAGCAGCTTTTCAGCAGCGCCGTGGCGGATGAAGTCGCGCGGCACTTTATGCATGAGATAAAACGTTCGTACGAATCACTCCTGCTGGCTGCAGACCCGCAGGACAGCCATCATGATGAACTAATCATTAAAATCCAGGAGTGGCTGCAGAAAAACTATCAGCGTGACATCAGTATGCAGACGTTGTCGGCTGAGTTCGGTTTAAATGTCAGGTCATTCAACCGGCGCTTCAGGCAGGCCGCCAATCAAACACCGGTGGAATATCTGCAGGAGGTACGACTCAATCAGGCGCGTGAGTTGTTAAAACACAGCAACCTGAGTATTGCAGAAGTTGCATTTGCGGTGGGTTACCACGATGTCAGTTACTTTACCGGGCTATTCCAGCGACAGCATAGTGTGACACCCAACGCCTATCGACGACTGGTGCGCACCAAGATGTTCAACGTTGCCAATCCGGCATCCTGAAAATACATGTGCAAACCGGATCAGGGCGTCTGATATTTCGCTTTCCATTCAGCATAAGGCATCCCGTACACGCGCGTTCTGGCATCTTCGTAACCAATCTCTAGGCCACGTTCGTCCGCCGCAGCGGCATACCATTTTGCCAGACAGTTGCGGCAGAATCCGGCCAGATTCATCAGGTCGATGTTTTGCACCTGTTTGTTTTCATCAAGATGTTTTAACAAATGGCGAAAGGCAGCAGCTTCAAGTTCCAGTTGCTGATAGTCGGTGAGTTGCTCGGTGGCAGACATGGCTGAATAAACTCCCTGCGGTGTTGATCAAAGTGCTTGTTAAACGGGATCGGTATTGTACAGATTTTAAAAAGGAGCCCATCGCTGGACGGGCTCCTGTTGTGCAGCTACCTTGCTAGAAAGCCGGGTTAACCAACCGCACGGGTATACTCAGGTAACTCGTCATCGACAACATCATCAAGGCCGTCGTCAACAGCATCCGGATCTTTGTGAACAGCTTCTTTACGGTGATTTTTATCGACAGACTTTAATTGTCGCTCCGCGGCATTAAACGCATCGCGGATGGCAACATATAAATCTTCGTGTGCATGATTGTCATGCTGCTCTTGGGTGACAACAACAGGCTTGCCCGCCGTGTGTATCTCGATAGCGACGGAATAGACTTTGCCTTTGTGATGATTATTGTGAGGTGAATCCAGAACAACCCGACCGCCGATAATGCCATTGCTGAAACGACGTAGCTTCTCGATGCGTTTCTGCACGCTGTCGTATACGGCGTCGGATGGATCGATATTATGAAACACTACTTGAAATTCATTGGACATAATCAATTGTCTCCTGATTAACGCTGATCATTTTTCGATGTGTTTACTCTGTCAACTTCGGCTACCCTCCCGGCTCCATGCGGAGCTGAAAACATGTGATTAAAAACTGTCCGCTAGTGTCGCCACTGCCAATGCATAGTTGTTGGCGCAGTTGTAACGCAAGATCGCCCTGAAATTGGGATAGGTCAAAAAGGCTTTTCCATCCGGGCCATCGGGAAACACGATGGAGGCAGGGATGTCGGCGGCCGGCAATTGCTCACCGTCAGCCTGACGTATGCCAGCCATCTGCCAGTCCATGACCGGTAACTGCACAGTGTGACGGCGTAGCACACTGCAAGTATGCGCCACGTCGCCCTGTTGCCACTGCGCGGCCCGCTGGTGATAGTCCGCAGGAATCGCCACTTCGCGGCCCCAGCGTTCACCTTCGCGCCAACCTGCTGCAGCCAGATAGTTGGCAATCGACGCGAATACGTCCGCTTCGGTGGTCCAGATATCACGGCGTCCATCACCATCAAAATCCACAGCAAAGTCGCGGAAACTACTGGGCATAAACTGACTCTGCCCCATGGCGCCGGCCCAAGAGCCCTTCATATCAGGATGCGTGATATGACCATCCTGCAGAATATGCAACGCCGCCAGCAGTTCTGCACGGAAGTATTCGGCACGGCGCGGATCATAGGCCAGCGTCACCAATGCCCGGATCACGTCAGTGCCACCGGTGAAACTACCGTAGTTGGTTTCGATACCCCAGATGGCCACAATCACACGGGGAGATACGCCATAACGCTTGCCGACTTCATCCAGCAACGCCGTGTGCTGGGCCAACCGGTTGCGACCGGTGTTGATGCGCCAGTCGGTCACACGCTTTTCCAGGTACATCGCCAGTGTTTCAACAAATTCGGCCTGGTTTCGATCATTGCTGATCACTTGCGGGATAGGAGTTACCGGCACCAGCGCCTGCTCGATGATGGATTCAGAAATGCCAGAGGCCCGGGCTTCCTCTATCAAGGCTTGTAACCAGGGTTGAAAATTAGGGTCGGCGGGTGTGGTGTTGGCGATGCTTGCCGGTGACAGCAGAGCGGCCATCAAAAATGCCGCAAAAAGACGCGCAGAGTTTCCTGGGCGCGAAGTCACAGAGTCGCGTGTGCTGACAAGGTGTGGATGCAACCTGACCCACCAGCGTTTTAACAAACCCGCGGTGAAAAACTGATTGCCCGTAACCTTACTCCATCTCATGCGTCACGTTCTCCGTGTGTCTAGCGTCTAGCGTCTAGCGTCTAGCGTGAATTTAAGCCTACTCCATTGTTTTCAGTTTGTCTAAGGGACATCCGCCTGACATTTCACTTTATTGATCCAGATTAAAACACCAGTGCCAGGGCTCATAACTGATGGCATGCCGGTGGTCACGCGGATAGGTCATCACGAATCCGAAACCTCCTGCATTAGCACTCAACCATTTGAATGCGTTGGTATTTTCGAAGGCCTGCTGCAGAGGCTCAGCATCCGGACAGGCGATATCGATAGCGCGGCCCGTATGATGCTCGCTGAACCCGGGGGCCGCATTAAACTGCATGACATCCTCCAGCGTCCGGCCGGAATCGAGTTTTTTGCGGATCAACTGGGTCTGGTAGTCGACACTGCGATAGGCTGATACCAGCAGCAAAGTGACCTCCTGCTGCGCTGCCGAGCGCTGCATTGCGAGCCAAGCGGCCAATGCCGGCGCTGTGAGTTTCTGATCGCGGTCAAACATATCTTTACCGGCATCAACCAACTTGTCAGGCTCAAACTGCATTGGCAAACCTGAGCGTTGCGCATATCCGGGTGCGATACCCAGACTGGCATGCAGTTCAGCAATCCGAGTGTTGTACGCGGTGTTGAATGCCGCCAGCAACTCATTCTCTGTCTTTATTACCATATTAAATGACCATCAAGACCTATTTGCTTCACCTTGTCCTCGCTATAGTAGCGTCTTCGCTGATAAACGCCATCACTCACATGCGCTTGTCAGGCAGTCGTAACGCCTAACCCGGAGAGCACGTATGTCTGCATTACCCGTCATCATTGGCTTTGGGGGTATCAACCCCGCCGGGCGCAGCTCGGCTCATCATGGCTACCGAAGATTGGTTATTGACTGCCTGCCTGCCGCTGACGCCATGCAGACGCGGGCCAGTCTAGCGACGCTGATGGGCTTGCTTACTTATGAAGAGGGACATTGGAGGAATCCCGCCGGAGACAGGGTGGATCTGCACAATGCGCTGCTGCAACTGGATCCAGTTTTAAAGGCTGGCACCCTGATCCGCAAGCTGGAAAACAACCTGTTTGATCCTGAGCGCTTGCTGTACCACAAACGCGCCACCCTACTGGCCGGTGATGACCAACCGGTAAGCTTTACCATCAAGCGCCAGCATTTGCCCGATCATATCCCGCTGGGCTGGCTGATCAGTGAAGCAGAGCCCGGTCATTTGCATGTAGAAATTCCGACCAGCATGGAAATTTTGACCGAGAACTGGCGCAAGTCGGCCGTTAACACAGCTGGGCAGTTACCCAGCGGTTTTGATCCACAGATATTGTATCCATCTCGACATCACCCTCGCGGGCTTCAGCTGACCGTGTTTGGCGCCAGCGATGCCCTGCAGTCTCTGGGTATTGCCTGGGAAACGGTGCTGGAAGCAGTGCCCGCTGACCAGATCAGCGTGTATGCCGGCAGCAGCATGAGTCAGATGGATTATGACGGCAACGGCGGACTGCTGCAGGCGCGGCTACTCGGCAAAAAAGTGTCATCAAAACAACTGGCGCTGGGATTTGCCGAAATGCCGGCAGATTTTATCAATGCCTACCTGCTTGGCAATCTGGGTACAACGGGCACTAATGCCGCTGCCTGTGCCACCTTCCTCTACAATTTGCGGCAGGGTATACGCGACATTCGCAGCGGCACTCACCGGCTGGTGATTGTTGGCACATCCGAAGCACCACTGACACCGGAAATCATCGATGGATACGCCACCATGGGCGCACTGGCAACTGATGAGGCCTTGCTGGCACTTGACAGCGACAAACACCTGACAACACCGGATTATCGTCGTGCCTGCCGCCCTTTTGGCATGAATGCAGGTTTTACGCTCGGCGAATCCGCTCAGTTTGTGGTGCTGTGTGATGACAAGCTGGCCTTGGAATTGGGCGCCAATCTCTACGGTTCCGTCACCGATGTCTTTGTGAATGCTGATGGTTTTAAAAAATCCATTTCCAGCCCGGGAGCGGGCAACTACATCACCATGGCCAAGGCGATGGCGGCCACTGCCGCGGTTATAGGCGAACAGGGCCTGCAGACACGCTCTTATGTGCACGCGCACGGCACGGGTACGCCGCAGAACCGAGTGACCGAGTCGCAAATATTCAGCACCCTCGCAGGTACTTTCGGGATAAAACACTGGCCGGTCACGGCCATAAAAAGTTACCTCGGGCACTCATTAGCATCGGCGTCGGCTGATCAACTGGTCAACAGTCTGGGCGTGTGGCGTTACGGCATCATTCCCGGCATTGCCAGTACTGAATCGATTGCGCATGACGTTCATCAGCGCAATCTGGATTTCCTGCTACAGCATCGGGAAGTTGGAAACACCGGTATGGACGCGGTGGTACTGAACGCCAAAGGTTTTGGCGGCAACAATGCCAGCGCCTCCATCCTGGCGCCACATGTCACAGAAAAAATGCTCAGACGCCGCCACGGTGAAAATGCGTGGAAACACTGGCAGCAGAAACAAGAAAAAGTTCAGCAGTCAACGCGGGCGTACGATGAACAGGCACAACGAGGCGTTGCGAAACTGGATTATCGCTTTGACCACCAGGTGCTGAACGGTGCGTCTCTGACTATCAATCGCAGCAGTATCCGCATTCCCGGTTATGCGCGGCCAGTTCAATTGCCGGTTGATACACCTTATGCGGACATGCTTACCGGGGTTCAGGACTAGACGGTCGGCCAGGGCCTGGACCTGGACCTGGGCCTGGACCTGGACCCGGACCCGGATCTGGACCTGGGCCCGGACCTGGACCTGGCCCCGGGCCTGAACGGCCGCCGCCGTCATACGGATTTCTGCGCTCTGACATAAATCTGAACGCCCGCTGACGTTGCTCCGAGGTTAGCTGCGCAAAAATGCTGGTCAGTTGTTGATGAGATAATTCCTGGTACAACATATTCGCTTCCCGTAGCCGACCAAACGCCTCCAACACGGCGGGCTGATCTACAGGATCCGCGGCCAGCAACAAGTTAACCTCACGCTGTGCGCGGAACATCTGCATTCTCAGCGGTCGTAATTCTTCGTTCTGGGTGTGGATCTGAGGCAGCAGTAACTCACGAGCCTGCGGCTCCATATCGCGCATGACCCAACGCATATTGATCGGTGCGGCCGACGAATCCTGGCTTTTAAAATAACGCGACGCCAGCGCACCGATAAAAAACAGATTGATGCTGAGGGAAACTACCACAATCCAAAGCAAACCATTTTTTTGGGTCAGTCTCATTGCAAAATCTCCGAATAGTCAGCCAGCGAGATCAGCTCCAGCTCGGTTTCTTCCATATCAACACTATACAAGTCCGTGGTATCGACATCTGAAAAGACGTCCAACTGGTTGCCCACTGCCAGCCCCATTATCAACGGCACACAGGCCAGTGCCGCCGGGCGCCAGAGCACTGCGACGGTGCGGGCCTCGGCAGGCACTAACCACTCCAGCAGTTGATCTGTCCATATTTTGCGCCGCGCGGGCAGAGGTACTGTTAACAACGTCGTATTCAGATACACAAAGTCAGGTGCCGGCAGCTGATCAAGCTGCTGATCAAGCCACTGTGCGTTCTGCAACAGGTGCGCAGCATGCGCAGAATGCTCAAGCAACTGCAACGCAGCGGCGCGCTCGTGATCCGGCCAACGCTGAGGGCTGGCACCATAGGCATCCAGCAGTTGCTCAAACCGTTGAAGGGAAATTGTCATGTCTGCTCCCCCGGTCCCGATTGACCGGCTAGTTTGTCCTTACCTGACTGCGTTGGCTTTTGTCTGTCAAAAACGGGTTCCTGCAAATCAACAAGCGCGCTGCGTACCGCACGGCGGGCTCTGGCCAGCAGAGACTCCAGAGCGTCTACCGACAAATCCATGATACTGGCGACCGCCTGATTACCCAGTCCCTGATAGTGCGTCATCACCAAAGCACTGCGTTGGCGTTCCGGCAACATCATCAATGCCGATTGCAGTCGCTGATGACGCTCATCACTTTCCTGCTGCTGTTCTACACCGAGGCGCGGGTCCGCCATTTCATCTGCATATTCGTCGGTTTTTGACGACTTGTCCTTGCGCATCATATCGATACACAAATTGTGTGCGATTCTGTGCAACCAGGTAGAAAGACTGGCTTTGTCCGACTGCCAGCGATCCGCGTGTGTCCACAAACGCAGAAAGGTCTCCTGCGCTATATCCTCTGCACTGTCCTGGCTGCCCAGCATCCTGAACGCGTAGAATCCGATTGCCCGCCCATGCAGCCTAACGGTATCCGCGTAAACACGCTGATCACCGTCGGCGATGGCTGTCATGACTTGCTCGTCCGTTAACATGTGCCGACTGTCGATAGCCTCTGGAAATCCCTGCGAGTTAATCCGACGTTGGTGCTGCCGGTGCTGCCGGGGGTGCAGGGACTGCCGGGGCTGTCGGTGCGGAATTAAATCCCTGACGGCGCTGCATCATCTGCTGACGCTGCTCGGGTGTCATTTGCTGCATTCTTTCGCGCATCTGTTCACGTTGCTCGGGTGTCATGTTCTCCATGCGCTGGCGCATATCGCCCTGCCCCTGGGGAAGCATGCCACCTCCATTGCCACGACGCTGCCCTTGCTCGAGTTCATCGGGTGACAACAAGCCGTTGCCATCGGTATCCGCCCGGGTAAAACGCTGCTCAACGGCATCATCAGCATCAGCATCAGCACCCTGTGGGCGGTTTTCTGGTCGCGGCATCGCGGAGAATTCTTCAAAATTCAGCGCACCATCGCCATTGCTGTCGATACTGCTGAACATCTGCATTCGGCGCTGGCCGTCGTCTTGGCCTTGATGTTGGCCTTGATGTTGGCCTTGGTGTTGGCCTTGGTGTTGGCCTTGACCCTGCTGCCCTTGCGCTTGTGCGTGATTGTGAGCAGCGGCCTGCGGCAGCTCGGTTTGTTGAGCCATTGCCAGCAAAGGCAGCGCCATCGCAACTGCCAGACTCAGACTGATCACTTTTTTGAGATGATGACGTGTAGCCATGCTTGTAACTCCAGAAGAAAGTAAGTTCGGGAATTTATACGCGGCCTACGATTTTTTCCGTCGCAAACATTTGCGGCGGTTCATGGCAGCGCTCAAAACAGGCTGGCGGGCACTATCAGCAACCAGATTGCAGTGGCGGTCAGCAGAGAAAGCAGCACTGCCGCGGAGCCCAGATCTTTAGCCTTGCCACTGAGTTCGTGGAACTCCTCGCTTAAGCGATCGACAACCGTTTCTATGCCGGTGTTTAACAGTTCCACAATCAACACCAGGGTCAGGCTCAATAACAACAGCGCGCGCTCTGCAGTGCTCACATTGACTAGCAAAGCCACCGGCAACAGAATCGCCATGGCAACAATCTCCTGTCGGATTGCCGCTTCTGACTTCCAGCCGGCCTTGATTCCCTGCCACGAGTAGCGCGTGGCGGCAATCCAGCGCCGCCAACCTTTTGCTTTTGATTTCATACTTTGCTCCACCTGTCCGGGCCTATCGCGACCCTGGAAACTTCACCCTGTCTGCCGTGTTATTACTTCACAGTAATCGGCTGCGCCGCCGCAATTTTTGCTTGCCACTCTGCAGGCCCTGTGCGATGCACTGACGTGCCGTTAACATCCACCGCCACCGTCACCGGCATATCCTCGACCACAAACTCGTGGATGGCTTCCATACCCAGATCGTGGAAAGCCACAATTCTGGCTTCGCGGATGGCTTTGGACACCAGGTAGGCTGCGCCACCCACCGCCATCAGATACACCGCTTTGTGTTTCTGAATGGCATCAATCCCCGCCTGACCGCGCTCGGCTTTACCAATCATCCCCAGCAAGCCGGTTTTAGCCAGGATGGTCTCGGTGAACTTGTCCATTCGCGTTGCAGTCGTGGGGCCGGCCGGTCCGATCACTTCGTCGCGGACGGCATCAACCGGACCGACGTAGTAAATGAACTTACCTTTTAAATCCACGCCATCAGGTAAAGATTCGCCACGCGCAAACATTTCAACCATGCGTTTATGCGCGGCGTCACGGCCGGTGAACATGGTGCCATTGAGCAGCAAGGTCTCGCCGGGCTTCCAAGTTGCAACTTCTGCAGGCGTTACCGTATCAAGATTGACCCGCCGCGATGTGGGGCCGGCGTCCCAGGTAATCTGCGGCCAATCTTCCAGCTTTGGTGGCGTCAGATGCGCCGGACCCGAACCGTCCAGCACAAAATGTGCATGCCGGGTCGCCGCACAATTGGGGATCATGGCGACCGGCAATGACGCTGCGTGTGTCGGGAAATCTTTGATTTTGACATCCAGTACCGTGGTCAGTCCTCCGAGGCCCTGCGCGCCGATACCCAGCGCATTGACCTTGTCCATAATCTCCAGCCGCAATTCTTCAATCCGGTTCTGCGGACCGCGTGCCCGCAGTTCATGGATATCAATGGGGTCCATCAGGGCTTCCTTGGCCAGCACCGCGGCTTTTTCCGCAGTCCCGCCAATACCAATACCCAACATCCCGGGCGGACACCAGCCAGCACCCATGGTCGGCAACGTCTTCACCACCCAGTCCACAATACTGTCACTGGGGTTCAACATGACCAGTTTGGCTTTGTTCTCCGAGCCGCCGCCTTTGGCTGCGACGGTGATGTCAACGGTATTACCGGCCACCACTTCCATGTGAATAACCGCCGGGGTGTTGTCTTTGGTGTTTTTACGTGCGCCTGCCGGGTCAGCCAGAATGGAGGCTCGCAGCACATTGTCAGGATGAAGATAGGCACGGCGTACACCCTCGTTAACCATGTCGGTGACACTCAGGCTGGCATCCCACTGCACGTTCATGCCAATCTTCATAAACACCGTGACGATACCGGTATCCTGACAGATCGGCCGCTGACCTTCCGCACACAGGCGCGAGTTGATCAGAATCTGCGCCATGGCATCTTTGGCTGCCTGCGATTGCTCGCGCTCATAGGCTTCGTTTACCGCCTGGATAAAATCCAGTGGATGGTAATAGGAGATGTACTGCAGCGCATCGGCTACACTCTGGATCAGGTCGTCTTGTTTAATGACAGTCATGTGATGGATTCCCGGCTTACCCGTATGCGGATGGCAACAGGTCTGATTGGTACAGTGACAAAAACGGCCTGAATTCTAGCATAAAGCGGATTGACCCCATGTTACCGATTTCGTTTGTACTAATCGCTGCCTTTGCGTATCTGATGCTGCTGTCCAGTATTGTGTCGCGCGGTGAACGTAGAACCGCGCAAGGGCCGCGTCCACAAGTTTAGGACTACCTTATCTAACTTCAAATGCCCACATCGAACGTGCTCACATGTCCAAACGCAACTCTTTACTGGCCAGCCCGCAAATCTCCGGCCGGTGACTGATCAGCACAATACTGGTTTTTAACGAGCGCAGTGATGCGATCACAGCCTGCTCGGTTTCGGTATCAAGATTGGCTGTTGCCTCATCCAGAAACAGTATCTTTGCCTGTTTATAAAACGCCCTGGCGAGCAGAATCCGTTGTGCCTGGCCTGCGGACAACATAGACCCCATATCGCCAATCATGCTGTTATAGTTCATCGGCAGCGACATAATCAGCTCATGTATTTGTGCCTGTTTGGCAGCGTGTTCCACCCGCATCAGATCAGGTTGCTGATCAAACAGCGTGATGTTGTCGAGGATAGAGCCGGACAATAACTGATCGGTTTGTAATACACCGGCACAAATATCACGGTAGTTGCGAATACCGGATTCGCGAATATCACGGCCATCCAGTTTCACAACGCCTTGATCTGGCTGCAGCAAACCCGCCATGATTTTAAGCAAGGTAGATTTTCCCGCCCCAGAAGGTCCCGTGAGTGCGAGGATTTCGCCAGGCTCCAGCACAAGATTGATGTGTTGCAGAACAGGCGCGCTGCTGCCGGGGTAACTGTACGTCACATTTTCCAACGCCAGTCTGCCAGACACAGGAATTCGGATAACCGGCAAGTGCATGCTACTGAATTCCTTTTCAGTGCAGGTAATATCGGAGACACGCTCAAGCTGCAGCCTGACAAGACGTATCTGTACCAGCTTGTCGATAAAAGAGCGGATAGCCGCGGAGAAGTTACCCTTTAAGGCTATAAACGCCGTCAGGAAACCCAGTGAAATAGTACCGTTAAGAACCTGCGTTGCTGCCAGATACACAACCAGCACGTTCTCGACGGCAAACAGTGCACCAAACACCAGTTC